>CAKPUA010000002.1:0-245200 GCA_934191235.1 uncultured Prevotella sp. | reverse complement strand
CTATTTCTTTTCAAATGGTATAGCATGTTGAGGAAGAAGAATCTAATAATGCCTCCCTATGAATTATCTAGGCTAAATGCGTTAACATCTGTGTTGACGTGAAAAACAATACCGCCAATAAACATTTTGCCTACTTGGCAGTATTCAGTAACCAAAAATGGATTCCTATCGCATTTGCACCTATAATAAACGGGAAAGCCTGGTTCAAGCAGATAGGAAGAAATGCCGTCTATCTGCCATCTATTTGGAATGGGGGATGCAAGCCAATATCAGTACCCATCTTGGTAAAAAGCAATGGTGACATTGTATCTTTAAAGCCCTCTGCTGAAAAGACAGTGTCTTTGGACATAAAACGCAAATATCCCATATATAGTACAATTCACAACTACAGTAAGCGGATGGTTCTTGCAAAATTTGAGATGGCTGAAAATCCTAATTTTGACAATACGATTGAAGTCGGATGCATAAAGGGTAATCCAGAGATGAACTACGACTCCATTTCTGTAGACTTAAAAGGACAGAAGTATAGATATTTAAGATACGTTTCACCCAAGAAGAGTTATTGCAATGTTGCAGAAATCATGTTCTTCGATAACGGCAAACGCATTTATCCAATTAACTATGCTGGCAATAAAGAACCAGCATCGGGGTCAAACGCTGCCATGGCTTTCGATGATGACCTTCTTTCATTCTACCAGACGCGAAATGCAGACAACGCCATGTTAGCGATAGACTTCGGCAAGCCCGTTAGAATAGACAAGATAAAATATATGCCGCGCAACGATGACAACTTCATTACAAAAGGGCACCAATATGCACTCTGCTATTATGAGGAAAACGGAGAGGTTGTTCATCGTATGCAAACAGCGGAAAATGAGACACTACATTTTAAAGATTTACCCTACAACGCCCTCTTTATACTTCATGACCAAACCAAAGGGAAAGAAGAACGTCCATTTATTATAAACAACAGAAACATAATATGGCATTGAGAACACGATATTTAACTACAACCATTTTCTTTGCAATATGCATACTGGGAACGATAAATACACACTGGTTTGTATATCCATCACTATCACGCAGTCTGATAATGGAAATAGGATGGATAATCTTCGCATTGTGTATTCTTGCCCATAGCATTGTAAAAAAAGAAACAATGGATGTCGGCCAACAAGAAATTTTCATCATTGCATTCATGGCATTTATTGTGATTCATGGATTTGTTTGTGGAAAAGAGTCATACAAAACAATGTATCTATGTTATGGACTTGGGGGAATATTATGCATCTCTCAAGCCCTAAAACAAAGTCTTCTCAAAAAACACGACATTCAGAAAGGACTATTGGCTGTTTTGGTTATCAACCTCTGCTACATTGCACTGGAGTCACTCCACATTATCAGTTCCAACAATCCTTATTTTATGATTACTGGAGCAAATGAGAATCCAACTGTCACGGCTGAATACATGGCAGCAGGCATTCCTTTATTAATCGACACATACCATTCTTCAAAACACAATAAAGTCATTGCCGTTTTTCTGGCACTAACAATATGCTGTATTTTCCTTTTAAAGTGTAGAAGTGCTTATATAGGAATAGGCACGGCACTGGCATGTCTAATTGGTTTTAATGAAAAGTTCAGATATTGGATAAAGGAGGGCAATAGAAGATACATTATAATCGGTATGTTTACCATAGCATTAATTGCTGTAAGTTCTACACTTTACAGGGCCAAAAAAGATTCCGCAGACGGAAGATTTCTAATATGGAAACTTTCTACAGAAATGGTCATAGAAAAGCCTTGGGAGTATGGATATGGTATGTTTGAAAAGTTATACAACGAGAGACAATCTCTATATTTTGCGAAAGAACACGGATCAGCTCGAGAACAAAGAAATGCGTCCTTTACTACTATGGCATATAATGATTATTTAGAACAAGGGGTAGAGGGTGGCATTATCGGAATGTTTTTTCTTGTTACTTTTTATGCAATATTCATTACAACTGCAAAAAAGGAATCTCTTGTAACAGAGTTTTCAATTATGGCTTCACTTGCAGCAATGAGTTTGTTCAATTTTGTCTATGATGGAATTTCGCTATGGTTAATGATTGCATGCATTGTCGGTATCATTATCGGTACAAAAGAGGGATTTTACAACATACAGATAAAACATAAGGCCTTGATTTTCTTTTTTGTACTTACTGGCTATATGGCATATAACCTCATTCACGTCATATCCGCACAAGCACAACTATACAAAATAAAGCAAAAGATGCAAATGGGCATGTATGTCAATGACTTAGAATACGGAAACATAGAAAAGCACATCAATTCATCTGAAGCCTTTTGGTATCAACGAGCAAGAAACGCTATTAAAAACAAAGAATACCAATTAGCCAACGAATGTCTTGATAAAGCGTATTGCTATACTTCCATGCCACGAATACTCTTGAGCCTGTATGAAATAAAGAAAAAATTGGGGAAAGAAGACCTGGCGATTAAACCCATCATCACATATACCAACATGTGTCCAAATAAACTTCTGCCCAGGATGATATTAATGAGATATTACAGACATCGGAACGAAATAGACAAAGCCATAATCTATGCAAAAAGCATTGTCGAGATAGAACAAAAAGTATATAACCCTAAAGCAATATCTTTCAAACGAGAGGCTATGGCTTTCTTAAATACACACAAATAACTATGGACAAAGATTGTTTAATTTACTTTGGATTAGGATGCGTCATCGGCATACTGGTTGGCGTAATCGGTTTTTTCCTTTTCTTTTTCGGAATAATATAAAAAATTATTATGGAACAGAAACACGTAAACAGTTTAGGGTGTGGATGCCTCATCGGACTTGTTATCGGATGGATCGGAATGCTTTTTTATATAGGCTGTCAGTTTGCTGAAGGTTGCAGACAACATAACCCGAACGCCACAATAGAGAAAGCGACATTGCAGCAAGTGGAAATAGACGGGAACATTCCCGACAGCATGAATCTGTATCTACTTTCCATCTTTAAAAAAGATACCTCTACCGTTGAAGTAACAGATATCAGGTATCTGGATTCTGTATATGTAACAGACAGGAATGGCAAAAGGATAGAAAGCAGATTCCGCGATCTCAAAAAGTTAAACGAAAGAGAATTTACTTCTATGGAAATCGAGAGTCCTTTGCTTTTCCACAAGTACGAAATAGAGAAGGATGGAGAAGGAATCTTTGAAGGACAAGGGGCTTATTTGACAAGAGGTGACCATGAAATTCATTGGTTGTTCTTATTATCCAAAAAATGTACGCTGCCTCGACAATTGACATTCAAATTTGAAAGAGCAGAAATAAGAGGTGAGGTTATCAATACGCCTCTTAAATGCAATATTATGAGTATTGACTATACAGAATTACCTAAAATACAAAATGAAAAAAATGAAAAATAGAATTATTATCTTAGGATTCCTGTTGGCGGCTATCTTGATGACGGCTTGCAGACGGGAGAAGGCAACAAGTAGGGTCGTAAAAACAAAAGATTCCCTGCAAACTGTATTGCGTCAAGATTCCATCGCCATGATGAAAGAAGACAGCATAGACAAGGAACAAACCATCTGTACATTCATCAAACAGATGTATAACCGAAAACGTTACAACGACGACATGTTTCTTTACGAGCACTGCACGGAAAGACTCATCATCGAGTTGCACCATATTTACACACAAGAATATAGTGGTAACGAGCGGGCTTTAGCTGGATGGGTATTCCGTTCATCCGTACAAGACGGCAAAGGGTATTCACACATTATTGACGTAAAACCTATTGGAAACCACTGGTATCGCTATGAGTTTTACGACATGGGCAACCACGCCATAAACGAAATTAAAGCCTTTATGAAATCCAATATAATATACATGGACTCTATCCGTCCTATTTATGATCAGGCACAGGCACACGGCAAAGCATTATCTATCACAAAACAACAGTAGACATGAAAAAAATCATTTATGTTATAAGTTTCGTTCTATCCGCCCTATCGGTAACGGGATGTGACAACCGAAACGAAGTAGAAGATGTTTGGCTGCAGGAATACACGTTATGTCTTGACTCCTGTAAAAAATATCAACGACAAATAAAAAATGCGACTCAGATTTGCAAAGACAAAGGAGAGGATGCCTTTGACTTTCGTGTGAATGCAAAAGAACAATGGAAGCACTATGCCATAGAGGGTATGAACTTGGCTAGAAAGAGAAACTGCAAATATTGGAAATGTATTTTCTTGGAACAACTCTATGACTACTATATTTGCAATGCGTGGAGTTACGATGCCAAGTTCAGGAACAGCCAATCTGAGAAATATGCGCGCCAACTAATTGTAGCCACCACGGATTTGCATAACACAGATTCGCTCCTAACAGCCATCAGCCATTATCTGTATGTAACCATGAGAATGACAAAAAGCGACACTGCTGCACAATTCCTCTACAAACAGGCTCCCCTTTTCAAAAGGAAACTTGAAGAACGCTCCTACAAGAAGGTTTTGTGTTTTACGGCAAGACAATTGGCATACAATAATGACACAGCCAATGCCAAAAAGATGCTGCGAGAAGCCGTGGGACACAAACTTTCGCCCAATACTAACGAAGCTATAGAACTCCGCGTAGTCTATACGCTGTGGAACAAACATTCTTACAAAGAAGCTGCAAACGCATATTTGTCATTACTCGAAGCAGACGAGGTGGTGAACGAGAAAGAAAACTTAATGCACGAAAGCAAGGAGGAAAGTGCTGCAGCACGATTCCACAATGTTATTCTAATTTGTATTCTTGTCGTCCTCTTACTTATCGGTATTGTTTTCGGATTCCACTTTTACAGCAAATGGAAAACAAACATAGACATTCACATTTCGGAAATAGAAAGGATGAAAACAGACGTTGACTCTCTCAAAATAGAATTGAAGGAAACCCAGATGACAGAAGCTAACAATAACGACAAGATACTTGCGTTGGAACGGAGGATCGAACTATTACAGAAGAACATCAGAGAACGATTGCGTTTAGGGAGAATTGTATATGGAGCATTAGCACAGGGCGAACACATACCTGCTGATATTAAAGGCGCGGAGACATATTTATTGGACTACGTGATGATTAAACAGCCGGCACTTTACGCCAAATGGAATGAGAAATATTCAAGAATCACACCACACATGTACACTTATCTCTTATTACAAGAGATGGGTAAATCAAACGATGAAATCGAGGAAATACTCAGTATCACGCCTTCCAGTCTCCGTTCGTTACGCTCCCGTCTAGGGTCAAAAGAACGTGAAAAGGGTGTTGAATAGTTAGACTACTTGAAATCAAGTTCCAATTCACATCCCAACAAATTATAAGAACGCCGATGAAATGGAGAGATTCCGTAATTCCTTATGGCTTCCCGGTGTTTTTTTGTGGGGTAGCCCTTATTACTTTGCCAATCATATTGTGGGTATTGGGTAGCCAATTCAGCCATGTAATCATCACGGTAAGTCTTTGCCAATATGCTTGCCGCTGCAATGGCCTGGTATCTGCCGTCGCCTTTGATAATGGTTGTATAAGGTAGATCATGATAGGGCTTGAATCTGTTTCCATCAACTATGACAGCTTCGGGCCGAACTTTCAATTGATCTAAAGCCCTGTGCATGGCGAGGAAACTGGCATTGAGGATGTTGATTTTATCGATTTCATCGGGAGTGACAACACCTATAGCCCATGCCACAGCATCGCGTTGCACTTGCTCTCTCAACAGATAACGTTTCTTTTCCGTCAACTTTTTAGAGTCGTTTAACTCAGGATTGTCGTAATCCGAAGGTAATATAACTGCTGCTGCATAAACACTGCCCGCCAAACATCCACGGCCTGCCTCATCGCAACCAGCTTCGATTAAATCGGTATAAAAGTGGGATTCAAGCATAAGAAATATTAATTCAAAAACAAAAGCGGTCGCCCTAAAACATTTGGGCGACACGCTTGATTCCTGCCACAAGTATATCTATTTCTTCTTTCGTATTATACAATGCAAATGATGCTCTCACCGTTCCTTGGATACCCAATCGTATCATCAACGGCTGAGCACAATGATGACCGGTGCGTACGGCAATGCCTAACCGATCGAGCAATGTCCCCATATCAAGGTGATGAATGTCGCGGACAAGGAAACTCACTACGGCATCCTTGCCGGCAGATTCTCCAAAAAGTCTGATTCCATCGATGGTGCGCATCTGATTCATGCAATAATCTGTCAGTTCACGCTCATGTCTCTGGATATTGTTCATGCCAAGATTCGACACGTAGTCAAGAGCGGTTGCAAGTCCATGAGTTGCCACATAGTCGGGGGTACCTGCCTCAAACTTGAAAGGGAGTTTCTCAAAGACTGTTTTCTCAAAACTCACACTCTCTATCATTTCGCCTCCCCCTTGGTATGGAGGTAAGCGGTCGAGCCAATCCTCCTTTCCATAAAGTACACCAATACCCGTAGGACCATAAATCTTATGTCCGCTGAACACAAAAAACTCGCAGTCCAAATCTTGAACATCCACCTTAAAATGCGGAGTACTCTGTGCACCATCCACCATAACGGGGACACCATGGTCGTGAGCAACACGTATCATATCCTTAACAGGGTTGACTGTGCCCAGTACATTGCTGACCTGTGTAACGCTCAGAAGTTTCGTCCTCTCCGTGAACATTTGGGCGAATTGTTCAAGGTCAAGCTCTCCCAAATCTGTCATAGGAATTACCTTGAGAGCTATACCTTTCTTGGCAGCCTGCAATTGCCAGGGCACAATGTTGGAATGGTGTTCCATGGTGGACACGATCACTTCGTCGCCTTCTCCAAGGAATTCATCACTGAAAGAAGAAGCGATGAGATTGAGTCCCTCTGTTGTGCCGCGTGTGAACACGATTTCATTAGTGGAGCGCGCGTTGATGAACTTTCGCACTGTTTCACGGGCGGCCTCATGCAAATCGGTGGCCTGTTGCGACAGATAGTGAACACCACGATGCACGTTGGCATTGACATTAAGATATTCACGGCGCATAGCATCCAGCACGCAAAGAGGTTTCTGAGTGGTAGCAGCATTGTCAAGATAGACGAGCGGATGACCATAGACTTCTCTCGATAAAATGGGGAAATCCTGACGAACTTTCTGGATATCGTACATAGTTATAGTGCCTCCCTTAAATTATTTGCAGAGTTTACATCCTTCACACTTACTCAATTCTCCACGGAATCTTTTCTCCACCAAGTGATGGAGACGATCGCGGAGCGGTTCCAGTTGCATTTTATCGATGACTTCGTTGATAAAGGCGAATTCAAGCAACAGTTTAGCTTCCTTCCTGCTTATGCCACGCTGCTCCATATAGAACAAGGCTTGATCATTGAGTTGCCCCACGGTGGAACCATGCGAGCATTTCACGTCGTCAGCATAGATTTCCAACATAGGTTGCGTGTACATGCGAGCAGTCTTGCTACCACATAGATTCTGGTTAACCTCGTCCGACGTTGTCTTCTGTGCGCCATGACGCACAAGCACTCTACCGGCAAAAGCACCGGTAGCCTTATCATCGAGAACATACTTGTAAAGTTCATGACTTGTACAATGTCCCACCTTGTGGTCGATGAGCGTGTTGTTGTCCACATGTTGTTCCTTGTCGGCAATCACACATCCACACAGGCTACATTCTGCGCCCTCACCATTGAAGACCAAATCTGTGCGGTTACGTGTAACGCCATTGTGTAAAGTAATGATATTATGATTCACACGACTATTGGCCTGCTGATCAATGTACAAATTGCTAAAACGAACGTTCTTGGCATGAGTTTCCTCCAAACAATAAAGATCCAAAGAAGCATTGTCAGCAACAAAAGCTTCAATCACCTGTGTAGTCAGGAAATGGCGGTCGTCAGCTGAATGGTCGCAGAAAAGGAACTTAGCTTCGGCCCCTTCCTCCATAACAATGAGCACACGACGGTTGACCATCATGTCTACATCTGAGCGCAGGATGTTGATGACCTGAACAGTGCGGTCTATCACCACATTCTTTTTGACATGAATCAACAAGCCATCTTGCACAAGCATAGTGTTGAGTGCCGTGATAGCATCTTCACCGGTACTGGCCATTTTGCCGTAATATTTCTCGATGAAACCGGGATTTTCCTTAGCCACCTTAGACAAAGAATCAATGGTCACTCCCTCTGGAAGTTGAACCTTAGGGAGGGCTTTGTCAAAGAAAGCATCGTTAACCAGAAAATAAAGCGACGTGCTCAGATTTGGCACATCACACCGAAAGGCTTTATAAGGATCAACAGGTATGTCCAGACGGGAGAGATTAAGACCATAATTAGGTTCAAAATACTGCGCCACGTCGGTATACTTATAGCGTTCCACCTTACGTGTCGGGAACCCTAAGCGTTTGAAATTCTCAAAGGCCCCATCACGCAAGACATTCATCGGCTCGGCACTATGTTCGCATATCACCTCACGTGTTTCATTGTAGAGGTCTATATACTGTTGTTCAGCTGCCTTCCGTGTAACTGATGAGTTGTTATTCATTGTTTCAACCCTTTCCTTTACTTTTCTCCAACCTCTTCCTTAATCCAGTCATAGCCACGATCTTCAATTTCCTTGGCCAACTCTGGACCGGCAGTCTTCACAATACGTCCGTGATAGAGCACATGAATGGTTTCTGGCTTAAGGATGTCGAGCAAACGCTCATAGTGAGTAATGACGATGGTGCTGGTTTGAGGTGTTTTGAGTTTATTGACACCTTCTGCCACGATACGCAAGGCATCTACATCAAGGCCAGAATCAGTTTCATCGAGAATTCGTAGAGTAGGCTCAAGCATGGCCATCTGGAAAATCTCGTTACGTTTCTTTTCACCGCCACTGAAACCTTCATTGACTGAACGCCGTGTGAACTTACTGTCAAGTTCCACAATCTTGCGTTTTTCGTTCATGAGCTTAAGAAATTCAGCTGCCTTCAATTCCGGGAGTCCATGATATTTGCGCTTTTCATTAACAGCAGCCTTGAGGAAATTAATCATGGACACACCTGGAATTTCCACAGGATACTGAAACGATAGGAAAAGTCCCTCATTGGCTCGCTCTTCCGGCTTCATGGCAAGCAGGTCTTTGCCATTGTAGGTTACAGACCCTTCCGTTACTTCATAAAGTGGATTTCCCACCAATACGGCACTAAGTGTACTCTTGCCGGAGCCATTAGGCCCCATCACTGCGCAGGTTTCTCCATCTTGGATCGTGAGGTTTATGCCTCTCAATATCTCTTTATCGCCAATTTTGGCATGTAAGTTCTTAACTTCAAGCATAATTCTGAAAACTATTGTTGGTTTATGTTTATCCTACAGTTCCCTCCAAAGACACAGAAAGAAGTTTCTGTGCTTCTACGGCAAATTCCATGGGGAGCTTTTTAAGCACTTCCTTGGCATATCCGTTGACAATCAGGCCCACAGCCTGTTCCGTGGGAATGCCCCGTTGGTTGCAATAGAACAGTTGGTCTTCGGAAATCTTGGAAGTGGTTGCCTCATGTTCCACGACTGCCGTATCATTATGAATATCCATGTAAGGAAATGTGTGTGCGCCACAATCGCTGCCGAGCAACAAACTATCACAAGAACTATAGTTACGGGCATTGTCAGCATTAGAGGTGGCACGCACCAGTCCTCGATAAGAATTCTGGCTATGTCCCGCACTGATACCCTTGGAAATGATGGTACTCTTGGTATTCTTACCCATGTGTATCATTTTCGTTCCCGTGTCAGCTTCCTGATAGTGGTTGGTCACTGCCACGCTATAAAATTCAGCCACGGAGTTGTCACCGCGAAGCACACAAGACGGATACTTCCAGGTAATGGCTGATCCAGTTTCAACCTGTGTCCAGGAAAGTTTCGAATTGACGCCACGCAAATCGCCGCGCTTTGTCACCAAATTGAACACGCCACCCTTACCATTCTCATCACCTGGATACCAATTCTGAACAGTAGAGTACTTCACTTCAGCATTGTCCTTGACAATAATCTCCACGATGGCTGCATGCAACTGGTTTTCGTCTCGCATCGGGGCTGTACATCCCTCAAGATAAGAAACATAGGCATCGTCATCAGCAATGATGAGCGTTCGTTCAAACTGACCGGTGTTACGTGCATTTATACGAAAGTAGCTGCTCAATTCCATTGGACACTTGACGCCTTTCGGTATATACACGAACGAGCCGTCACTGAACACGGCGCTGTTAAGAGCGGCATAGAAATTGTCACGATATGGGACTACAGAACCGAGGTATTCGCGTACCAAGTCTGCATGTTCCTTCACGGCTTCGCCGATGGAACAGAAAATGATACCCTTCTCTGCCAACTTGTCTTTGAAGGTGGTCTTCACCGACACAGAGTCCATGATGGCATCTACAGCCGTACCACTAAGAGCGAGCCGTTCCTCAAGTGGAATGCCCAACTTGTCAAAGGTTTTCTCCAACTCCGGATCTATCTCTTTGTTAACAGGTTTCTTGGCCAACGGGTCTGCATAATAGGAAATGTCCTGATAGTCGATTTGCGGCAGACGCACATGTCCCCACGTTGGTTGTTTTAGTGTTTTCCAATATTCAAAGGCCTTCAATCGGAAATCCAGCAACCAATCTGGTTCCCCTTTCTTTTGGGAGATGAGACGCACCACGTCTTCATTCAAGCCTTTGTCAATGATGTCGGTATGCACATCAGTGGTAAAACCAAACTCATATTTCTGGTCTGCCACCTGTTTCACGAAAGCATTGGGTTCTTCCTTACGCTCTTGCATGCCGACATTTGGGTCTTTAACCTTATTATTATCCATGATAGCTTGTATATATATTTGGCAAATAGGGACGGATAAACGTAGTACCCGTCCCTATAATGGATTGCAAATAACGTGCCATGCAGAAACATGGTCACAATTGTTACTACAGTTTCTGCTGAACTTCAATTTCCGTGAAGGTTTCAAGCACGTCGCCTACCTGGATGTCATTGAAGTTTACGAGGCTAATACCACACTCAAAGTTGGTAGCCACATCCTTCACATCATCCTTATATCGCTTCAAGGCATTGATAGGAGCAGTGTGCACCACGATACCATCGCGCACCACGCGAGCTTTGTCCGTGCGATGTACTTTGCCTTCTGTAACAAATGCACCTGCCACGGTACCTACTTTGGAAATCTTGTAGACCTGACGCACTTCCAGCTGACCAGTCACTACTTCCTTCTTCACCTTGTCAAGCATACCTTCCATAGCAGACTTCACATCGTCAATGGCATCATAGATGACTGAATAAGTGTTGATTTCCACACCTTCCTGATCGGCCTGCTTGCGGGCAGCACTTGAAGGACGGACCTGGAATCCCACGATGATGGCATCGGAAGCATCAGCAAGCGTCACGTCGCTCTCGGAAATCTGTCCCACAGCCTTGTGGATGACATTCACCTTAATCTTCTCGGTAGAAAGTTTGATGAACGAATCACTGAGAGCCTCAATACTTCCATCGGTGTCACCCTTGACAATGATGTTGAGTTCCTTGAATGAACCCAAGGCAATGCGGTGTGAAATATCGCTGAGGGTGAGACGTTTCTGTGTTCTCAATCCCTGTTCGCGTTGCAACTGCTGACGTTTGTTGGCTATCTCTCGAGCCTCCTGTTCTGTTTCAAGCACATGGAACGTATCACCTGCTGTCGGTGCACCGTCCAAGCCCAAGATAATGGCTGGTTCAGAAGGACCTGCCTTTTCAATGCGTTGGTTACGCTCATTGAACATGGCTTTGATACGGCCAAAGTAAGTACCGGCAATCACAATGTCGCCCACTTTTAGTGTACCATTGCTCACCAATACGGTAGACACATATCCACGTCCCTTATCAAGGGATGACTCAATGATAGAACCGGTGGCCTTACGGTTAGGATTAGCCTTCAAGTCAAGCATTTCAGCTTCGAGAAGAACCTTTTCCAAAAGTTCCTTCACGCCTATACCTTTCTTGGCACTTATTTCCTGGCACTGGTACTTACCGCCCCACTCTTCCACGAGCAAGTTCATATTGGCAAGATCCTCACGTATCTTATCAGGATTAGCTCCCGGTTTATCTATCTTGTTGATAGCAAATACCATAGGAACATTAGCGGCCTGAGCATGGGCTATAGCCTCCTTGGTGGTAGGCATCACGCTATCGTCGGCAGCGATGATAATGATGGCAATATCCGTAACCTGTGTACCACGGGCACGCATGGCTGTAAACGCCTCATGACCAGGAGTATCCAGGAAGGTTATCTGGCGGCCGTCTTCCAGTTTCACATTGTAGGCACCAATGTGCTGAGTGATACCACCTGCCTCTCCAGCAATCACGTTGGTCTTGCGCACATAATCAAGCAAAGAAGTCTTACCATGGTCTACATGGCCCATCACAGTGACAATAGGAGCACGTGAAACGAGGTCGTTTTCGTCGTCAGCCTCTTCTGTTATGGCTTCCTGTACCTCGGCGCTGACATATTCTGTCTTGAAGCCGAACTCCTCAGCCACGAGGTTAATGGTCTCGGCATCAAGGCGCTGGTTGATGGATACCATGATACCCACACTCATCAGCGTGCCAATTACCTGGTTGACTGAAACGTCCATCATGGTTGCAAGTTCACTCACGGTCACGAATTCCGTGAGCTTCAGTGTCTTGCTTTCCTTCTTTTCGGCATTCAACTCCTCATTCAGTTTCTCCTGAACAGCCTCGCGCTTCTCCTTACGGTATTTGGCGCCCTTCTTGTTCTGGTTCTGCTTGTTGGTAAGTCGTGCCAGCGTTTCCTTTACCTGGCGTGCAACGTCCTCTTCGCTAACCTCAACAGGCTTCTTGCTGCGATTGCGGTTTTTCTTGTTGTTGCCGTTGGCATTGCCGCCGTTATTGTTGCCGTTGTTGTTTTTCTTCTTGTTGCCACCCTGTGAGTTTCCCGGTTGGTTGGCGGCTGCATTGATGTCAACACGTTCCTTATTGATGCGTACGCGTTTTTTCTTGTCGCCCTTTTGCTGCTGGGTCTTTTCCTCGCGCTCCTTGCGGCGTTCTTCCTTGCTCTTCTTTTTGGGGCGAGTTGTCTGGTTCAGCGCATCGAGATCTATCTTGCCGAGCACGTTCACCCGGTTAGCCAGTTTCTTCTCACTCTTGAGGGTGAAGATTTTTGTCTGGTCCGTGGCAGTCGGGGCTGTGCTATCCTCTGAAGATTTAGCTGCGGAATCGGTAGCGACAGGCTTCACCTCAGCCTTCGATGGAGCGGCGGAGGCTAGCTGTTCAGCTGCAGCTGGTTGCTTTGCTACAGGTTCCGGCTTTGCCTCGACTTTCTTTTCCGCCTGTTGGGGCGCTGGTTCACCTTGGCTCACGGCAGCAGCCTTGGGTGTGCGCACCTCGGAAGAAGCATGAGCGGCAGACTTAGGTGCAGAGGGTTTTCCGATACTGTCAAGATCAATCTTGCCCAAAGGCTTGTATTGTTGACGTATCGAAGACGTTGGCACAGCGCCACCTTCAGCAGTCTCCGACGCTGGCTTTTTCTCCTTTTGCTTTTTAGGGAAGAGTTTCTCGGCTTCGGTTCGGACTTCCTTGTCCGACTTGAAAGCTTCACGAAGCGCATTATACTGAGCGTCGTTCAGTTTGAAGTTCATGTCGTCTTTCACCTCGCCCAAGTTTTGTCTCTTCTCAAGGAATTCAACTGCCGTTTGAAGTCCTATGTTCAATTCACGTATTGCTTTGTTTAATCTGATGCCCATTCTTTCTTCTGTTCTTATGTTTCTTTTTCGCGTTATATGTTAGACGATTGTTATTATTCAAACTCAGCCCGGAGCACCTTCAGCACATTGTCAACGGTTTCTTCTTCAAGGTCGGCTTTCTCCACGAGCATTTCACGGGGAGCATTAAGCACATCCTTGGCAGTGTCAAGACCGATGCTCTTGATGGCGTCAATAACCCACTGGTCGATTTCGTCTGAAAATTCGTCAAGATAGATATCTTCATCAGCCTCGCTGTCGCTGATTTCGCGGAACACGTCGATGGTATACTCTGTGAGCATGGATGCCAGTTTGATGTTCATACCGCCACGGCCGATTGCCAATGAAACCTCTTCCGGCTGAAGATATACTTCTGCTTTATGGTTCTCTTCATCCACGTTGATGCTGTTGATGCGCGCTGGACTGAGAGCACGCTGGATGAACAGCTTCACGTTAGACGTATAGTTGATCACGTCTATGTTTTCATTGCAGAGTTCGCGCACGATGCCATGCACACGACTGCCCTTTACGCCGACACATGCACCCACCGGATCGATGCGCTCGTCATAGGTCTCCACAGCCACCTTGGCACGCTCTCCCGGAAGGCGGGCGATGCGGCGGATGGAAATAAGGCCCTCGGCAATCTCGGGCACCTCAGCTTCGAGAAGACGCTGCAGGAAAAGCGGACTGGTACGAGAAAGGATAATCTTGGGGTTGTTGTTCTCGTTGTCCACACGGAGAATCACCGCACGCACGGCCTCGCCCTTGCGATACTGGTCTGCAGGTATCTGCTCGCTTTTAGGAAGGATAAGTTCGTTATTCTCGTCGTCCACGAGAAGAATTTCACGCTTCCAGGTCTGATACACCTCAGCCGAGATAATCTGACCCACACGGTCTTTGTATTTGTTGTATAATGAGTCGTGCTCAAGTTCCAGAATCTTGGAAGCCAGTGTCTGGCGCAAGTTCAGGATGGCGCGACGGCCGAACTTGGCAAAGTTAACCGGTTCGCTGACATCCTCTCCCACCTCATAGTCTTCCTGGAGTTTACGTGCGTCAGAAAGGCTGATTTCCTTATTCTCGTCCTGCACTTCACCGTCGGCCACGACTACGCGGTTGCGATAGATTTCGAAGTCGCCCTTATCAGGATTAACGATGACGTCGAAATTCTCGTCACTGCCGAAAATCTTGGCAATCACGTTGCGGAAACTTTCTTCCAGCACGCTCACCAATGTAGTACGGTCGATATTCTTGGTTTCCTTAAATTCCTTGAAGGTCTCGATCATATTCGGAGCTTCTTCTTCTTTCTTTAATGCCATAACCTTTTATTTGAAACTTAATAAGTATTTTGTATATTTCACCTTGTCCATTTGGAACGCATGGTCCACATCTGACAGCACAGGACGCTTCTTGCCTTCCACTTTCACTTTTTCCCGAGCGGTGACGACAAAGTCGTTGCCGTCCACGCTTTTCAGGATGCCCTTATACTTCTTGCCGTCTTCATCGAGCACCTCCACCTCTTGGCCAACAAAGTTGGCATACTGCTGAGGCACCTTGAAGGGTTGTCCCAGTCCGGCGGATCCCACTTCAAGTTCATAGTCCTCTTCATCACGGCAGAGGTGGTCTTCCACGTAGCGGCTCAGCGCCACACAGTCTTCAATCCACACGCCATCGGCATGGTCAATCTCAACGACAATCTTGTCATCGGGGCTAATCATGATGTCAACAAGGAAATAATCCTTGTCCACGAGCCACTCGTCTACAATTTTCTTAACGACGTTCTTATCAATCATAAGTCTTATTTAAAATAAAATGAGGAACTCTCGGAGAGCTCCTCATTCCACTGAACGGTGCAAAATTACGAATAAATCCGCACACTCGCAAAGTTTTTGTTATATTTCGTTCATTTTCCCTCTATTTATCCTCTTTGGAGGCTCCACAGCATGACAAGTGCCACCAGAACCAGGACCATCAGCCCCAAAATCATGATACCCCACATAAAGCGGAAATTGGGGTTATTTCTTTTCTTTCTCATTCTTTCCTTTCAATATTGAATCATACCTGCCTTTGTCGGAAAGCAGTTTGACCGCTTCCTTCCATTGCTTGTCATACCTGAGGTTACAGCGGATAGACCCTGCCTGAAAATAATAGGCAGCCATCAAGTCGTTGGCTATCACCTGCTTGATAAGACTCTTGTGTATATCGAGATCCTTGGAGATGTTGTGGTTGAGTTTCTTCTTCAGGTTATCCAAGTCTGTTTTCACATCGTCATAATAACCTTCAAACTTGATGATTTTCTCCAAATCCTTCATATACTTCTCGCTCTCGCGGTCGTAAGTGAAGCCACTTTTCACAACCATCTGCTTGAAGTCCTCGTAGTCGGTATCTGTCAGTTCAAACACCTCAGGACCAGCCACATTCGGATGATTCTTGATATACTCAAGTTCATAATTGTAAAGCACTTCAGTGGAATCGCGCCCACTGGATGCCAGATAGAACACGATGTCGGGCAATGAGTCGGGTTTCACTTCGACATCGGGCTTGATGCCACCACCATCGCGCACTTCTCTTCCGTGGAGCGTGTAGAACACTTTGGTCAGCGAATCGGGAATGTGCTCTTGATAAGCTCCCGTTCCGTGTCCATACTTGATGGCTTGTATGCAGCGGCCACTGGGTATGTAATACTTGTTGGTGGTCAGTTTCATGGTTCCGTTGTAGGGCAGTTGCATGGTCATCTGCACGAGTCCCTTGCCATAGGTTCTTGTTCCCATTACAACCGCGCGGTCAAAGTCTTGCAGCGCGCCACTGGTAATTTCACTGGCACTGGCGGTATTGTCGTCTACTAACACCACCATGGGCATCACCGTGTCGAGGGGTTCGACTGTGGTTTTGTAGTCGTGGTTAGCACGTTCCAACTTGCCGCGGTTGCTCACCACGAGTCTACCCTTGGGCACAAACAGGTTGACAATCTGCACGGCTTCGGCCTCTGAACCTCCGCCATTGCCACGCAAGTCGAACACGAGTCCTTTCATGCCCTGATGTTTCAAGTCGATAACTGCCCTGCGCACATCCTTGGCACACCCTTCGGTGAACTGCACCAGGTTGATGTAGCCGACACCGTTGTCTACCAGTCCATAGTAGGGCACGGCCGGCATTTGTATCTGCTTACGCACCACTTTCACCTTTTGCACCTTCCCAGTGGCTGGACGCTTATATTTCAGCACGAAGGTAGATCCCGGTTCACCGCGCAAGTGATTGCGCACATATTCCACGCCCTTGCCCACCATCGTCGTATCGTCGATAGCAAGTATCACGTCGCCTTTTTTCAGTCCGGCATCTGCAGCCGGCATATTGACATAGGGTTGGTCTATCACCACGTTCTTCAGCGCCAGGTTATACTTGATGATTGCACCGATTCCGGCATACTTTCCCGTAAGCAGTTGTTTGAACTCTTCGTTTTTCTCCTGCGGATAGTATTCCGTATAGGGGTCAAGGGTGCGGAGCATATAGTTGATTCCGTTGCCTATCACGATGTTCGGATCGAGCGAATCAACATAGAGCATGTCGAGGTTACGGTAGATACTGTTGAACACCTCCAGGTTCTTGGCCACCTCAAAGTTATGG
Source organism: uncultured Prevotella sp. (assembly GCA_934191235.1). GTDB lineage: Bacteria > Bacteroidota > Bacteroidia > Bacteroidales > Bacteroidaceae > Prevotella. The sequence continues at coordinate 227,769 of CAKPUA010000002.1, read as the reverse complement.
TCTTTCTTGATCTGCGCCATTGAGGGAAGACACAAGAGAACGAGCATTGCCCAGATAATTTTTCTCATATACATTATTATATATAGATTATTTGTTTCAATAGGTTCGATGCACACAAACCTGCCCATCGGCATTTTCACCTACAAAAGTACACTATTACCCTCACATATTCCCAACTTCGGCCCACTTTTATTATTTTTTTGCCCCAAAATGAATTTTTCTTCAAAAATATTTGGAAGAATAAAATATTCATCGTACCTTTGCAACCGCAATCAAGAAACAAACATTCTGATGCAAAACAAATGCTTCAATAGCTCAGTTGGTTAGAGCACCTGACTGTTAATCAGGGGGTCGTTGGTTCAAGCCCATCTTGAAGCGCAGAAAAGGAATTACTTAGGTAATTCCTTTTTTTGTTTCCACGCATTCCCATGCCCCATTATTCAATCTTCACAACAAACAATTAAAATGAAAAAACTTCTTTTCTTCCTGGTGGCTTTCACGGCTTGCATGCACGCCAAGGGCCAGACTAACGCACAGTTGTTCTACGACTTCGGGGCCGACCGCAAGTTTGTAACCCTCACCTTGGAAATGTTCAAGGCCGACAAGTGGGGCAACAACTACTTCTTCATTGACCACGATTTCAACTACGACCAGCATGTACCGGGACCTAATCTGGCTCCCGGAGGCACCTATCTCGAGATTTCACGCTGCCTCAACTTCTGGCAAAACACAGCTCTCAAGGCTTGGAGCCTGCATGTGGAATACGATGGCGGCATCACGGCCAGCTACCCCATCAACTCGGCATGGCTCTTTGGCGTGGACTATTTTGCACACGACAAAAGTTTCCAGAACACACTCAACCTCAAGGCTCTCTACAAGGCCATCAGAAAGCACAGCAGCAACATTCCTATGCAGCTCACTGCCGTGTGGACCTGCAAGGACATTTTCGGACTCAAGGGACTGACTTTCGACGGCTTCGCCGACTTCTGGTGGGAGAACCATGACTGCGACTTCAAGGAAGACGGCTCATGCACAGAAAAGCACACTGTCTTCATTTCTGAGCCACAATTGTGGTACAACGTTGGCCGGCACTTTGGGTGCGACAATCTGAACGTGGGCACGGAAATAGAACTGAGCAACAACTTCGGGTCTACAGCCGGTTTCAAATGCCGCCCTTGTCTGGGTGTGAAATGGAACTTCTGACGCAAGACTCATACAATATTACACCGGGCAGCAAGGCACTAACACGAATCGTGCACTTGCTGTCCGTTTCCTTTATGTCTTTTACGCGCGCGCGTGCGCGCACGTAAAATTTTTCGTTTTTTGTACCACATCTATCACTTTTCTTAATTATATACAGGTTTAAGCTGTATGTCAGCCTGTTAACATGAGTGATAGATGAGTGATAGACACCCGAAAATCCATCACTTATCTATCACTGAACCAACCAGGACTGTTCCACAAACAGATTGCCCAAAATCCGTTCTGAAGTTTGGGCATCCATTGCCCACGGCCTGGGCACTCGATGCCCAAGCCGTGGGACGACCCGCGGAACTGCCATTAGCGACGCCTTAGTCTGCCTGTTTAAAGGATGAAGTCAGAGGAGTAATGTTCTTACCATGCCTTGTTCCAAAAGTTTGCCTGCCTACTTCCTTGATAATGCCAAACGCCGTTAATCATTGTTCTGCGATTTTTAGAACAAACCACATAATCATTGGGGTATATCTTCAAATCCGGTAGACGGATAACAAAAAGTTAGGTTTAATAATCAAATTTTGAACTCGGAAGAAATCTTTTTGCCGTTATTTTGTCGGACAAAGAAACCAATAACACAACAATTAAAGGATTAACTAATGAAAACACAGACGAACGTAACCCAAAAAGGGGCTTACGCCATTCGTAGGCTTCTTACTGTGATTCTACTCACTTTCACAGCCATCGGGCTTTATGCACAGCAAAAAGTGACAGGAAACATTGTCGACGAAACAGGCGAACCGATTATCGGCGCAAGCGTCATCGTGAAGGGAACAGGTACAGGATGCGTGTCGGACCTCGACGGCAACTTTACCATCAACAATGTGAAACCCGACCAATCACTCGTTGTTTCCTATGTGGGCTATGCCGCCCAAACCATCCTTGTGGGCAACAAGACCAACTTCAAGGTGGTGTTGAAAGCTAACAACGAGGAACTCAACGAAGTGGTCGTGGTAGGCTACGGCTCTATCACCAAACGTTCGGTTTCAACCGCCATGTCCACCGTCAAGGGCAGCAACATTGCCGACATGCCTACGTCCAATGTCACGCAGAGCCTTTCGGGTCTGTCGTCGGGCATCAGCCTTCAGCAGACCAGCGGTGAACCAGGTGCAGCTCCTTCCATCCGCATCCGCGGTGCCGGCTCCATCAACAGTGGCAACGACCCTCTCTACGTCATCGACGGCTACCCCACCACCGACTCCGAACTCTTCAACAACATCAACCCCAGCGATATTGACGACATCCAGATATTGAAGGACGCCGCCTCTTCAGCCATCTATGGTTCCAAGGCCGGCAACGGTGTCATCATCGTCACCACCAAAAGAGGCAAGTCGGGCAAGCCTACCGTCAACTTCTCCACACAGGTCGGCATCAGCCAAGTGCAGCGACAGGTTGACGTGCTCGGTGCCAAAGACTATCTCGACATGATTATCGAGGCACGCACCAACAATGGTACCATCAGCAAGTATCCCGAACTGACCAAACTGCGCGACTCGGGCAACTATTGCGACACCAACTGGCAAGACGCCATCTTCCGCAATGCCTTGAACTATCGTGCCAACGCCACGGTTACAGGCGGCAATGACATGGTGACCTACAACTTCTCCGTAAACTACCAGAACGAAGACGGTATTCTGCTCAACTCTTACTTCAAGAAGGTGAACATCAAGGCAGGATTCGACGCGAAACTGAGCAAATACGTGAAAATCGGTGCCAGCTTCTCACCCAGCTACAACAAGAAACGCAGTCAGCAGCCTTCGGGCGTGAACACGGAAGACGTGAAAGGTGTCATCGCCGACGCTCTCTCCTATCCTCCTATTCTCCCCGTATATCAGGAAAACGGCGACTACACGCAGATTTCACAGCATTATGCAGGAAAGAACGGCACACCGGACTATGGTCTGAACACCCAACTGCGCAACCCTGTGTGCAACCTGCTGGAAAACAACAACGACAACTGGTCGCTCCGCACGCTGACCAATGCCTACATAGAAATCAATCCGGTCAAGAACCTCACCATCCGCTCCACCGTTGACTTCTCGACCAATTCCACCAAGCTCGACTACTATCAGTCGGCCTATCTGCTCGGCTCTGCCTACACGGGCAACAAGTCTACTCCCTATCTCAATGCTATAGACGCCTACCGCGCCTCCGGCTTTGGCTACAACGCCTACTGGTCTACAACAGCCACCTACAACTGGGACATCACAGACAAGATGAACCTCAATGCCGTGGCAGGTTACGACTTTGAATACAACAGCGACTTCACCGTTCGTCAGGACGACCGCACTGATGCCGACAACCCCGTGGCTTACCTCGGCACAAGCATCAAGAACGTGATGGGCGCCAACCTCTGGACTGGCTCATCAACCAATACGAACTACGTGTTCGACGCCATGTTCACCCGTCTCATCTTCAACTACGACAGCAAATACGTGCTCTCAGGTTCACTGCGCCGTGACCGTTCCAGCAAGTTCGGACCCGACAACCGTGCCGGACTCTTCTATTCAGGCTCGGCAGCATGGAACATCACAGAGGAGCCTTGGATGAAGAAGATTGACTGGCTCACACTTGCCAAGGTACGCGCCAGCTATGGTGTGACCGGAAACGACCAGATTGGCAGCAACTACGCATGGGTTTCGACCATCAACACCGACCACAACGTGGTATTCGGCACAAGCGCCATACCTTCCTACTATCCAAGCGGCTACTCCAACCGCGAACTTGGATGGGAAAAGAACAAGCAGTTCGACTTGGGTATCGACCTGGCTTTCCTCAACCGCATCAACCTCAACATCGACCTCTACAAGCGAACAAGCGACATCGTAATGCCTGCCAACATACCTAACTTCAACGGCATTTCGAACACGGTCTACATGAACTCAGGACAGGTGGAGAACAAGGGTATTGAAATCTCCCTCAATGCAAAAGTGCTCCAGGGTGCCTTCAACTGGGAAACCACTCTCAACTGGTCCATGAACAAGAACAAGATTCTCTCGCTCGCCAACAACCAGAAGCAACTTGCCAACGGCAAGGCTGGCACGAAATGGGGCAACGTGATCCGCAACATCGTGGGCCGTCCAATGGGCGACATGTACATGCTCAAGGTCATCGGCACTTTCAACACGGAAGAAGACCTGCAGAAGTATGCCAAGTTTGGTACGGAGGGCATCGGCGACTTGATATTCGAAAACACCAACAACGACAACGTCATCAACACCGACGACTATCAGTACGTGGGCAACTATCAGCCCGACTTCACCTACGGATGGAACAACAAGTTCAGCTACAAGAACTTCGACCTCGCCGTCACCATCGACGGACAGGTTGGCGGCAAGGTCATCTATGCCGCAGCACGCGCCTTCTCGCTCAACCGCTGGGACGACAACGTGCTCAAGGAGTCAGGACTTGGTCGCTGGCACAGTGCAGAAAACCCAGGCAACGGCAAATCGCACAAGGCCGGTACCAACAACCTCGGTGCCAACATCCAGCCTTCCACACGCTACCTGTATGATGCCGACTTCCTGCGCATCCGCAACGTGGCATTGGGCTACACACTGCCCAACAAGTTGTGCCGCACCATCGGCTTGCAACGCGTGCGCTTCAGCGTGAACCTGCAGAACCTTGTCACCTTCGACAGCTATCCCGGCTATTCAGTGGAAGCCAACTACAACGGAAACTCTGCAACAAACAATGGCGTGGACTTCGGAGGCTACCCCATCTCACGCGTCATGACATTCGGTATCAACGCAACATTCTAACAGAAAGGAACCCTAATTATGAAGACAACATATTTCAACAAAGTAATGATGGCGGTTTGCCTTGGAGCTTCCACCATGGGATTATACTCCTGCAGCGACGGCTTCTTTGACCGCTACAATCCGGACACCATGCAGATGGAAACCTACATGAAGAACGACAGCGAGGTGGAGAACATTCTGCTCGACGCCTACTACTATCTTCGCAACGTGCAGGAAGACGTCATCATGGTCAACGGCCTTTGCACTGACGAGGCCTACGACTACAAGAAGAACAACCAGAACGACTACATCAGCCTCAACGAAGGCACCTGGGACGCTTCTTCTGCCACCATCAACAACATCTGGACCTACAGCTTCAACATGATAAACCGTTGCAACAGCGTGCTCGGCAAGCTGGACAACGTGAGCCAGACAAACCGCAAGCAATATGAAGGCGAGGCCAAATTCTTCAGAGCCTATGCCTACTTCACCCTGGTAAGGCTTTTCGGTCCGGTGCCACTCACAGACCATGTCATCGACAACTTCAATGACCTCTACAAATACAACCGCAGCCCGAAAGAAGATGTCTACAATCTCATCAAGAGCGACCTGGCCACAGCCATCACAGACCTGCCGGAAAGCTACACCGAAGCCAACAAGACAGGCCGTGCCACCAGCATTGCAGCCAAAGTGATGCTCGCCGACGTGAACATGACACTCAAGGACTTTAACTCAGCCAAGTCCACACTAAAGGAAGTCATTGACTATGCCAATGCCAATCCTACTAAGCTCGGCTTGCTGGACGACTACGCCAGCATCTTCGACTCGGAGAATCCCTGCAACAAGGAAATCATCCTTGCCGCACAGTTCAACAACGGCTCTACCGTGGTGGCAAACTATCTGATGCGCCGCTGCATACCTAACGTGACACCAAACACCCAGCCTGCCTACACTTTTGCCGATGGCACAAAGTCTACTATCCTCACGTCACAGGGTGTAAGCTGTCTGCTCATGACTTGGGAACTCTATAACCAGCTGAGAAGCAATGTGCAGGACAAGCGCTACACGGAGATGGTCTACGACAAGCTCTATGACACCTCACAGACCAAGTCAAAGCAAACCGACGAAGTGAACGTCAACGAGAACGGCGAGGCATACACTCCGGCAACACTGAAATACTTCGACAAGCACAACCAAGGACTGAAGACCTGCGCCAGCGGTTGCGACGACATCATCTACCGATATGCCGACGTACTTCTCATGTATGCAGAATGTCTCAACGAGACCAACAGCACGGGTGAAGCCAAAACTTATCTCGACAAGGTACGTACACGTGCAGGCATCGCCGGCACTACCGCCTCCACACAGGAAGAGATGCGCCTTGCCATTGAAAACGAGCGCTTCACCGAACTGTGTTTCGAGGGTCATCGGTGGTTCGACCTGGTTCGCACCGGACGCATCAATGCTGTCATGACAGCCCACTTCAACCATCGCGTACAAGGACTCTCTGCCACCCAACAGGCCAACAACAACGGTATGGCTGTAACCGACTGTGATGCTACAACCGGTACGCCACTGGAATGGAAATGGAACAGCATCACCAGCGACATCCTGTTCCCGATTCCTTACGATCAGCGACAGTTAACATCCAATTGGGAGCAAAACCCCGGCTACTAAACACTGACACACGTATAAACTCCGAGTCCGTGTAGAGAAATGTTCTCTGCACGGACTTTTTCATTCTGCACTGAATTGTTATTGTATCTTGAAGATACAAAGGATGTAAACGCCCAATGGTCCGCATCACAAGCGGTGTATTTGTCAACACCTCCTAACCTGTTTGACAAAAATCAAGGGTCGTATATCAAATCACAAGCCCTCAAATACAAAGAATTAAATTACTTTTGCATATAAATATAAAACCAATAGACCTTATAAATTATAAACCGCTACCACATGAAGGATAAAGCTTTATTGGGAACCCTGGTTGCAGCATTGGTGCCGGCGCAAGCCACATGGGCACAAAGCAAGACAGCCAAGGCTACTCCCGACCGCCCCAACATCATCTTCATCCTTGCCGACGACCTTGGCTATGGCGACTTGTCATGCTATGGCAGCAAGACCATCAAGACTCCCAACATCGACAAACTCGCTGCCACAGGCACCCGCTTCAATCAAAGTTATGCCGGCTCGGGCATTAGTTCTCCGTCACGCTGCTCACTGATGACCGGCAAGAACACCGGAAACACACGCATACGCGACAACATGTGTACTGCCGGCGGACTGACTGGCATCAAGGTGTCGAAGAACGGAAAGAGAAACATTGTGCGCCGCGCCAACCTGCTGCCACAAGACACCACCATAGCCACCGTGCTCAGTGCCGCAGGCTACAAGACATGCCTGGTGAACAAATGGCACCTCGACGGCTACGACCCCATGTCAGCACCTAACCACCGCGGATTCGATGAGTTCCACGGATGGCTGCTCAGCAAGGGCATTTCCAATTCACCCTACTACTACCCCAACAGCCGCATGGACAACGACCAGCTTATCCATATCAAGGCCAACGACAACGACAAGCACATCCGCCACAATACAGACATATCCACCGATGACGCCATAGGTTTCATCAAGCGCAACAAGAACAATCCGTTCTTCCTCTATCTGGCATTCGACGCTCCCCACGAGCCTTACATCATCGACAACACCACTTGGTATGACGATGAATCGTGGAGCATGAACGACAAGCGCTATGCTTCGCTCGTCACCCACATGGACGCCGCAATCGGTCGCCTGCTTGCCTATCTGGAGAAGAACCATCTGAGAGAGAACACGCTCGTCATCTTCGCCTCCGACAACGGCGCCGCCGTACAGGCTCCGCTCGAGCTTTTCAACTGCAACGCCGGTTTCCGCGGACGCAAGGCTCAGCTCTACGAGGGTGGCATACGTGTGCCGTTCATCGTGAACCAGCCAGGCAAGGTGCCCGTGCAGTCGCTCGACAACATCATCTACTTCCCCGACGTGATGCCCACACTGGCAGCGCTCACCGGAGGAACCAAGTATCTGCCGCAGCATCTCAACGGAATGAACATTCTGCCATTGTTCTACGGCAAGCAGATTGACACCGACGACCGCGTGCTCTATTGGGAGTTCCCGGGCAAACAGCGTGCCGCCCGCCATGGCGACTGGAAAGCTGTAACCATCAAAGGATTCAATGCCCCGCTGGAACTTTACAATCTCCGCGAAGACCCCGAGGAAAAGCACGACCTTGCCAAGAAGTATCCTGAAATGGTCATCGGCTTCGACAAGGTAATGAAGGAAATGCGCACGCCATCGGAGAACTGGCCAACAGCCGAAGACGCTGAAAGCGGAAAGAAACAATGAAATATCATCAACTAAAACTATAAAGACATGAAGAACAAAGCTTTATTAGGTGCGGTGGCAGCCACGCTCGTGCCGGCACAAGCCGCATTGGCACAGGGCAAGGCTGCCAAGGCTACGCCTGACCGTCCCAACATCATCTTCATCCTTGCCGACGACCTCGGCTATGGAGACCTGTCTTGCTATGGCAGCAAGACCATCAAGACGCCCAACATCGACAAACTCGCCGCTACCGGCACCCGCTTCAACCAGAGTTATGCAGGGTCGGGTATCAGTTCACCATCACGCTGCGCACTGATGACCGGCAAGAACACCGGAAACTCACGTATCCGTGACAACCAATGTACAGCCGGAGGCATCAAGGGATTGAAAATATCACCTGAAGGCGACACCACTTTTGTCCGCCGTACCAGTCTGCAGCCGCAAGACACAACTATAGCCACGGTACTCCATGCAGCGGGCTACAAGACATGTCTTGTGAACAAATGGCACCTTGACGGCTACGACCCCAAATCGTCACCTATCTACAGAGGGTTCGACGAGTTCCATGGATGGCTTATCAGTACGGTAGAGTCGAACTCGCCCTACTATTATCCGTACAATCGCTTCGACAACGACAAGCTCATCCATATTAAGGCCAACGAGCACGACAAGCACATCAAGCACAACACGGACATTTCCACCGATGATGCCATAAATTTCATCAAGCGCAACAAGAACAATCCGTTCTTCCTCTATCTGGCATTCGACGCTCCACACGAGCCTTACATCATCGACAACACATCGTGGTACGACGATGAGTCGTGGAGCATGAACGACAAGCGCTATGCTTCACTCGTCACCCACATGGACGCCGCCATCGGTCGCCTGCTCGCCTACCTGGAGAAGAACCATCTGAGAGAGAACACGCTCGTCATCTTCGCCTCCGACAACGGCGCCGCCGTACAGGCTCCGCTGAAACTCTTCAACTGCAACGCGGGCTTCCGGGGACGCAAGGCTCAACTCTACGAGGGTGGCATACGTGTGCCCCTCATCGTCAACCAGCCTGGCAAGGTGCCCGTGCAGTCGCTCAACAACATCATCTACTTCCCTGACATGATGCCCACACTGGCAGCGCTCACCGGAGGTACCAAGTATCTGCCACAGCACCTCAACGGCATGAACATACTGCCACTGTTCTACGGCAAGCAGATCGATACCGACGACCGCGTGCTCTATTGGGAGTTCCCGGGCAAACAGCGTGCCGCCCGCCATGGCGACTGGAAGGCTGTGACCATCAAAGGATTCAATGCCCCGCTGGAACTTTACAATCTCCGCGAAGACCCCGAGGAAAAGCACGACCTTGCCAAGAAATATCCTGAAATGGTCATCGGCTTCGACAAGGTAATGAAGGAGATGCGCACGCCATCGGAGAACTGGCCTGTACCGCAGGATGCAGAAAGCGGAAAGAAATAAATTTCCATATTACTCAAAAGGACTCCCACACCATATGCCAAGTGTGGGAGTCCTTTATTTATACCTTCTCCATATCAAAAAGCGTGCCCACCTTTACAGGTTGGGCACGCTTTTTGTATTGTTGTAAGGGGATTACCCTAACGCTATATTTAATCAATGTCGTTGTTGTGGTCGAGTGAATCGTTGAAGTCCTTTGGCTCGCGGTCGGCCATAGGATCATGATACTCGCCATTGTTGTCATGATGCTCGAAGCGACGCTGCTCGCCACGCTCCGGACGAGGACGGCGCTCACCACGTTCCGGACGGGGACGACGCTCGCCACGCTCCGGACGAGGACGGCGCTCACGCTCCACGAAACCTTCTGGTTTGGGAAGGAGCACACGACGGGAAAGCTTGTACTTGCCAGTCTTGGGATCAATCTCAAGGAGTTTCACCTTAATCTTGTCACCCTCTTTGATGCCAGCCTCTTCCACAGTCTCAAGACGCTTCCAGTCAATCTCTGAGATATGGAGCAAGCCATCCTTGCCTGGGAGAATCTCCACGAAGCAGCCATAAGGCATGATGCTGCGTACAGTTCCTTCATAGACCTCACCTACCTCGGGAACAGCCACGATAGCCTTAATCTTGCCAAGAGCAGCATCAATGCTGTCCTTGTTAGGTGCGCTTACCTGCACTTTGCCTACGCCATCCACCTCGTCGATGGTAATGGTAGCGCCTGTATCTTCCTGCATCTGCTGAATAATCTTGCCGCCAGGGCCGATAACAGCACCGATGAATTCCTTAGGAATCTCAATCTGTACGATGCGTGGAACCTGTGGCTTCAACTCTGGACGTGGCTCAGGCAATGTTTCGAGCATCTTGCCGAGGATGTGCTCACGGCCAGCCTTGGCCTGCATAAGGGCTTTCTCAAGAATCTCAAAACTCAAGCCGTCGCACTTGATATCCATCTGAGTGGCTGTAAGACCGTCACGTGTACCAGTAGTCTTGAAGTCCATGTCGCCCAAGTGGTCCTCGTCGCCAAGGATGTCACTCAGTACGGCATACTTCTCCTCACCCGGGTTCTTGATAAGACCCATAGCAATACCAGACACAGGCTTCTTCATAGGAACACCGGCATCCATCAGAGCCAGAGTACCTGCACATACGGTAGCCATTGAGGAAGAACCGTTAGACTCGAGAATCTGGCTCACCAGACGTACGGTATAAGGATAGTCCTCAGGAATCTGGCCCTTCAATCCACGCCATGCCAAGTGACCGTGACCAATCTCACGACGGCCTACGCCACGCTGGGCCTTGGCCTCACCTGTACAGAATGGAGGGAAGTTATAGTGGAGCATGAAGCGCTGATAGCTTTTGTTGAGCACATCATCGATCATCTTCTCGTCGAGCTTGGTGCCGAGTGTACAGGTAGAGAGACTCATGGTCTCACCACGCTGGAAGATGGCTGAGCCATGAGGCATGGGCAGTGGACTCACCTCACACCAAATGGGGCGAATCTCGTCTGTCTTACGACCGTCAAGACGCTTGCCCTCATCGAGGATGCAACGGCGCATGGAATCACGCATCACGTCTGCATAATAGCGGTCTACCATGGCGTGCTTGGCCTCGAGGTCTTCCTCCGAGAGGTCAGCATGCGCAGCATCGTAAGCCTCCTCGAAGTCAGCCTTAATCTTGTCGAAGGCTTCCTCACGGCTTTTCTTGTCGTGATCACCGGCCTGTGCGATGGCATAGCACTTGTCGTAGGTTTCCTTCTTTACTTGTTCACGCAGTTCCTCGTCGTTCTCCTCATGACAATACTCGCGTTTCACGTCAGTGCCCAGTTCCTTGGAGAGTTCCAACTGGAGGTCGCACATAGGCTTGATGGCATCAGCAGCCACCTTGAGCGCCTGTATAAGGTCTTGCTCCTGTACTTCCTTCATTTCGCCTTCCACCATCATGATGTTGTCCTTTGTGGCACCCACCATAATGTCCATGTCGGCATCCTTCATCTGCTCTGATGTCGGATCCACCACATACTCGCCGTTGATGCGAGCCACGCGAACTTCCGAAATAGGACACTCGAAGGGAATATCTGAACAAGCCATTGCGGCTGAAGCTGCGAATCCTGCCAATGCATCGGGCTGGTCAACACCGTCGGCCGAAAGAAGCATCACGCTGACAAAAACTTCTGCATGGTAGTTTGAGGGGAAAAGAGGACGGAGCACACGGTCTACGAGACGAGATGTAAGAATCTCGTTGTCGCTTGCCTTGCCCTCGCGCTTGGTAAAGCCTCCAGGAAAACGGCCGGCAGCCGAATACTGCTCGCGGTAATCAACCTGCAAAGGCATGAAATCTGTTCCGGGAACTGCATCCTTTGCTGCACAAACAGTTGCAAGAAGGACGGTATTGCCCATGCGGAGCACTACTGAACCGTCGCACTGTTTTGCAACTTTCCCGGTTTCAATGCTGATGGTTCTTCCATCAGGCAATTGAACTGTCTTGGTAATTACGTTCATCTAATAAAAACTTATTGTTTTTCTACATCTATATAAAAATCGCACAAAGATAACCAAATAAAGTGTAACTCAAGCAGAAACGCCGATTAATTATTCTTTTTTATGATTGCCCGCGAGTTTGTAAAGGTAAAATTTTGCCGTTTGGGCTAATTGCATTACTTTTGCAGCTAAATTGAACATCTAACAGACATGAAAAGGAACATATCAAGAGTGCTTGTCTCTGCTGCACTCGTACTGGCAGCCCTTGCCATCACTTCCTGCACCGGGAAGAAGTTTAACGTGAGCGGAGAGATAGCCGGTGCAAAGGATTCCATGCTCTATTTTGAGAACATGAGTCTCGACGGACCTGTGGCAGTAGACTCCGTAAAACTTTCTGCCGACGGATCGTTCAGCTTCAGCCAGGACGCTCCATCCAACCCTGAATTCTACCGTCTGCGCATTGCCGGACAAATCATAAACCTCGCCGTTGACTCCACCGAGAACATCACCGTCAAGGCCACCTACCCGGGCATGGCTTCGCAATACGAGGTGAAGGGATCTGAGGAGTGCAGCAAGATCAAGGAACTGGCTCTCAAGCAGATGGACCTGCAGGCACGCGTACAGGCAGTGGCCATGGACAACCATCTCACCGAACAGCAGGCCAACGACAGCATTGAGGGACTCATCAATGCCTACAAGACAGACGTGAAACTCAACTACATCATCAAGGCGCCGGGAAAGGCTTCTTCCTATTTTGCCCTCTTCCAGGCCATAGGCAGCCGCCTCATCTTCAATCCGCGCCAGAACAAGGACGACATCAAGATGTTTGCCGCCGTGGCAACAAGCTGGGACACCTACTATCCCAACTCCGAGCGCGGCAAGAACCTGCACAACATTGCCATCGAGGGAATGAAGACCGTGCGCATTGTGGAGAACGAGCAGCGAGAGATGCAGATTGACGCCAGCAAGATTCAGCAAACCGGCATCATCGACATGGCATTGCAAGACAACCACGGCGTGACACGCCGACTGTCTGACCTCAAGGGGAAAGCAGTCATGCTGATGTTCCACGTGTTTGCCTCCGACAAGAGTACCGAACAGATCATGCACTTGCGCAGCCTTTACAACAAGTATCATGCACAAGGTTTCGAGATTTACATGGTGTCTCTCGACCCCGACGAGCATTTCTGGAAAGAACAGACGGCGGCCTTGCCATGGATCAATGTCCGCGACGCCAACGGCGTGAACTCACAGAACGTGCGTCTCTACAACGTGCAGCAGTTGCCTGCCTACTATCTCATAGACAAGACCAACACCCTCAAAGCTCGCGACAGCCAAATCAAGAACCTCGACGAGGCCATCGCCAACTTGCTCTAAGACCATAGCATTTCATCATCACATACAGCGTCCGCGAACTCAAGCACAAGAGTTTGCGGACGTTTTCTTTTGTCTGAACCTTCTGCAACACCTTGGCTCTTCCGGATTCTGATACGGCACCTGTCATCACCGTATCAGAACAGATATAAGGTCCTTCCATGATTTGGAGTGATCATTGTGTGTGTTTATCGGGGCAAGACATAACTATGGCTAACGATAGCCGTTTTGCCGGATAGCAATCTTTCCGTATACAAGGAGGGCTGCAAACGGTATTGTAACTGTTTGCAGCCCTCCCACATTTAAGAATGTTTTTCTTATCGTCTGTTGTTATTCACCATAATACCAACCTTCTTCCAGCTGTGGCTTGTTATCATCATCGCTTCTTCCTTCTTCCAACTCCGATGCGGCGAGGATGTTGTAAGGTGTGATGTGCAGCACCTGCATTTCCGGTCTAATATATTCTTTTTTCATGTCTTCTGTGTTTTACTTTATAATGATTTTATAGGTCTGGTTGCCGCGCTTTACGATGTTCAGTCCCTTCTGCAGTCCGTTGGTGCGACGACCTTGCATGTCGTAATACTCAGCATCAGCATCGCTGCTGATAGCATTGAGGTGGTCAATGGCGGTAGTGTCGTCGCCAATGCCGATGCTCAGCATGGCGGCGCTTGAAGAAGCTTTGTCGGTCGCACGAATGTAGGCACGCATAGGTTTCACACCTACGCCCTTACTTCCTTCATTGGCGGTCAATTCAGAGACGCGCCAGAACTTGTTCTTGCCGATGATGTAGTCGGTTCCTTCAAGACCATGATTGCCTTCGCCGCCAATCTTGGCGAATGTACCTACGAGATTGACGTCTGGATTGTTCGCTGCTACAGGCTCAGCTACGATTGTAGCATTGTTTGCAGAAAGCTCAAGTGCAGTCTGACCTTCTTTCATCTTAAAGAGCACAGGAGTGCCGGCAGGGATTTCGCCTTCTTCAAAGCTCTCCAGCGTAATGCTGTTCTTGGCGTCGTTAATACCTGTGAGCCGATAGAACGTCCAGTTGTTATCCGTGCTTTGTGTCAATGCAAATGGCACGCAGAGTGTGCCCCAGGTAGAGGGTACGGTGCGTGAGTAAAAAATGGCTTTTGACTTCACCGACTCGTTAAGCACCAAGTCAGCGTCATCACTCAACGTTAGGTCGCCTGTGAGCGTAAGGCTTTTACCTGTTGCACCCAAAATGCTTGTTCCAAGCGTACCCACCATCTTTGTAAAATAGCCTGTCGTGTAGTTGGCATACTCTTTGTTGGTATTTGTCTTGCCGTCACATTGTGCGTATCCAACGAGGCTTGTGCAACCGCTGAACATATCGTTACTGTTATCACCCTCAACGCCATCTGTTGTAAATTTGTCGCTCACATAGATTGTCGTCAAAGCAGGACTATACTGGAACATATACGACATATTTGTCACTTTTGCCGTATTAAAGTTTGACAGGTTGAGTGACTGCAATTTATCACAAGAGTAGAACATATACTTCATATTTGTCACGTCTTCCGTGTTGAAGTCTGAAACGTCGAGTGACGTCAAAGCAGAACAAGTGTAGAACATAGACGTCATTTTTGTCACTTTTGCCGTATTGAAGCCTGAAACGTCGAGTGACTGCAATTTTTTACAATTACCAAACATATACGACATATTTGTCACTTTTGCAGTATTGAACTTTGAAACGTCGAGTGACGTCAAAGTATAACAAGTGTTGAACATATACGACATATTTGTCACATCTTTCGTATCGAAGTTTGAAACGTCGAGTGACGTCAAAGCAGTGCAACTATAAAACATAGACGACATATCTTTCACTTTTGCAGTATTGAACTTTGAAACGTCGAGTGACGTCAAAGAATAACAATAGCCAAACATAGCCGACATATCTGTCACATTTTTCGTATCGAAGTTAGAAACGTCGAGTGACGTCAATTTGTTACAGTAGTAGAACATAGCCGACATATCTGTCATCTCTGAAGTGTTCAGATTTGAAATGTTTTCTATGGTTGCCAACTTAGAACATTTATAGAACCATTGATAGCCTATCATGGGACGGGCATACTTGAACGATTCGTCGAAGACCACCTTGGTGATATTGTCTTTTTGAACATTCCAGCCTGGCGTGGTTTTACCCTCATTGAGCCAATACTCGTCTGTTTCCAAGTTGTTTTTATCATTGTAATAGAACGTCAGTGTGCCGTCGGCATACTTCACCCACGGCTTCACATCAGCGTAAGCCCCGACACTTGTCCCACCAACGAGCAGGAGCACCGCCAGCATCACGAGCTTGCCCGCAAGCCCACGAAAATTCTTTCCGAAGAATTTAATTGTTTTCATTGTTAATTATTTATGTTAATAAATTGTTTCAAGTTTAGAACGGGTGTCTTCTACATGATCATGTGAATCCACACAACAATTGACAGTTCTAATCCCGGGATTCGGGCTGATAGCTCATCATCGGATAAAACGCACAGCGCCTTTCGCTGAGGCATCTAAAGGCACCAACGGAAGGCGCCGTGACTATGCGGTTCTGTATATTTGTTACTGTTACTGCCCCCGAAGCGTTAAATCCCAGAAGGGTGGTGAAGTAGTCAAGAAGTAGTATAGACATTACCATGTTTCATTTTGTGTATTACATTGCAGGCTTGACGCCCATTTTTAACGTAATCCCGTTTTGTTCAAGTTAGTTTCATCGGCAAAGTTAGTCATTTGTCTTCAATTTGCCATATCCTTTAACAATTATTTGGTTCTGTGGGAGTGATAATTGTGTGCAAGATAATTGTGTGCAAGCGTTAATCCTAAACAGAAAAGCGGACTGAAAATCCAACGTCTACTCAGTCCTGGGCAAGCGAAGCGAACCCCCGGGTAATACGGGGTCTACAGGAGGCAAGAGTAGTCTGATACACTGATGGCTGTCTTTACTTTTGCCCTCACAGGCGTAATGGATTCACACGTATAGCCCAGGGCGTTGCCCTGGGCTATGAACAGGTTTGGCTTTCAGCCCGCATGTCATGCAATCCAAGCACCACGATATCAGGTGTCACTCCAATTCACGGATGAGCAAATGAGTCATTTCCTAACTGGATAAGATAACCTTGCGAGGCGTTAGTCGTAGACTTACAAGGCGTTAGTCGTAGACTTACAAGGCGTTAGTCGTAGACTTACATTTGGTTCCTCTGCCTGGGCACTCGATGCCCAAGCCGTGGGCATCGAGTGCCCAGGCAGGAGAACGATTTTTGGGCATTGTGCCTGGACTTAACTAATAAGTGATAGATGTGATAGATATCACCCCATCTATCACGCATCTATCACTCCCATTAAAGTACTCACCTTCAACTGAAAAATGTAATATATCAAGAAAAGTGATAGATAGTGGTGAAAAAAACGAAAACTTTTCCTGCGCGCGTGCGCGCGTGTAGACCATCGTCAAAACAAAACGACAAAAGAATAAAGCCAAGCAGGAGCAGGACATTCCGTCCCGTTTAGGCATCAATCGAAACCTTGCAGCCACAACTGTCACTCCAAAATACGGAAGAACCACAAAAAAACATGGGAGACAAATGTACAGAAACATACTCCCGTACACTTGCCTCCCATGCTTGGGTTATTTTCAAGACGACCGTCTAAAAACTGCGCAACCAGGCACGGAGTTCCAGTTCCATCTCGTTGTGATACATGAAACTGTTGCGTGAGCCCCATCCATGTCCACCAGTAGGATAAACGTGAAGCGAGGCGGGAACATCATGCCGATAGAGTTCAAGATAATAGTTCACGCCATTGGCAGGCGGCACGGCATGGTCGTCGTCGCTCAAAGCGATGAAGGCGCGGGGTGTGGAGCGAGTCACCTGCATGTCGTTGCTATAGTCCTTCTGATCCTTCTTCTTGGAGTCTTTGCCGAGGAAATTGTCAAGCGAGCCCTGATGGCCGTAGCCCGGAATCATCGAGATAACAGGATAGAAAAGAATCTGGAAGTCGGGCTTGGCGTCTTTGGCTGCGTGCGTGGCAAGCGTAGAGGCAAGATGGCCACCGGCAGAAGACCCCATGATACCCACATCGTTAGGATTGACGTGCCAGGCCGAAGCGTTGCGGCGCACCAGCTTCACGGCCTCTTCGGCATCGGCCACAGGAATTTCGCGGTTGCCCTTGGGCATGCGATACTTGAGCACCACGGCGGCAATGCCCATGTTATTGAAGAACGGAGCCCAGTCCTTTCCCTCATGCGCCATGGCAAGATGGCTGTAGCCGCCACCGGGACATATCACCACACAACGCCCTGTTGCCTTCTTGACATTGGGCAGATAGACGATAACCTTGGCGGTATCTTTCGGGTTGCCGTTGTCGTTTGGCGCCCCGTTTGGCCAAAGATTGATTTCTACAGGTTTCTGTGCCGAAGCCATCAAAGCGATAGCCATCAGGCAAAGGATTGAAAGAAAGCGATACTTTTTCATTGTCTGCTACTTTTTTTATGTTTCTCTTGCAAAGATAACGTTTTTTTCGTAATATTGCAGCATGAATAAGAAAGTATGTGACGAAGCTTGCATTTTTAGGTTTCGGGGCATAGAAAGATTTATAGAAAGATGCATATTTTGGATAAATTCAGATACTGTCCCGTGTGCGGCAGTTCTCATTTCGAGATTGAAAGCGAAAAGAGCAAGAAGTGTGAAAACTGCGGATTCGAGTATTTCATGAATCCAAGTGCCGCCGTAGTGGCATTCATCCGCAACGAGAAAGGAGAACTACTCGTGGAACGCCGCAAGAACGAGCCTGCCAAGGGCACACTTGACCTGCCCGGAGGATTCTGCGACACCAACGAGACTGCCGAAGAGAGCCTTGTCAGGGAAGTGCACGAGGAGACAGGACTTCAGGTGACGGCCAAGCGCTACATCTTCAGCCAACCCAACATCTATCTTTATTCCGGCGTCAACGTGCACACGCTCGACCTTTTCTACGATTGCACCGTGAACGACCTCACCCCTCTCCATGCAGCCGACGACGCAGCCGAATGCATGTGGATGGGCCTCGACGACCTGCCCATCGAGCAGTTTGGCTTGCGCTCTGTGCGACAGGGACTTTACAAATACAGAGAGCTCCTCGAAAAGAAATAAGGAAAACCCGCACAAGCACAAAACTTAAAAAAACAGAAAATTCACCTATATAATAATGTGAGAGCAAAACTTTTTCTTACTTTTGCGCCCACATTAGTACGTACAGACAGAATTATGCAAGAAAATTTAGTTATCGTCGAGAGCCCCGCCAAGGCAAAGACCATCGAGAAATTCTTAGGCAGCGACTACAAGGTGATGTCGTCGTATGGCCATATCCGCGACCTCAAGAAGAAAGAACTCAGCATAGACCTTAAGACCCTCGAGCCCGACTACGAGATACCCAAGGAGAAAGCAGCCGTAGTGGCAGACTTGAAGAAAAATGCCAAGGCAGCCAAGAAGATTTGGTTGGCGTCCGATGAAGACCGCGAAGGAGAAGCCATTTCGTGGCACCTGTGCGAGGTGCTCGGGCTGGACGAAGAGAAAACAAGCCGCATCGTTTTCCACGAAATCACCAAGCCTGCCATCATGAAGGCCATTGAGACCCCACGTCATCTCGACATGAACCTGGTAGACGCGCAGCAGGCACGCCGTGTGCTCGACCGTCTGGTGGGCTTCAAGCTCTCGCCCATTCTCTGGCGCAAGGTGAAGCCGGCACTTTCAGCCGGACGTGTGCAGAGCGTGGCTGTGAGACTCATCGTGGAACGCGAACGCGAAATACAGAACTTCAACAGCGAACCCTTCTTCCGGGTGAACGCCATCTTCGCGCTCAACAATGCCGACGGCACCGCATCGGAAGTCAAGGCGGAACTCAACACGCGCTTCAAGACGCATGAAGAGGCACTGACATTCCTCGACAAATGCAAGGACGCCAAGTTCACCGTCTCTGTCGTGAGCCAGAAGCCACTCAAGCGCACTCCGGCACCGCCATTCACCACCTCTACCCTGCAACAGGAAGCCGCCCGCAAACTGGGCTTTACGGTGTCGCAGACCATGATGGTGGCACAACACCTGTACGAGAACGGACGCATCACCTATATGCGTACAGACTCGGTAAACCTCTCCAGGCTTTGCATCGACGCCAGCAAGGAAGAGATTGTCAACGTCTACGGCGAAGAATACAGCAAGCCACGCAACTACACCACCCATTCCAAGGGTGCACAAGAAGCGCACGAGGCCATCCGGCCCACCGACATGACCAAGCAGAAAATTGACGGCACGCCACAGGAAAACAGACTCTATGAACTCATCTGGAAGCGCACACTCGCCTCGCAGATGGCAGACGCCCAGATAGAGAAGACCACGGTCAACATTGAAATCAGCACCTGCGACGAGCAGTTCGTGGCCAACGGCGAGGTGATTGCCTTTGACGGATTCATCAAAGTATATAAGGAATCGAGCGACGACGACAACGAATCGCAGGAAGATTTCGGACGCATGCTCCCCACCATGAACAAGGGTGACGAACTGGAGCGCCGCGAGATTGTCTCTACGCAACGCTACAGCCAAGGCCCGTCACGCTATACGGAAGCCAGCCTGGTGCACAAACTCGAAGAACTGGGCATCGGCCGCCCGTCAACCTACGCACCGACCATCAGCACCATCCAGCAACGAGAATACGTGCACAAGGGCGACAAAAAGGGCATGGAGCGCGAATTCACCGTCGACTCGCTCAAAGGCATACAGATAACCACCAAGACCAAGACCGAGATGGCCGGCAACGACAAGGGCAAACTCCTTCCCACAGACATCGGCATCGTGGTCAACGACTTCCTGATGGATAACTTCCCGGGCATCATGGACTACAACTTCACTGCCAAGGTGGAAGAGAAGTTCGACAAGATTGCCGAAGGCAAGACGGAATGGACAAAAATGCTCAAGACGTTCTACAAGACATTTGAACCCGAAGTGGAAAAGACCATGAACGCACGCTCTGAGCACAAGGCTGGCGAACGCGAACTGGGCACAGATCCCAAGAGCGGCAAGCCCGTGTTTGTGAAAATCGGACGTTTCGGCCCGGTAGTGCAGATAGGTTCAGCCGATGACGAGGAAAAACCCCGATTCTCCCAGATGCCCGCAGACAAGAGCATCGAGACCATTACCCTTGACGAGGCGCTCGAACTTTTCAAGTTGCCACGCCAAGTGGGCGAATATGAGGGCAAGCCCGTCACCATAGGCGCAGGTCGCTTTGGTCCTTACGTGCTGCACGACAAGAAGTACGTGTCGCTTCCCAAGGGCGAAGACCCGCTCACCGTAGGACTCGACACAGCCATCTCCCTGATTGAGGAGAAACGCAAGCAGGAGAAGCAACGCCACATCAAGACCTTTGAGGAAGACAGCAAACTCGAAGTGCTCAACGGACGTTACGGCCCCTACATAGCCTACGACGGCAAGAACTACCGCATGCCCAAGACGCTGATCGACAAAGCCGCAGAGCTCACTTACCAAGAGTGTATGGACATTGTGAACACACCACAGAAAAAGAAATGAAACGAATCATTCTCATAGGCTATATGGGAGCAGGAAAGACAACTGTAGGCAAGGCTCTGGCTAAAGAGCTCGGCCTACAGTTCTACGATTTGGACTGGTATATCGAAACGCGCATGCACAAGACCGTGGCAGAAATATTCCTGGAATCCGGTGAAGAGGGATTCCGCCAAATAGAACACAACATGCTCCACGAAGTGGCCGAGTTCGAAGACGTCATCATCAGCTGCGGCGGCGGCACGCCCTGCTTCTTCGACAACATGGAATACATGAACCGGCAAGGCGAGACCGTCTACCTCAAGGCATCGCCGGAAGTGCTCTACAACCATCTGAAGATGGGCAAGAGCGTAAGACCCCTGCTACTCAACAAGACTCCCGAAGAGGTGAAAGTTTTCATTAGGGAACAACTGGAAAAGAGAGAAACTTACTATTCTAAAGCAAAACATACGCTTGACGTGAATCTGATGGACAACTTTGACAAAATTCACGTGTCGGTTACCGGCGTAATGGACCTGCTACACATCAAACCACCGAAATAACTTACGAACTGAGAAATGAAGAAATGGACCATCGAAGATTCGAAGGAGCTCTACAACATCAATGGCTGGGGCACCTCGTACTTTAGTGTCAACGACAAAGGTGACGTTTATGTCACCCCCTGTAAAGACAACACCCAGATAGACTTGCGCGACATCATGGACGAATTGTCTCTGCGCGATGTCACACCACCAGTGCTACTGCGTTTTCCCGACATCCTCGACAACCGCATTGAGAAAACTGCCAGTTGCTTTCAGAAAGCAGCCAAGGAATACAACTACCAGGCACAGAACTTTGTCATCTATCCCATCAAGGTGAACCAGATGCAGCCCGTGGTAGAGGAAATCATCAGCCACGGCAAGAAGTTCAACCTCGGACTTGAAGCCGGTTCCAAACCAGAACTGCACGCCGTCATCGCCGTGCAGTGCCAAAGCGATGCGCTCATCATCTGCAACGGATACAAAGACCAAAGCTACATAGAGCTGGCGCTGCTCGCACAAAAGATGGGCAAGCGTATCTTCATCGTGGTGGAAAAGCTCAACGAGATAGACATCATAGCCAAAGCCGCCAAGAAACTCGGCGTAAAGCCCAACATCGGCATACGCATCAAGCTCGCCTCTTCCGGCTCCGGCAAATGGGAAGAGAGCGGCGGCGATGCCAGCAAGTTCGGACTTACCAGCAGCGAACTGCTCAAAGCACTCCGTATTCTCGACGACAAGGGACTGCACGACAGTGTGCGCCTCATCCATTTCCACATCGGCAGCCAGATCACCAAGATCCGGCGTATCCAAGCAGCTCTCAGAGAGGCTTCACAGTTCTACATACAGCTCCACAAAATGGGCTACGGCATCGACTTTGTGGACTGTGGAGGTGGGCTGGGTGTCGACTACGACGGGACGAGGTCAAGCAGTAGCGAAAGTTCGGTAAACTACTCCATCCAAGAATACGTCAACGACTGCATCTACACCTTCGTAGATGCAGCCAACCACAACGGCATACCGCACCCCAACCTTATCACAGAAAGCGGACGTTCACTCTCCGCACACCACTCGGTGCTCGTCATCGATGTGCTCGAAACGGCATCGCAGCCACAAATGCCGGAAGCATTCGAACCGGCTCCCGACTCACACAAGTTGGTGAAAGACCTATACGAGATTTGGGACAACCTGAGTCCACGCACCATGATGGAGGATTGGCACGATGCCGAGCAGATTCGCGAGGAGGCACTCGACCTGTTCAACCATGGCATGGTTGACTTGCAGACACGCGCCGAGATTGAAAGTATGTATTGGAGTGTTTGCCGCGAAGTCAACACACTCGCCAAGAACCTGAAGCACACTCCCGACGAACTGCGCGGACTGGACAAACTTCTCGCCGACAAATACTTCTGCAACTTCTCGCTCTTCCAGTCGCTTCCCGACTCATGGGCCATTGACCAACTGTTCCCCATCATGCCCTTACAGAGGCTCAACGAACGGCCTACGCGCACCGCAACCATACAGGACATTACCTGTGACAGCGACGGAAAGATAGCCAACTTCGTGACCAACCAGCACCTGTCACACATTCTGCCGGTGCACACGCTTCGCAAGAACGAGCCATACTATCTCGGTGTGTTCCTTGTGGGAGCCTACCAAGAGATATTGGGCGACATGCATAACCTGTTCGGCGACACCAACGCTGTGCACATCAGCGTAAAGGACGGCGGCTACCACATAGACCAAATCATTGACGGAGAAACTGTGGAAGAGGTGCTCGACTATGTGCAGTACAACCCCAAAAAACTGGTACGGCAACTGGAAATATGGGTGACAAAAAGTGTCAAGGAAGGCAAGATAACCATTGAAGAGGGCAAGGAATTCCTCTCCAACTATCGTTCTGGCCTCTATGGATACACCTATCTGGAATAAAAAGTTTGAGAATATGAAAGAGAGAATTACCGTGGTAAAAGTAGGCGGAGCTGTGGTGGAAGACCCCGACAAGCTCACCCGACTGATTGAAGACTTCTCTGCCATAGAAGGACATAAAGTCCTCGTGCATGGCGGTGGAAGAAGTGCAACCAAAATAGCAGCACAACTGGGCATTGAAAGTCAGATGGTCAACGGACGACGCATCACAGACGAAGCCATGCTCCGAATAGTGACCATGGTCTATGGAGGACTTGTCAACAAGAACCTCGTGGCCCAGCTACAGGCCAAGGGCGTGAATGCCCTCGGACTCACTGGAGCAGACATGAACGTCATACAAGCACATAAGCGCCCCGTGAAAGATGTGGACTATGGATTTGTGGGTGATGTGGACGGTGCCGACGGACAACAGTTGAGCCAGCTTATAGAAACAGGCATCGTACCCGTCATGGCCCCCCTTACACACGACGGGAATGGACACATGCTCAACACAAATGCCGACACCATCGCCTCTACTACAGCCAAGGCATTGGCTCCCTACTATGAAGTTACGCTTATCTATGCCTTCGAAAAGCCCGGCGTACTGAAGAATCCAGACGACGACAGCAGCGTCATCAGCCAAATTACCCGTGCCGACTTCGACCGCTACTTAGCCGACGGCACCGTGGCTGGCGGCATGATACCCAAGATTGAGAATGCGCTCGGCGCCATTGACGCCGGCGTGAAAAGGGTCATCATCACCAAAGCCGATGCCATAGACGGCAAGCACGGGACCATCATCATCTAAAGAGAAAACAGCAAAAGAACAAGAAAAAGGTTAAACAGTGTTAACCATGTGGCCGATCATGTAACATTAAGTCCACATGATCGTCAATTAATTAGAGACAATGAAGAAGACTATCAGTTTCCGCAATGATATTTTGCCAATGAAAGACATGCTCTTCAGATTGGCACTTCGCATCACCCTCAGCAAGGAAGAAGCCGAAGACATTGTGCAGGACACACTGATAAAGGTCTGGAACCAACGGGAACGGTGGGACGAGATAGATTCGATAGAAGCTTTCAGCACCACTATATGCCGAAACCTGGCGCTTGACAGAATCAAGCGAAAAGGAAGTGACAATGCTTCACTCGACGACATCGGCAGTCATGAACCCGCAGCACAGTCAAACCCCTACGAGAAAACTCAACAGCGGGACAGACTTGAGCTTATAAGGCGACTCATTGACTCCTTGCCTGAGAAACAACGCAGCTGCATGCAGCTGAGAGACATAGAGGGCAAGCCCTACAAAGAGATTGCAGCCATCCTTGGCATCAGCGAAGATCAGGTGAAAGTAAACATTTTCCGAGCTCGCCAAGCGATAAAACAACAATTCACCAAATATGAACAATATGGACTATAAGTACATCGAACAACTCTTGGAGCGCTATTGGAAGTGCGAGACTACTCTTGAGGAAGAGGAGATTCTCCGCATGTTCTTCAGCCAAAAGGAGGTTCCTGCCGACTTGCTCCCCTTCCGCGACGTTTTCGTTTATGAGAACAACGAAAAGAAGCAGCAGGTGTTGGGTGATGACTTCGACCAGAAGCTCATGGAGATGATTGATGAACCAGCACATGTCAAAGCACGTGTGGTAACTATGGCACACAGATTGACACCGTTGTTCAAAGCTGCAGCAGTAGTGGCCATATTCCTTACTCTTGGCAATGCCGCCCAAGTGGCATTCAACAATGAGGAGCAGCCAGCCACTGAAACGGCAAGCGCCCATCGTATGGTAAAAGGATTGTCGGTAGCCATGAACGACTCAGTGAAGACGGACTCTACACTGCAGAAGTTGGCACAACCCACGACTTCGACCATACTCAAATAAGACAAATTTCTATGCTTTCTCTATAAATCATGTTTAGTAAAACAACAACACGGAAACTGTGAAGTTTCTATTCTCTCAAATTTTTCATAACATACTAACGTTAAGGAGGGTTGTCACCTAATGGTGGCAGCCCTCATAAATTGGGGACATCCGAGATTTGTAGAAGAATTGGAATTTCAGTTAGCTTTTTATGTGGACCGAACTGACATAAATCATATCTTTGAATCCTACGAATCAATTAATTGTTAAAATGTGAGACGAATTGAAGATAATTGAAGATAAATGTCTATTTTTGCAAACAAATCAATTTGAACAGGTTAGGTTGATGTTCAAGACGGGCATTATTCCTTCCATGTCATAGTGAACAAAAGATTTATGGTAATGTCTATACCACGCCCTGACTACTCCGCCACTTTATTGAAGCTTAACACTTCTCGGGGGGGGGGGGATAACAGGCACAAATTCAACAGAACTGCATAAAACGCACAGAGTCTTCCGTTGGTGTTTTTAAAGACATCAGCGGAAGGCTCCGTGCGTTTTATGCGATGATGAGCTTTGGATCAGCATCTTGGTATAGGTGGCGGTGAGAGGATTCATTAGTTTTCTTAGATATCACTTGACAATGCAGAAGATACGCCCTCTGTATTTGAAACATTTTATTAAAACAATAATAAACAATGAACAAAAACAATTCCTTTGGAAAGAAGTTTCGTGGGCTTGCAGGCAGGCTCATGATGCTGACGGTGCTCCTGCTCGTTGGTGGGGCAAGTGTCGGGGCTTACGGTGAGAACAAACCTTATGCAAAGTATGTTGACGGCACGTTGACGTTCTATTACGGCGAGAAAAGCAGCTTAGCCACAGACGAGTATTGGCTCAATGAGGGGGAAAAGGAACCTGGTTGGCATGATCAAAAAGACAATATCACCAAAGTGGTATTCGACAATTCGTTCAAAAATGCACGTCCCACGACAGGCTTTGAATGGTTCATCAGCTGTACGAAACTGACAACCATAGAAAACATCTCAAATCTGAACACCTCTGAAATGACTAATATGAATGAGATGTTCTATAATTGTACCAGTTTGCAATCGCTCGACCTGTCAGGCTTCAATACGGAAAAAGTGACTGATATGAGCGCCATGTTCAGCTATTGTCAAAGTTTGACGTCGCTCGACCTGTCAAGCTTCAATACGAAAAAGGTAACTGATATGGCGAAAATGTTCATAAAGTGTTCTAATTTGCAGACGCTCACACTTTCAGAAAAATTCAATACGGCATACGTAACAGACATGTCGTTTTTGTTCAATGAGTGTACTAATTTGCAATCGCTCGACCTGTCATACTTCAATACGGAAAAGGTGACTAATATGGCGAAAATATTCCAAAACTGTAAGAATTTGCAGACGCTCAAATTTTCAGTGAAATTCAATACAGCAAACGTAAATAATATGAACTGCATGTTTGAGGATTGTTCAAGTTTGACGTCACTCGACCTGTCAAGCTTCAACACGAAAAACGTGACTGATATGAGCGCCATGTTCCGTTACTGTTCCAGTTTGCAATCGCTCAACCTGTCAAACTTCAACACAGAAAACGTGATAACTATGCACAGCATGTTCCGTGACTGTTCTGGTTTGACGTCGCTCGACCTATCAAAATTCAATACTGCAAAGGTAACAAATATGGGCGCCATGTTCTATGGTTGCTCTGGTTTGACATCGCTCGACCTGTCAAATTTCAATACGGAAAAGGTAACATATATGGGCGGCATGTTCGGTAGTTGCTCTGGTTTGACATCGCTCGACCTGTCAAATTTCAATACGGGAGAGGTAACAGGTATGATGTATATGTTCTATAATTGTGAAAAATTGCTGTCGCTCAACCTGTCAAAATTCAATACGGGAAACGTAACTGATATGTCGTATATGTTCGAATTTTGTAAAAGTTTAAAGTCGCTCGACCTTTCAAGTTTCAATACAGAAAAGGTAAAAAATATGAGCTTTATGTTTGATAATTGTTCTGCGTTGCAGTCGCTCACACTTTCAGAAAAATTCAATACGGCAAACGTGACTAATATGTCGTATATGTTCAACAAATGTTCTGCTTTGCTGTCACTCGACATTTCTAAATTCAATACGGCAAACGTGACAGACATGAGTTACATGTTCAACGACTGTTCTGCGTTGCAGTCACTCGACATTTCTAAATTCAATACGGCAAACGTGACAAGTATGTGGTTTATGTTCCACAATTGCTCAGGTTTATCAATGCTCGACCTTACGAACTTCAATACGGAAAAGGTAACAAACACGGAGGGCATGTTCGAATTTTGTAAAAATCTGAAGTCTCTCGACCTTTCAAGCTTCAATACGACAAATGTGACAGACATGAAGCATATATTTGAAGATTGCTCTGGTTTAGAGACGATCTATGTAAGCGATAAATTTACAACGAATGTAGTAGGTGAGAACGATATAAAGATGTTCAAAGGTTGCACAAGTCTCGTTGGCGCGACGGCATGTGACGGCAAGACAAATATTGATAAAAGCTACGCCAACTACACGACAGGCTATTTCACCAAAAAGGTAGGTGCGCTGGGTACGGGCATTTTGGGCGCTATAGGTACTGACCTAACGCTCACAGGTGACCTGAAGCTGAATGATGACGCTGACTTGGTGCTTAACGAGCCTGTGAAGTCAAAAGCCATTTCTTACTCCCGCACCATGACTTCTACCTGGGGTACACTTTGCGTGCCATTCGCATTGACACAAAACGAGGATAACAATTGGACGTTCTATCGGCTCACTGGTATTAACGACGCCAAGAACAGCATCACGTTGGAGAGTTGTGAAGAAGGCGAAATCGCTGCCGGCACTCCTGTGCTCTTTAAGATGAAAGAAGGTCAGACTGCACTTGAGCTTTCTGCAAACAATGCTACAATCGTAGCTGAGCCTGTAGCAGCGAACAATCCAGACGTCAATCTCGTAGGTACATTCGCCAAGATTGGCGGCGAAGGCAATCATGGTCTTGAAGGAACCGACTACATCATCGGCAAGAACAAGTTCTGGCGCGTCTCTGAATTGACCGCCAATGAAGGAAGTAAGGGCGTAGGTGTGAAACCTATGCGTGCCTACATTCGTGCGACCGACAAAGCTTCTTCAAGCGCCGCCATGCTGAGCATCGGCATTGGCGACGACACTACCGCCATTGACCACCTCAATGCTATCAGCAGCGATGCTGATGCTGAGTATTACGACATGCAAGGTCGTCGCACCAACGGACTGCAGAAGGGACTGAACATCGTAAAGCGCGGCAACCAGACCTATAAAATCATTATAAAGTAAAACACAGAAGACATGAAAAAAGAATATATTAGACCGGAAATGCAGGTGCTGCACATCACACCTTGCACCATACTCGCCGCATCGGAGTTGGAAGAAGGAACACGCGAAGATAAGGACATGATACAGAAGGAACAAGATGGCTGGTATTATGGCGAATAACATCAGACAATAAGAAAACATTCCTAAATATGTGAGGGCTGCAAACAGTGACAATGCTGTTTGCAGCCCTCCTTGTATATGGGAATATTACCAATCTATTTATCGTCATCCATACGGCTCACTATCAATTGATAAAGAGCCGGACCAAAAATCATCAACGAGAAAACGACACCCAACCAAATGCGCTGTGTGCTGCCAAAAACATCAATCAGATGCCCTTCGCGAGTGGCAGGAACAAGGAAATAGACTATATAGGCTATGGTGTTGTTGGCCCAATGCACTACCACACCCGGGATAATCGAATCGAACTTGCAATAGAGCCATCCCAAAAGAATGCCCACGAGGAAAGCATGGGGCATCTGTGCAGGATTGGCATGCACCAGGGCAAACAGAAAAGCACTGACAAGAACAGGAATCCAAACACCAGAGAACTTCTCCTTGAGAGCAGTAATCATGGCTCCACGAAACACCACCTCTTCTACCAAAGGGGCAAAGATGCCTACCATAAGATAGCCGGACGGACTCACCATGAGAGCATGGAACGTATCTTCCATGTTGTTAGGCAAGTCGGGCAACAGTTCCTCCAAAGCCATGGACGGAACGATTGTGCCGGCAGAAAGAACCACACACCAAAACATGATTACCCAAGGCCTGCGAGGCAAGCAACCCCTCGTCACACGAAACCAATGGCAGCATACAAAGAGCAACAGAGTGAGCACACTGCTCACTCCACTCGCTGCAATCAGCATATCGGCAGTAGGAGCAAACGAACCGGCCCCCAACTGGTGGAGGAATTCACGCAATGACTCGCCAACCACCAAAGTCCAAATGCCCCACACCAAGTAGGACACAAATACTTGTATCAATGCAAATACAAAGAAATAAAACAATGCCTTTTTCATCTTTCTACAGTTTTCTGAATTGTTCTTCAACCATCTTTTTATCTTCCAACAGCTGTTTGCGCAATTCGGCAACCGATTGGAACTTTTGCTCTTCACGCAACTTTCTGTAGAAAGAAACGTGGAGCATTTCGCCATAGATATCACCTTGAAAATCGAGGATAAAGGTCTCCAGGGTCTGCCTGTCGCCCTGAAACGTTGGACGAGTACCAATGTTCATCATCGCACGTTTCATTTCCATAGAGTTGCTCAATCGCGCTTTCACGGCATACACGCCACCCTTTGGAATCAATTTGCCACTGTCCCCAATATCCATGTTAGCCGTAGGGAACCCCAAACGGCGTCCCTCCTGAAATCCCTTCACCACCTTTCCACTCAGTGTGTAAGGATAGCTCAGGCATAGCCGCGCCATGTCCACTTCACCTTCTTGAAGGAATGCACGAATGACGGAAGAGCTCACATTGATGCCGTTGAGCACAAACACCTCGTTTTGTACTACCTGAATTCCCAACTCCCTGCCATATTTTACATAATCGCCGAATGTCTCTTCCCGGTTATGCCCGAAGCGGTTGTCATAACCTATGATAAGCGTGCGCACATGAAGCCGGTCACGAAGCACCTGCTCCATGAACTCACGGGCAGAAAGTTGAGCCACCTCTCTACTGAAAGGGATAACAGCACAATTGTCCACCCCGGTCTGTGAGAGCAATACCAATTTCTCGCCAAAGGTTGAAAGCATCTGCGGACGGTAGTTGGCACCGAGCACCTGACGGGGATGCTTGTCGAAAGTGATGACCATGGACTGCATGCCGTCTGCTCGGGCACGGCTCTTCACCTTGTCTATCAGGAAGCGATGTCCCTTGTGCACCCCGTCAAAGAAACCGATAGTTGCCACTTGCGGTGATAAAGTCGGGGTCTGTGTGTCGAGGAAAAATGTATTCATTTCTTTAACGTCATTTCATTTCGTTCAACTTTTCTATCCACGCGTCTCCCTCAGCTTTCAAGGCATGAATGCCGAGCAAGCGGGCACCAGCACAGTTGGCGGCAGAATCATCGACGAAGAGTGTCTCGTCTGCACGAACCTGCAAGTCACGGAGCACATACTCGAAGATTTCCTGTCCGGGCTTCAGAAGATGAAGTTCATAGGAAAGATAAGTCTCCTCGAAATAGTCGTTCACCCCCAAGCCGTCCATTGGGAACAGTTTCTCCACAGCTTTCTTCCAATGAATGGCATTGGTATTGCTCAACAGTGCCAACCGATAATGATCACGCAAGTGGAGCATTGTCTCCAATCGCCTACGAGGAATACCTGATAGCAATGCGTTCCAGGCCTGGCAGAAGTCATCGTCAGAAGCTGTACTGCCCGACTGCCGGCGTGCCAGCTCGCAAAACTGAGGCACGCTTATGTTGCCTATTTCCAGTTCATGAAACAAATCTTCCTGCCGACACTCATCCACATAACCAGCGATAGCGTGTGCGCCAATACGCTCGAAGGCGTCCACGCAGGCTTGTTTGTCCAAGTCTACGAGCACGCCTCCGAAGTCGAATATAATATTCTTTATCTTTCTGTTCACTTTTCAATCTCTTTGATCAGACGGTCGGCATGTCCCCACTTATCCATCATGTAGATGACGTAGCGTATATCAACGCCTATGCAGCGCCCCAAACGCTTGTCGAAGAAGATGTCGTTGGAGAGACTGTCCCAATTACCGTCGAAAGCCAGGCCTATGAGTTCTCCCTTGCCGTTGAACATCGGAGAACCGCTATTGCCGCCCGTAATGTCGTTGTTGGTCAGGAAACAGAGTTGCATTTTGCCCGTGGTCTTGTCGGCATAGCGTCCGTAGTCCTTTGCCGACATGAGTTCGTGCATCACAGGTTCAGCAAAGTAGTCCACCACCTTGTCACCTTTCTTCATCTTCTCCAACAGACTCTCGGCTGTGGTGTAGTAGCCGGAATCCTTGCCTCCGAGATCGAAGCCGCCCACCTGTCCGTAGCTCAAGCGCATGGTGAAGTTGGCGTCGCTGTAATGAGGCATGTCCTGCTCCATTCTCACCTTGGCATCACAAAGATAACGTTCCTGTACATCAATACTGTCGTTAACCTTGGCAAGATCTTCGCGCAGGTCGGCCAAGACGTTCATCAGGTCATTGCCCAACTGCACACCAGGGTCGTTCTTATAGTTCTTCTTGTGAAAATAGAGCTTGGCACCCTTTTTCATCAAGAGCGAGTTCTTGTAGAGATAGTCCACATACTTGGCATAGTCACCGCCGAACTTGTCATGAATGGTAGTATAGAACTTAGGCAGATATTTCTTGTCGACCTGCTCCTTATAGTTCTTGAGCATGGCTGCAAAGACTTCCTTGTCGGTGGCTTCGTCCCACTCATTGCTGTTGTCCTTGAACTGCAAGTACTGCTTGGCAGGCTTGTTCTCGGGTCCCTTCACCTCCATGCCGCCGGTCTGCATCATGGCGCGCGTCACGAACTCATTGTTGCGACGGAATGATTCGATAAAGAAATAATAGGGGCGCATGGCACCCATGCGCTTGGCATAGTAGCGCTCCAACTTGTTGAAGTCGAGTTTTCCTTTCAGATATCCAGTGGAATCCTGCCACACCTGAAGTTGTTTCTCGAACGCCTGCTTTTGCGCAATGATGCCTATGGAGTCGATACACTTGTTCATGCCCATGGAGTTCTTCCAGTAGTTGGCACTTTGGGCAAACTTGCTGTCATACTTGATGCGCACAGCCTCGCTTGCCCTCATGTGGCGCAGCATGATGTCCTGCTTGATAGTACGCACCTGCACCCGTGTGGTGTTCTGCGCGTCGCGCATCTCCTTGATACCATAAGAAGAGAGATAACGCTCTGTACTGCCCGGATAGCCCACTGTCATGGCATAGTCACCCTGCTTATAGCCGTCAAGCGACACCTTGGCCCAACGCTTGGGATGGTAGGGCACGTTATCCTTGGAATAAGCTGCCGGTCCACCAGTCTTGGGGTCGGCATAGATGCGGAACACGGAGAAGTCGCATGTCTGGCGCGGCCACATCCAGTTGTCCGTCTCTCCACCGAACTTACCCATAGACTTGGGAATGGTGAAAACCAGACGCAAGTCCGTGAAGTCCTGATAGGTGGTGGCATAGTACTTGTTGCCCTCATAGAAGGCGTCGATATTGACGTGCAATGTCTTGTCTATCTTCTTGAGAGAGTCGGTCATGGCTTGTTGCAGAGAGTCTACGAGCAAGCTGCGACGGCTATTGCTCATCACGTCGAATCCCATCTGCTTGAGTTTGGGGGTCACGTCCTGCTGCTCAACCATGAAACTGACAAACATGTTCTCGTTGGGAAGTTCCTCTGCATAGCTCTTGGCATAGAAGCCGTTGAGCATGTAGTCGTGTTCCACGGTGGAATGGCTACGTATAGCCTCGAATCCACAATGGTGATTGGTGAAGACGAGTCCATCGGGCGAAACAACGACACCTGTGCAGAACCCACTGAAGTTGACCACAGCGTTCTTCAGCGCATTGTTGCTCTTGTAGAGTTCGTCATAAGGCATGGTGAAGCCTTCCGCTTTCATTTGCTCATAGACCGCCTGCGGCAGGTTATAGAGCGTCCACATACCCTCATCGGCATGGGCGGCGGCACAGACCATCAGGCTTGCCGCAAACATTTTCAGTTTATTGTTCATATCTTTGTCTTATTGTTTTCTCTTTCGAATCATCCCCATGAAGTCACGTTTCACGATAATGGCAGCAAAGACGAGAATCATCAGGGTGTTGGCCAACAGGGCAAGCCATGTGGCAACGTGAGTATTCATCCAGTTCATAGCCAGGAACAAGACAACGGCTACAGCCACGTAGGCAACCATCTCTGCCACTGGGTAATTGATAGGATACTTTTTCTGGCCAACGAAATAGCTGAGTAACATGGCGGTGCCGTAACCGGCAAAGCCTGCCCAGGCACAAGCCATATAACCATAGATAGGCACAAAAACCACATTGACGGCAATGAGCACCACACACCCCACACCGGAGAAGTAGGCTCCCCAAATGGTCTTGTCAATGAGCTTGTACCAGAAACTGAGATTGAAGTAGACGCCCATCATAATCTCTGCCGCCATCACGATGGGTACCACGCGCAGTCCGTCCCAATAGTCACGACCGATAATGTGCTTCAGGATGTCCATATACCCAATGACCACCAGGAATGCCAACAAGGTAAAGATGACAAAATACTTCATGGCCTTGGCATAAGTCTCGCGGTTGTCCTTGTCTTTTGACTTGCCGAAAACGAACGGCTCATAGGCATAGCGGAACGCCTGGGTAATCATGGCCATAATCATGGCTATCTTGGAGGCAGCCCCGTAAATGCCCAACTGGGCATGGGCATCATTGCCCTTGTATATATAAGGGAACAATATTTTGTCGGCCGTTTGATTGAGAATACCTGCAATGCCAAGTACCAGGATTGGCCAGCTATAAGAGAGCATGCGTTTCATCAACGGGCGGTCAAAGACATACCTGAAGCCCGTGAGCTCTTTCCAGAAACAGAACGTGATGGTTCCCGTGCATGCCAGGTTGATGTAGAAAGCATAGCCTGCGCCTACCGTAGGGTCATAGATTCCGCCCACCCAGTCGGGATGCGAGGCATAGAGGGACGGCAACACGAGGAAATACAGCAGGTTTAGCGTAATGTTGAGCACGATGAAAAGCAGTTTCAAGGCTGCAAACTTAAGCGGGCACTTGCGATAACGCAGATAGGCAAACGGTATGCATTGGAAAGCGTCTATCGCCACCGTCAAGGCCATGACCCATACGTAAGAAGGATGGTCGGCATAGCCCATAAACGAAGATATGGGCGACAGGAAAGCCAACACCAAAAGTACAAAGGCCATCGAGGTGGTGCCAACAGCAGTGAGGATGGTAGAGTAAACACGCTGCGGGTCTTCGCCCTCTTTATTGGCATAGCGGAAGAAAGTGGTTTCCATGCCGTAGGTCAGAATGACGAGCAACAATGCCGTATAGGCATACATGTTGGTTATCACGCCATAGCCGCCACTGGCAGCTGACAGTTTTGCCGTGTAGAGCGGCACGAGCAGATAATTGAGAAATCTTCCGATGATACTGCTCATGCCATAGATGGCAGTATCCTTGGCGAGTGACTTTAAGTTTGCCATAATGAATTGAATATCTTTAATCTGTGATTATCCGAAGAACATATAGCTGATGGCTATGGCTGCAAGCACACCTGCCAGGTCGGCAAGCAGACCACACGCCACGGCATGGCGTGTATAGCGTATGCCCACACTGCCGAAATAGACAGCCAGGATGTAGAAGGTAGTGTCTGTAGACCCTTGGAAAATGCAGCTCAATCTTCCCACGAAAGAGTCGGCACCATAAGTGGTCATGGCGTCTACCATCATGCCTCGTGCGCCACTGCCCGAAAGAGGCTTCATCAGAGCTGTAGGCAACGCCCCGACAAAGTCGGTATTGCCGCCGCAAGCCTCAACAAGCCACTTTACGCCGTCCACCAACATATCCATGGCTCCTGATGCCCTGAACACACCAATACCGACCAATATGGCCACAAGATAGGGAATAATGCGCACGGCTGTGGTAAAACCGTCTTTGGCTCCTTCGATGAATGCGTCATACACGTTGACCTTCTTGCGCATGCCTGCCAGGATAAAGCCCACAATAATGACCATGAGCAAGATGTTGGCAACAGAGGTGCTCACTACGTTCATTTGATCCTTGTCTAATTGTCCGAATCCCCAGATGATAGCTGCCACCACGACACACATACCGCCCAACGTAAGCAAAAGCGTGCGGTTGAACAGATTGGTTTTCTGAAACAGGCACGTGATAACGATGCCCGCCAAGGTGGAGAAGAAGGTGGCAAGGAGTATAGGGATGAAGATATCCGTGGGTTGGGCGGCTCCCATCTGGGCACGATAGACCATGATGGACACAGGTATGAGAGTCAGTCCGCTCGTATTGAGGACGAGGAACATGATCATCGGGTTGGAGGCTGTGTCCTTCTTGGGGTTCAGTTCCTGCAACTGTTCCATTGCCTTCAGTCCAAGCGGTGTGGCGGCATTGTCAAGTCCCAACATATTGGCAGCTATATTCATGAAAATAGACCCGGTCACAGGATGTCCCTTAGGTATGTCGGGAAAGAGCTTGGCAAACACGGGCGAAAGAATTCTCGCCAACACATTGACCACTCCACCCTTCTCGCCAATCTTCATAATGCCGAGCCAAAGAGAAAGCACGCCTGTTAGACCGAGTGAAATTTCAAAGGCTGTCTTGGAAGAGGAAAACGTGGAATCCATCATGGCGGGAAAAACTGTCGTATCCCCCATGAATATAAGTTTCACTGTTGCAATGACAAAGGAAACAAGAAAGAATGCTATCCAAATGTAGTTCAGTACCATATTGTCTTGCAAAATTAGTGCTTTTATTCGGCATGGCAAAACATCAGACACAAATAATACGTTTTACCCGGCAAACGCATGGCCTTGCCTGTCTTTCTGTTATGGAGACAAGCATCGGCAGAAGATATGGAGCACCATACGTTCACACAAAACGACGTACGAGGAAGAAAGATGTATCGCATCTGTCTCTCTTGCGCGTGCGCACGTAAGATTTTTCAAAAGCGGCCATCATCTATCACAAATCCATAGCTAAAGCCAATAAACCTGCTGAGCAACAACATATTGTAACGAGTGATAGATAAAAAATATTTATCACTTATCTATCACTTCTATCACTTCACCAAGCATTGTGCAACCCGTTCTGATTTTGGCTTGTTCTCCGCCAACGGAGGATGGAAAAATAGAAAACGGGAAATTCAGGTCTGTGGTATCTGCCATGAATTTCCCGTCAGCTGTATGCTTGTTAGTATTCTATCCATTCAATCAAGTCGGTGAAACTCTTGTCACGGTAATAGTGTATGCCGTTTTCAATCTCTTCTTCCGAAACTATGTTCTGGTCCCCTGGCACAGTGTTCTTCATTGCCGATGCGGCGAGCGAGAAGTCAAGACAGTGCTGGGGATTGTCTGGCCATTTGAGAATGGCGTGCAGATAGGCGCCAATGAAAGCGTCGCCCACGCCCATGGGGTCGATCACGTTTTCGATGTTGTAAAGACGAGTGTGATAAAGCTTGCCTTCAGAATAAAGCAGTCCGGTGAGCACATGATGGTTGGTGGTAATCTGATTGCGCACCGCCATGAGGAAGTGCTTGCAGCGCGGACATATCTCCTGTGCCTTGGCAAAGAGCTTGCCCCATGCCTCGAGATCCATCTCATAGTCTTCTGAAGTGGCATTGAAAGGCACCTCCATACCGGTAAGCAACTTGTATTCGCCCGTATCACCAAAGACAATGTCGCTCTCTTGGCAAAGTTTAGTCAACGTTGGCCGAGCCTCCACCCCATACTTCCAAAGGTTCTTGCGGAAGTTGATGTCGAACGACACAGTGAGTCCCAGTTTATTGGCCACGTCCATAGACTCTATGGTAGCCTCTGCCGACGACTTGGAAATGGCGCAGGCGATGCCGGAAGTGTGGTAAAGTGTGGCATCCTTGAGCACCTCGTTCCAGTCTATCATCCCAGGCTGAAGGGAATAGAACGAAGAGTCCTCGCGGTCGTAAATGACATTCGAATTGCGCATGGCAGCAGCCTCCTCGAAATAATACACGCCCAAGCGGTCGCCACCATAGACAACATGGTCCAGCCCTACGTTGTATTCGTTAAGATGCATCTTGCAGGCCAATCCAACCCGACTGTCCGGCAAGCGTGTGACATACTGCACATCGTCTCCCAATGTGGCGAGCGATACAGCCACATTGGCTTCACTGCCACCATAGTTACCCTTATAGAGGTCACCCTGACCTATACGGCGGTATCCGAGCTTAGAGAAACGAAGCAATACTTCACCAAAAGTTACAATCTTATTGTTCATGATTCGTTTGTTTGTCAAATATTAGTTTCAAAATAGTCAGAGGCAAAGGTAATCATTTTTGTTTTCCCTTGATTAATGTCAAGCCCATAATATTTGTTAATTCCACGCAAACGTTTTCTTGAGGAGGAGATAATTCTTATAATGAGAGGCTCATAAGTTTTGAGAAAAAACATACCTAAATTCCTTCTTTCCATTCTTTCTTCTCCAATTACAGGAACTGTCAGTGGCTATTACCCTTTGCTTGTATAAATAGAAGTACGGAACCTCTGTAGAATCTTGACACCGACTACTTGAGCACAGTAGAATTTCCCATCCCGTAGTTTATCTGCTGTTGCAATAGTCGTCAAATTCGTCATTCACATTCTGCATCCACTCTGGAAGTTTCTTTAGTACATAATAGACCAAATGGTCGGGCATTTTCTGATAATATGCATAAGCCATCGGTCCGGCTATAGCCGCCAAGGTGTCGGCATCACCTCCAAGAGATATGGCAAGCCGTAGACAGTCGACATAATCGGAAGACTTGAGGAAGCTGAGAATGGCTGGAGGTACTGTGCCGGAGCAGGAAGAATTGAAAGCATAGTCGTTTTTTATTTCATCATAGGTCATCCCTGCCCATTGGGGATAGTACTCCGGCAAGATTTTTTCCTTTATAAAATCCTTGTCCTTTCCATTCTTCAGATGCCAAATACACAGGGCGGTGACCACGGCACCCTTGATTCCTTCCGGATGACTGTGGGTAGGTTCGGCGGTGGCTGTTGCCAACTCCATACACTCTTCTTCTGTTCTGGCCAACCAACCGGCAGAAGAACAACGCATCGCACTTCCGTTGCCCAAGGAACGATAAGGCTTATGGTAGTGGTCTTGCATCCAAAGTTTGAAACGTGAGCTGAAGCCGGCTCTCGGATGCTGGTTGGCACACATCCAAATGTTGGTTCCCATATCGAGACCTTTGATCAAGGCCTCGGCACAGGCAAATGTCAGAACGGTGTCATCGGTAAAATGAGCCCGTGACGAAAACATCTTTACGGCATCATAGTCTTTGGTGCGATGAAACTTCCCCTCATAAGCACTGCCGGCAAAATCGCCTACAGCAGCACTCATCAGCATGTTTTTCAATTGCTTTTCACACTGTTCCATAGTCTGTATATTTAATTAGGTTAGAACTCCAATCTGAATCCCTTCTGTTTCATCTCCTCATACATATCGGGATTGAATGTGTAGAGATAGGCATCTTTCGCTGCCGATTGCTTTACGGTCTCGCCCAACTGGTTCAACAGGCCGAGATGCATCATCTTGTTGTAGAAATTGCGACGATCGAACTTCACGTTCAAGATGGCTTCATAGAGACGTTGCAGGGCTCTCATCGTAAACTTCTCCGGCAGCAATTCGAAGCCGATAGGTTCGAAATGTATGAGCCTGCGCAGTTCATGCTCTGCCATGCGCAATATCTGGTCGTGGTCGAAAGCCAATGAGGGCACTTCGTCAAACGAGAACCATTGCGCTTGGGCTGCATCATCTCCCCCAACCACGTCCTGAAGGCGCACCAGGGCAAAATAGGCAATAGTGATAACACGTTCACGGGGATCGCGGTCAGGAGCAGTAAACGTATGGAACTGCCGAATATAGGCGTCTGTCAAACCGGTCTCTTCCCTCAATTCACGTAAAGCGCCTTCTTCCGCCGACTCGTCCATCTTGAGGAATCCTCCCGGAAACGCCCATTTCCCCTTAAAGGGTTCCAATCCTCGTTCTATGAGTAGGACTTTCAGTTTACTCCCGTCAAAACCGAATATCACGCAGTCTGTCGTAACACTCGGATGGGGATATTTGTAACAATATTCTTTCGTCTCCATACTTGCATTGTGTAAATTTTACGCAAAGATATTTCTTTACCCAATAACCACCAAATAAAAACGCGTAATATTTACACAATATGGTAAAAATAACATTTCAACTATTCATTTCATCAACTTATACCTACCTATAATATAGAAAAAGCCAGACCACGAGAGGCAGTCTGGCTTTTGTTTGTTTACAAGACAAGAGGTCTTGCTTATTTTTTCTCGGTAACGAGTTTCAATGTATCGCGGGCGATAACAAGTTCCTCGTCGGTCGGGATAACCACTACAGGCACCTTGGAATCGGCAGCCGAGATGACGGCTTCCTCGCCGTGGATGGCATTGTTCTTCTCCTCGTCCATCTTGATGCCGAGGAATTCGAGTCCTTCCATGGCACGGGCACGGGTGCACGACTGGTTCTCGCCCACACCGGCTGTCCACACCACGATGTCCACTCCGCCCATGGCAGCAGCATATGCACCGATGTATTTCTTGATGCGGTAAGCATACATCTTCATGGCGAGGGCTGCGCGCTCGTTGCCTTCCTTTTCGGCAGCGTCCACTTCACGCATATCGGAAGAGATACCTGAGATGCCGAGCACACCACTCTTCTTGTTGAGGAAGTCT
This sequence comes from uncultured Prevotella sp., assembly GCA_934191235.1. Lineage (GTDB taxonomy): Bacteria > Bacteroidota > Bacteroidia > Bacteroidales > Bacteroidaceae > Prevotella. Next base: position 187,394 of record CAKPUA010000002.1, on the reverse strand, counting down.
GCCATTTCCTGTGGCTTCATGTTGAGTTTCTCCATGAGGTATGTCACGGCAGAAGGATCGATGTCGCCTGAACGGCTACCCATCATCACGCCGGCCAATGGTGTGAGACCCATTGATGTGTCCATACACTTGCCATACTTCACGGCAGAAATGCTGGCGCCATTGCCGATGTGGCAGGTTACGATGCGCTGAGTCTTGATGTCACGTCCCAGATACTCACACACACGCTGTGAGACGTAGCGGTGGCTGGTTCCGTGGAAACCATAGCGGCGCACGTGATACTTGGTGTAGAGATCGTATGGAATGGCATACATGTAAGCGTAGTCGGGCATGGTGGAATGGAAAGCGTTGTCGAACACGCAAACCTGGGGAGTGCCAGGCATCAGGTGGTCAACGGCGCGGATACCCTTCAAGTGGCCTGCGTTGTGAACGGGTGCGAGGTCGCAAAGGCTTTCGATGCCGTCTTCCACGCTCTTGTCCACGATGACACTCTTCTCGTAGAGGTCTCCGCCCTGCACCACGCGGTGGCCCACGGCGTCAATTTCCTTGAGGTCCTTGATGGCACCGAACTCGGGATTGAGAAGGCACTCGAACACGAAGTTCACGCCTTCCTTGTGGTCGGGCATGTCGTGCATGATTTTCTTTTTCTCACCGTTGGGCAGTGTCACCTTGATAAAAGCATTGTCAAGACCGATGCGCTCCACGCCGCCTTGTGCCAATACCGACTCGTTGTCCATGTCGTAGAGCTTGTACTTGATTGACGAGCTTCCACAGTTCAAAACTAATATCTTCATTTCTTGATAATCTTGTTGTGAGTGTTAGGAGATTACTTGTTCTTGGCGTCCTGTGCCTGGCAAGCTGTGATAGCCACCATGTAGTAGATGTCGTCTACAGAGCAGCCACGGCTCAAGTCGTTCACCGGACGGGCAATACCCTGAAGGATAGGGCCGATAGCAATGGCGTCGCCGAGGCGCTGCACCAGTTTATAGGCAATGTTACCCACCTCGAGGCATGGAACCACGAGCACGTTGGCCTTGCCTGCGATGTCGCTGCCCGGAGCTTTCTTCTCGCCTACGGATGGAACGAGGGCTGCATCGGCCTGAAGTTCACCGTCAACATGGAGTTGTGGAGCACGTTCATGAGCCAGACGTGTGGCCTCAACCACCTTGTCCACCACTTCGTGCTTGGCAGAGCCTTTGGTAGAGAAGCTGAGCATAGCCACGCGAGGCTCCTCAATGCCTGCCACGCTCTTGGCTGTCTGGGCTGTGCAAACGGCAATCTGAGAGAGCTGGTCGGCATCAGGCATTGGCGTAACGGCCACGTCGCCCATCACGACAACGCCGTCCTGACCATACTGCTTCTGCTTGGTAATGAGCAGCATGGCACCGCTCACGCATGTGATGCCGGGAGCACACTTGATGATCTGGAGAGCAGGACGAAGTGTGTCGCCTGTAGTGCTCAATGCTCCGGAAATCTGGCCGTCGGCGCCTTCTGTCTTGATAATCATACAGCCAAGATAGAGAGGATTCTTCACCAATTCACGAGCCTGCTCGATGGTCATGCCCTTCTTCTTGCGAAGTTCTGCCAACAGGGCGGCATACTCTTCCGACTTGGGATTGTTCTCCGGGTCAACGATGGTGGCCTTGTCGATGTTGTTGAGCCCCCACTTGGCGGCGAGTTCCTTCAGTTCTGCAGGATTACCGATGAGGATAAGGTCTGCAAGATCGTCAGCCAACACACGGTCGGCTGCTCTCAATGTGCGCTCCTCTGTTGCTTCGGGGAGTACGATGCGCTGCTTGTTGCTCTTAGCGCGCTCTACAATTTGGCTTAATAAATCCATAGTTTGTATTTTGTTTATATGATAAGTTTAGCGGTTCGTTTTCTTGTATTGCCATATAGGGATTGCAAAAGTAAGAAATAAAATTGATTCCGTCAATCTTTTGTCCAATTAATTCTGCTAATTCAGCCACACGCCCCTCAGCCCACCATCTCCGTGGTGAGTATGCTTTCGAGTTGTTCGGCAGAGAGACGGAGGCGGAACTCGCCCTTGATGGCCACAGAGATACGGCCTGTCTCTTCCGAAACCACGATGGCTATGGCATCGCTACTCTGCGAGATGCCCATGGCAGCCCGGTGGCGCAGTCCCAGTTCCTTGGGTATGTCGAAGTTGTGCGACACGGGCAGGATACAGCCTGCCGCCTTGATGCGTTTTTTCGAAATGACCATGGCGCCGTCGTGAAGAGGTGAGTTCTTGAAGAAAATGTTCTCGATGAGACGCTGGTTGATGTTGGCGTCGATGATGTCGCCCGTCTCGCAGATGTCGTCGAGCGGTGCACCACGTTCAATGACAATCAGGGCGCCCACCTTTCCCTTGGCCATGTTCATGCAAGCCATCACGATGGTCATGATGGATTCCTTGTCGCGCTGGTCTTTCTTGTCGTCCGACGAGAAGAAGCGCAGCAGTCCTTTCACCCTTCTGTGGGCACCGAGGTTGTAGAGAAACTTCCTTATTTCCTGCTGGAAAAGGATGATGATGGCTATCACGCCCACGCTGACCAGTTTGTCCATGATGCTGCCCAGAAGCCGCATCTCGAGTATCTGCGACACAAAGAGCCACACCACGACAAACACCATGATGCCTATGAAGACATTGAGTGAGCGCGACTCTTTCATCAGGCGATAGATATAGTAGAGCATCAAGGCTACCAGGAAGATGTCTATCACATCTTTGATTCCGAAATCCAAAAACATAGTGTTTAGTCTGTCATGAGTTGTTTCACCATCCGGGTCACTTCCACACATTCCTTCACGTCGTGCACACGGAGTATGGAAGCGCCGCGTTCAAGGGCAAGCGTGTTGAGCACAGTTGTGCCGTTGAGTGCCGTCGTCGGGTCTCCGCCCACCAGTTTGTATATCATTGATTTGCGGGAGATGCCTACCAGGATGGGCAGTTCGAGCACCTTGAGTCTGTCCATTTCGTTCATAAGCCGGTAGTTCTGTTCCAAGGTCTTGCCGAAGCCGAAACCAGGGTCAAGGATAATGTCCTTGACGCCCAAGTCGCGCAATTGCTGCACCTCGTCGGCAAAAGCCATGAGCATGTCGTGAAGTGTTGGCTTTACTGACATGAGAATGTAAGGCACACGGAGCTTTGCCACCGTTTCAAACATGCTTTTGGCTTCATGAAGCGGCACGTTGGCAATGCCGGTAATGCCACCTTCACTCACGTCGTTGATGATGTCGGCACCATATTCCTCCACACACATCCGTGCCACGTCGGGGCGGAAGGTGTCTACCGACACGACTGCGTCGGGCCGTTCCTCGCGCACCAATTTCAGGGCAAAGGAGAGTCTGCGCATCTCTTCTTCCTGACTCACCTGTTCGCCTCCAGGTCTTGTGGAGAATGCACCCACATCTATCATGGTTCCGCCTTCGCCAATAATCTGGTTGGCACGCTCTCGTATGGCGGTTTCGGTCTGCACCCTGCTACCGGCATAGAACGAGTCGGGAGTGCAGTTGAGTATGCCCATCACTTGCGGTTCGGAAAGGTCAACAAGTCGTCCCCGCACATTTATCGTATAGTTCAACAATCCTTTCATTATTACAAAATGTGATATGCTCCACAAAAGTAATCATATAAATCTGAACCGCATCATTTTTAACTCATTTTTTGTTATCCTTCCGTCCAAGGACATGAGGCCAAGAATGAAGGACAAACGGATGGCACTCTGGTTTCAGACAGTGGAGAAGCCATGCGCTACTCTGCCATTAACCAAGCATTACTCTGCCACTAACGGTGCGCTACTCTGCCACTAGCCACGCATTACTCTGCCATTAACAGGCTGCGCAAACGACGAAGGTACAAGGCGAAGTGCGGCTTGGCTAACATCAGAAGATAAAAAAGAATAAATTCATTTTGTATTTCGTTCAATTGCACTAACTTTGCACGCATAAAAGCATCAACACAATGGAAATAGCAGAACTGTACAAGCTCTATACCGAGCATCCAGTCGTGACCACAGACAGCCGCGACTGTCCGAAGGGTTCCATCTTCTTCGCCCTCAAAGGAGAATCGTTCGACGGTAACAAGTTTGCCCTGGCCGCACTGGAAAAAGGCTGTGCCTATGCCGTGGTAGACGAGGCTGAATATGCCACAGACAAGCGTTGCCTGCTTGTGGACGACGTGCTCACCACATTCAAGGAACTCGCCCGCGAACATCGCCGCCATTTCACGCTGCCCGTGGTGGGCATCACCGGCACCAACGGCAAGACCACTACCAAGGAACTGGTGTCTGCCGTATTGGGCGAGAAATATAAGGTTATGTTCACGCAAGGCAACTTCAACAACGATGTGGGGGTGCCCAAGACTCTGTTCCGTCTGCAGCCCGACGACGAGATAGCCGTAGTGGAAATGGGGGCTTCCCACCCTGGCGACATCAAGAAGCTGGTGGAGTATGTGGAACCTACTTGCGGCATGATTACCAACGTTGGCCGTGCCCACTTGCAGGGCTTCGGCAGTTTTGAAGGCGTGAAAAAGACCAAAGGCGAGCTCTATGATTTTCTCGCCGCCCACGACGGACTGGTGTTCATCAACGCCGACAACGAACACTTGATGGAGATGGCGGCAGAACGCCACATCGACCGAATGGTGTGCTATGGCAACGACGAGCAATGCGACGTGTGGGGCGAAGTGGTTTCATGTGCTCCATTCCTCAAGTTCCGTTGGCGCACAGAGGCACAAGACTGGCATGAGGTGCAGACCCATCTCATAGGTTCCTACAATATCGACAACATGCTGGCCGCCATCAGCATTGGTCTCCACTTCGACGTAAACCCGCAGCAGATAGACCATGCATTGGAAAACTACATCCCGAGCAACAACCGCTCCCAACTTGACGTGACAGAGAAAAACCATCTCGTGGTTGACGCCTACAATGCCAACCCCTCCAGCATGGCGGCTGCCATCGAAAACTTCCGGCTTATGGACGTGCCCGACAAGATGGCCATACTCGGACAGATGGGCGAATTGGGTGCCGTAAGCCATGAGGAACACCTCAAGGTTGTGGCACAACTACAGGCCGCAGGCCTTTCCAATGTGTGGCTGGTAGGCAAGGAATTTGCCGCCATCGACTGCCACTACCGCAAGTTCAACGACGTGGAAGAGGTAAAAGCAGCCATCCGCGAAGAACAACCCGCCAATCATTATATTCTTATCAAGGGCAGCAACAGTGTCAAACTGTATGAGTTGCCCGAATTGCTTTAGTTCAACAGACACACTATGGCTCACATTCTGATTGTAGAAGACGACCTCACTTATGCCACCATGATGCAGACATGGCTGCAAAAGAAGGGGTTCGACGTGGACCGGACCAGTTCGGTGAGTGCCGCCGCACGGCTGCTCAGTGAAGACAGCGGTTTCGACCTTGTTCTGTCCGACCTGCGTCTGCCCGACCGCGACGGGCTCTTCCTGCTCGAATGGATGAAGAAGCATGGGCTGCCAATTCCCTTCATCGTGATGACCAGCTATGCCGAGGTGCAGAATGCAGTGCTCGCCATGAAGTCGGGAGCCGCCGACTACATAGCCAAGCCTGTGCAGCCCGACATCATGCTCCAGAAGATTCGTGATGCGCTCAGCACAGGCCCAAGCCAGGCACAGGCCTCGCCCGTAACGCAAGCCTCGGAGCACACTGCACAGGAACCCACGGCCCAAGTGCCACGATACATAGAGGGGAAAAGTGAAGCCTCACGGCAACTCTACGAATATGTCAGCCTGGTGGCGCCCACACCCATGTCGGTGCTCATTCTCGGCGCCAGCGGAACAGGCAAGGAATACGTGGCTCGCCGCATTCACGAGCAAAGCCCCCGTGCCGGCAAGCCCTTTTTCGCACTCGACTGCGGCGCCATTCCTAAAGATGTGGCGGCATCCGAATTCTTCGGCTACGTGAAGGGAGCCTTCACAGGAGCCGCCGCCGACAAGACGGGAGCCTTCGTGGAAGCCAACGGCGGCACGCTGTTTCTCGACGAGGTGGGCAACCTCAGCTACGACGTGCAAGTGCAGTTGCTGCGTGCCCTCCAGGAGCGCAAGGTGCGCCCGTTGGGCGCCGCCAAGGAAATAGACGTGGACATCCGACTGGTTTGCGCCACCAACGGCGACCTGACATCGCTCGTCAGCGACGGGCAGTTCCGCGAGGACCTCTATCACCGCATTAATGAGTTCACCATCTACATGCCCGAACTCAAGGACCGCGGCACCGACATCTTCCTCTTCGCCGACCTGTTCATCAAGCAAGCCAACGCCCAACTGGGCAGACAGGTGCTCGGGCTGGACGACAAGGCATCCGAACGCATCGCCTCCTACTCATGGCCGGGCAACCTGCGGGAGCTTAACAACGTGATGCGCCGCGCCACCCTGCTCGCCAAAGGTCCCTACATCGGCGTGGCGGAACTGGAGCGGACCATGAACACCTCTGCCGCCAACACACCGCTCACCCTGCACGATGAACAGACCGAACAGCAACGCATCGAGGCAGCCCTGCGCGCCACAGGCGGCAACAAAAGCAAGGCAGCACAACTGCTCGCAGTGGACAGAAAAACATTATACAACAAGATGAAACGCTATGGCATGGACTGAAACCACACGCCATGGCGTTTGTTTTTACTCTTTAAGCTACTGTTTTGACGGAATGGAGCAGCCGTAAGCCATCTTTTTCCTAATTTTGCAGCATTCAGGAATTAATTGTTTAACACTCTGCATATAATGGATATCCCACTTCTGCAATGACAGGTACGTGAAAAAAGACGATCCTTTCATGCAATATAGCAACGAGGCGGGACGACACCAAGGTACAAGAATTAACCTTTTTGACACGCTATTGGGGAAGCACCGCGAGGTCGCTTCCCCACTTTTTTGTGGAATTTTTCCACACCTATTCCCCACTTTCCACACCTCAAGCAGCATGCCACAAAATCATTACGCACTGGCAATCAACAATTTAGCCATAAAACACAAACTTTGGCACGCACCTTGCACTATCAGTTAGCGAACAAGATTTACAAACCCATTAAAACAATACGATTATGAAAAAGATGATTTTCGCAGCAGTAGCTGCATTGGCAATGATTTCAGTGAGCAACGTTTTCGCTAACAACAGCGCACGAGTTATCAACAACAACACCGAGATGGCTGCCGACAGCACCGACACTACCGATGTGGAACCATCCACACCCACCGTGCAGCCCGACACCACTGCCACACCGACAGTGGACACCACCAACGTAGCACAGTAAAGTTTGAGACAATAGATGATTGTCCCTACACAGTAGTTTTGATGAATAGAGAAGTAAGGTAAAGATTATTTCAGGATTCGTGGCCCCGTTGCAAGTGATTGTAGCGGGGCTTTTCTTGTGGCGTCCTTTTGCCGTTTCATCCTTTTGCCGTACATTTGCAGAAAGTTTAAACACATGTTCAAGACCAGCGTTCCCCTCAAGGTAGCCATCGGCTACGCCATTGTCATCGCCATCTTCAGCATAGCCGCCTGGATGGTGTACGGCAACACGCGCACCTTTATGCGCATCAACCAGACTGAACGGGCGTTCATGCACCGCCGCGACATCATAGACAGTCTGGTCTACAGTTTCATGAAGATGAATGACCAGGAACGTGCCATCAGTCTGGGCGAAACAGACAAATGGCAAACCTTCGACCAGTCGCTCCAGCACACCATCCTCCTCTCCGAACGCCTACAGGCTGCACTCACCGACTCCACCCAGGACAACAAGATAGACTCACTGCAGGCCCTGCTCAGGATGAAGCGCCTCTGCACACTGCAGCTCATGCAGATAATGGCCGAAAACCATGCCGACCGTTTTTTGGAAAGCAAGGTGTCGAGCCTGCATAGAGGGGAAGATTCGGTGATGATTCATCCCAAGGCTGCCGAAATCAAGGAAGACAAGGAGACTGTCTACGAGGTGGTGAAGAGCCGCAAGGGATTCTTTGCCCGGTTGGCCGATGCCTTCCGCCGGCAGCATGCCGACACCGTGAGCGTCACCCACAACCGCCAGCAAGTGAACGACTCCACCCACCACACCATAGACATCGCGCACGATGTGGCCAACGTGTTGGCAGAAATCAAGCGCAAGGACGACCATTTGAAACGCGAGCGGCACCTCAAACTGGAAGAGCGCGAACGCAGACAGCAACTGGTAGGCATACAGATAGCCGACCAAACCGAGCAGCTGCTGCGCGACATCCGGCAAGACGAGCACCGGGCAAAGCAAGCCGCTTTTGACCATGACATACGTGCCCGTCAGGCCGTGATGGCCAAAATCGTGCTGCTGGCAGTGGTATCGCTCATTTCTGCCATCGTGCTGCTCTACTTCGTCTGGCGCGACGTGAAGCGGGCACAACGCGACCGCCAGCGGCTGCAAGCCGCCAAGGATGAAACCGAGCGGCTCATGGAACAGAGAGAACGGCTGCTGCTCACCATCACACACGACATCAAGGCACCGGCAGCCTCCATTTCCGGATTCATCGAACTGCTCCGCGAGCAGGTCGGTGAGCCTCGTGCCCAATCCTACATCCGCAACATAGGCAGCAGTGCCACCCACCTGCTTCATCTCGTCAATGCCCTGCTCGACTATCATCAGCTGGAGAGCGGCCACATCACCCTGCACCCCACCACCTTCTCTCCCAAGCATCTCATCACCACTTGTGCCGACAGCGTGCGGCCGCAAGCCACCGACAAGGGATTGGCAGTGGAGTGCCACGTGGCGGCCTGTGCCGACACCTTCTATAAGGGCGATGCCTTCCGCATCAAGCAAATCGTTGACAACCTGGTGAGCAATGCCTTCAAATACACCGACCACGGGCATATCTCCATCACCGCCACGACCACAGGAAATCGTCTCATCGTCAGCGTGGCAGACACCGGATGCGGCATGACCGAAGAAGAAACGCGCCGCATCTTCAATGCCTTTGCCCGACTGCCCGAAGCCCAAGGCAAGGAGGGCGTAGGACTGGGACTGTCCATCGTGCGCGAACTCACTCAACTGCTCCATGGCGACATACAGGTTTCATCGAGAAAAGGTGTGGGAACCACCTTCCGTACCACCATTCCCATATCGCCTGCCGAACCGCCTGCAGCCACACATACGTCCGTAGAACAGCCCAAGAACGGCACTGACCGGATTCTCATTCTCGACGACGATCGCCTGCAACTCACCCTGCTGGAGGAAATGCTCATGCAGTTGGGCGACAGAAAGCGCGAAGTGAAGACTTGCCAACACGTGGACGAGGCTCTCGGCATACTGCACACTTGCCATCCCCAAATGATGTTCGTCGACATAGAAATGCCGGAGATGAACGGCATGGACGTGGCCCGCCGCATCGGCAACCATCCTGGAACGACCCTCATAGCCATGACTGCCCACGATGCCAGTATTCTGCCCAAGCTCAAGGAGGCCGGGTTCGACGACTGCCTGTTCAAGCCTTTCAGCACCGGCACTTTGGCTTCCGTTCTCGGCATTGCCGCCAATGACAAGTGCCAGCCACAGGAGATGATGAAACAAAAAGACTTTGATCTCACTCCGCTCACGGCTTTCGCTTCGGGCGACAAAGAGGCCGAACAGGAAATTCTGGACAGTTTTGTCCAGGAGCTATCTGCCCATATCCGCACACTCGAGTCGGCCTTGCCACAGCCCGACCGCAAGCTCGCCGCCCACGTGGGGCACAAGGCACTGCCCGTGATGAGCATGATCGGTGCGGCAAGCGTGCCGTTGCTGCAGCGCATCTCGCCCGAACAGATAGACCGGATGGGCGATAAGGAACTGCAAGACGCAATCAGACGCATTGTCAGAGACATGAAGCTCATACTCAATGGAGCGCGGACTTGACCTTCCGAGCCTTGGCAAGAAAAGCAGCAAGAAGTAGCATGACACCTTCAACAAAGGGCTAAGATAAAAAAGCATAAAAGATTAGGCAATCTTTGCCATTTGCATTTTTCTTGTTTACATTTGCAGTAAACAAGAAATTATCACTCATGCGCAAGGTTATAGGTATAGGCGAGACCATACTCGACATCATCTTCAAGCACGAGCAGCCCGTTGGCGCCGTGCCGGGAGGTTCCACGTTCAACTGCATCATTTCGCTCGGCCGTTCGGGCATCAGCACCACATTTATCAGCGAGACCGGTAACGACCGTGTGGGCAAGCACATCATCAGCTTTCTCAAGGAGAACGGCGTGAATGCCGACAACGTCAATGTGTTTCCCGAAAGCAAGTCGCCCGTATCACTGGCATTCCTCGACGACGACAACAATGCCGAATACATCTTCTATAAAGACCATCCCCACGACCAGCTCGACTTCGTGTATCCCGACATACAACCCGACGACATCGTGGTGTTCGGGTCCTACTATGCCGTCAACCCAGTGATTCGTCCACAGGTGGTGGGTCTGCTCGACTATGCCCGCAACCATGGCGCCATCATCTACTACGACGTGAACTTCCGTCCGTCGCACAAGAACGAAGTGATGCGTCTCACGCCCAACTACCTCGAGAATCTCGAGTATGCCGACATTGTGAGAGGCAGCAAGGAAGACTTCGAGGTGCTCTACAAGATTGACAATCCCGACAGGGTCTACACAGCCGAGATGTCTTTCTACTGCAAGAAGTTCATCTATACCCAGGGCGGAGCGCCCGTTGAACTGCGTGCCGAAGCAGGTTTCAAGAAGCAGTATCCCGTGGAGAAGACCCCGACCGTGAGCACCATCGGTGCCGGCGACAACTTCAACGCCGGGTTCATCTTCGGCATGCTCAAATACGGAATCACCCGCGAGCACATTGAGCGCGGGCTCACCGAGGAACAGTGGGACCATGTGATGGCATACGCACAGAAGTTTGCCGCCGAATGTTGCAAGGACATATATAATTATGTATCGCCAGAATTCGGCAAGCAAATGCAGGAAGAAATGAAATAGAACAAAACATACAAAACAATGAAACAGATTGTCAACAACATCTACTACGTGGGAGTGAACGACCGCAACAAGTCGCTTTTCGAGGGATTGTGGCCACTGCCCAACGGCGTATCATACAATTCTTATCTCGTGGTCGACGACAAGGTGGCCCTGATAGACACCGTGGAAGTGGACTTCTTCACCCAGTTTCTGGAGAACATCCACGAAGTAATCGGTGACCGGGCCATCGACTACCTGGTCATCAACCACATGGAGCCAGACCACAGCGGTTCCATCGCACTCATCAAGAAGTATTATCCCGACATTCAGATTATCGGCAACAAGAAAACGCTCGGCATGATGGAAGGATTCTATGGCGTGACCGACCATGAGGTGGAGGTGAAAAACGGCGACGCCATAGACCTGGGCAAGCGCCAGCTCTCGTTCGTGCTCACCCCAATGGTGCACTGGCCCGAAACCATGGTCACACTCGACGCCACCGACCACGTACTGTTCTCGGGCGACGCTTTCGGCTGTTTCGGTGCACTCAACGGCGGCGTGATAGACAACGAAATCAACTGCGACACGTTCTGGCTCGAAATGGTTCGCTACTATTCCAACATCGTGGGCAAATATGGAACGCCCGTACAGAACGCCTTGAAGAAGTTGGCAGGCATACAGCTCGACTACATCTGCTCCACCCACGGACCGGTGTGGCATGAGCATGTGGCCAAGGTGGTGGACATGTACGACAGGATGTCGAAATATGAAACCCGTCCAGGACTGGTCATCTGCTACGGCACCATGTACGGCAACACCGAGCGCATGGCTGAAATCATTGCCACTGCCGCCAGCGAGGCCGGTGTGAAAGACATTGTGATGTATAACATCTCGAAGACTCACCACAGCTATATCCTGCGCGACATCTTCCGCTACAAGGGCCTCATCGTGGGAGCTCCCACCTACAATAACGGACTTTACCACGAGATGGAGGTTCTCCTCTCCGAAATTGCCAACAAGGACATCAAGAACCACCTTCTCGGATGGTATGGTTCCCACTGCTGGGCAAGCAAAGCGGTGGCAAAGATTCAGGAATGGAACGACACCCGTCTGCACTTTGAACCCGTGGGCGAGCCTGTCGACATGAAGCAGGCCATCACGCCCGAAATACGCCGTCAGTGCGAGGCTCTGGGCAAGGCCATGGCAGAAAAGATACTGGCATAGCCCTGCGGCGTACCCTCCCATTAAGGCGGGGCGTGCGCGCCATCTGCCAGAAAAATGAAAGGACCTGTTTTCTCAGCATCCGTCGCGAATGGCTGAGAGGACAGGTTCTTGCGTCTGACAGGACGAAAGGCTGGCCGGGGTCACGCCTGTTCTTCCACCACCCGCCTGAGGTCGTCGAGCGAGGACGCCACGGCAATGAGCTGATGCCAGTCGCCCCGGATCATCCCCTTCTGCTGCAAGTCGTCGAGCAGAGCAACGAGCTTGTCCCAAAAGCCCTTCATGTTGTAAAGGATCACCCTCTTATGGTGATAGCCTATAGTGGCAGAGGCCGCCACGGTGAAGATTTCATCCAGGGTACCTACGCCACCGGGAAGGGCAACAATGAGGTCGCTCTGTTCCAGCATCAGGTCCTTGCGGTCGCTCAGGTTCTGACAGGGGTACTCCACATCCACATAGTGGCTCACGTGTCCGTTTTCCTCCACCTTGGTCGGCACCATACCGTAGCATTTGCCGCCATGCTCGTGCACAGCCTTGGCCACACACTCCATCAATCCCATGTCGCATCCGCCGAACACCACGTCGTGGCCGTTCTCGCCCATCCACTGGCCCAATTCTTCGGTCATGCGGAAGAAGTCGGAATCTATCCGGCTGTTGGCGGAACAAAAAATACAAATCTTCATAATCTTGCTTGTTTTGGGTGCAAACTTACGAATAATTATCGGCAAAAAGCTCCGGCGAGCCACTTTTTTGCGCCAAAACTTTCGTAACCCGTTAATTTTCATTACCTTTGCAGCCGTTTTTGGCAACAATGGTTGTTGTCACGTATTACTTTGGAAGGTCTTTACACCCTAATTGTGGCTGGGAAGGGTGAACATGCCTTCCGTTATAAATTAAGGTATAAAAGATTGAAAACATTTGAAGAATTGGGCGTATGCGAAGAGATTCGCCGCGCCATCAGTGAGCTTGGCTTCGAACAGCCAATGCCTGTTCAGGAAGAAGTAATCCCCTATTTGCTCGGCAACCGCAACGACGTCATCGCGCTGGCACAGACCGGCACGGGCAAGACTGCCGCATTCGGCATTCCCGTGCTCCAGCGCATCAACCCGGACGACAAGTCTACGCAAGCCATCGTACTCAGTCCTACCCGTGAGCTCTGTCTCCAGATTGCCGACGACATGAAGGACTTCTCGAAATACATGGAGGGTGTGCGCATCGTGGCTGTCTACGGCGGCACCTCCATCGAGAACCAAATTCATGCCATCAAGCGCGGTGTGCAGGTCATCGTGGCCACCCCGGGCCGCCTCATCGATCTGATGAACCGGGGCGTGGCACGCCTCGACACCGTGCGCAACGTGGTGCTCGACGAGGCCGACGAGATGCTCAACATGGGCTTCTCTGAGAGTTTGAACGAGATTCTTGCCGGTGTGCCCGAAGACCGCAACACGCTCTTCTTCTCCGCTACCATGAGCAAGGAGATCGAAAAGATAGCCAAAAGCTATCTGCACGACTACAAAGAGATTGTGGTGGGCAGCCGCAACGAAGGTGCCGAGCACGTGAACCACGTCTACTACATGGTCAACGCACGCGACAAATACTTGGCCCTCAAGCGCATCGTGGACTATTATCCCAAAATCTACGGCATCATCTTCTGCCGCACCAAGCGCGAGACACAGGAGATAGCCGACAAGCTGATACACGACGGCTACAATGCCGAGTCACTCCACGGCGACCTGTCGCAGCAGCAGCGCGACCTCACCATGCAGAAGTTCCGCCAGCACCTCACCCAGCTGCTCGTTGCCACCGACGTGGCGGCACGCGGTCTCGACGTGGACGACCTGACACACGTCATCAACTATGGACTGCCCGACGACATCGAAAGCTACACCCACCGCAGCGGCCGCACCGGCCGTGCCGGAAAGAAAGGCACCAGTATCTCTATCATCCACACCCGCGAGCGCAGCAAGATGCGCGCCATAGAAAAGGAAATAGGCAAGGATTTCGTGGAGGGCAACATTCCCACTGCACAGGAAATATGCACAAAGCAGCTCTACAAGGTGATGGACCAAATTGAGAAGGTGGACGTGAACGAGGAAGAAATCGCTCCATTCATGGCAGACATCAACCGCCACTTTGAATACATGGAGAAGGAAGACCTCATCAAGAAAATCGTGAGTCTGGAATTCGGAAAGTTCCTCGCCTACTATGCTGACGCGCCCGAAATAGAAAAGCCAAGCACCAAAGGCGAGCGAGGCAAGGACCGCGCCACCCGCGGAGAAGGCCGCCGACAGGGACAGAGCCGCAGCCACAAGCCCGAACAAGGCTACCGCCGCCTGTTCATCAACCTCGGCAAAGCCGACGGATTCTACCCAGGCGAGGTGATGCAGTTCCTCAACCGCAACCTGCACGGTCGTCAGGAAGTGGGACACATCGACCTGATGAGCAAGTTCTCCTACATTGAAGTGCCTGAAAAAGATGCCCAGAAAGTGATGAAAGGCATCAACGGAGCCATCTACAAAGGACGCGAAGTGCGCTGCAACGATGCCGATGAAGGCGGACGTGGCGGCAAGCAGGCAGCAGGCGGACGCGGCAACAGCCGCACGGCAAGCAGCCGCAAAGGCACACGCCGTGACGATGCCGACGACTTTTCACGCTACGAAAAGAAGTCGAAGCGCAACAAGCCACAGGAGGATACCGGCGACTGGCGCCAGTTCTTCCAGCACAACGACGTGAAACTGAAGGGAGAAGAGCCTGACTTCGCCGAAGAGGGATGGGCTCGCCGCCGCCCCAAGAAGAAATAAGACAAGACAACTTGTATGACCCAAATGTGTAGCCCCCAGCAGACCTTCCTACAGGTAGCCGGGGACTACTTGTATATGTACCCTTTAGCCAACGTCACACATGATTCTTGCTAAAGGGCCGTTTGCAACCCGTTAACGGCACGTTCAAGGAAGGTCCGAGAGCCTGGGCACTCATTGCCCACGGCGTGGGCATCGAGTGCCCAAACGGTGGGATGCATTTTGGGCACTCCGTCCAACATGGGCCCGCACGGTCGATCGTCGCAGCACGCCACCCTTTTGCGAAAAAAGAGTGATGGATAGTGATAGATAAGTGATAGATTTTTTGCATCTATCACTCCCCGTACAACTCTCATTGTCAGAATCTTACATCATCAAAACATGCAAAAAGTGATAGATGATGGAGAAATTGGAAAATCTTTACCTGCGCGCGCATACGCACGCGTAATCAAAGTGGGACATTGGCCGGCTGTCAGCAACGGGCGATGTTGTGTATGGTGGAAGCACATGACTATCAGTCATTTCCACATAGAGAACACTCCGCAACAGACAGGCAAGGCGCAAAGACAAAAAAGAAGAGGACAATCTTTTCTCGGAAAATATTTGGAAATATCGTGGAAAAACTCTACCTTTGCAGACGAAAACTTATCCCTCAATGGATGAGCCGGGCTTTTAGCTCAGTTGGTTAGAGCAACAGACTCATAATCTGGAGGTCCTAGGTTCAAGCCCTAGATGGCCCACGTAAGCAGCGACTTATGAAGAAATTCATGAGTCGCTGCTTTCATATCAATCCACAAACAAACATGTAGAAGAGAGAGCGTGGAAGACAGAAAAGAATTTGAACGGTTCTTCAGGGAATACTATTCCCGCCTTTATTATTTCGCCTATCAAATGGTGAAAGATGATGAAGTGTGCCGTGACATCTTAGGGGAATCTTTCGCACAGTTGTGGAAATACCACACCACGCTCAAACTGGAGAAGTATTACAGCTACATCTCGCAGATTGTCTTCAACAAGGCCATCGACCAAAAACGACGTTGGGCAGCCTCCAACCGCTATGCCGACTTCTACCGGGTCATCTACGCCGATGCTGCCATAGAGTTGGCGCCGGAACTCAGCGAAACGGAGCAACGCATCCAGCGCATCTACGAGCTGATGGACCAGCTCACACCACAGACACGCAAAGTGCTTGAGCTATGCTATTTCAAGGACATGAAATACAGTGAGACCGCTGAGAAACTCGGCATCAGCGTGAGTGCAGTCAAGAAGCACCTGGTGCAGGCGCTCAAACTTTTCAGAGAAGACTTGCTTAAAAATACTAAAAAATAGCCCGTTAGGGGTGTACAAAACGGGAACTTTCCGTCTTAGATATAGGAACAACGAATAATGGACAACAACAGACTGGAACATATCATCGACTTGTTGGATGCAAAGCGCACCCTGACAGACGCAGAACTTGCAAAACTCATGCAAGACGATGACGCCATGTCGGTTGTCAAAGACATCAGTTGTATGCAGCAAGCCACAGCCCGACGCTGCAACGACGAGCAGCACAAACTCGACGTTGACACTGCTTGGCAGCAGTTCTCCGCAGGAATAAACACTGAGGAAGAGGCTGACGGTTCAGTTGTTCCTGTCCAGGAAGAAGCACTCACTCCCCGCGACACCAATGAGCCCAGGACCAGAAACATGGCACGCTACATGCTCTATGCCATAGCCAGCATTGCCGCCTGCGCCATCATTGTCATGGGATTCTACAGCTACTTCAACACTCCCATGCCCACCGACCCGCATCTGGTATATGAGCAGTCGGAAGATGCAGACACCGGCATCACCATGACCTCGACAAGCAACGACACACCCGTACAGATAAAGGGCGAAAGCCAAAATCTGGCACAGGCACAGACACCTCAGTTGCGCAGCAAGATTCTCCAGGCATTGGGCTATGCCACCGACGATGTGCCCACCGAGCGCTACACCATCAACATTCCCGCAGGCAAGAGCTACCAAATGACCTTGCCCGACGGCACGCAAGTGTGGCTGCATGCCGGCAGCAAACTCACCTACCCCACCGCCTTTATCGACGAGGAACGCTCCGTATACCTGGAAGGAGAAGCCTATTTCAAGGTAACCCACGATGCACGCCATCCCTTTGTCATCAACACCGACAACGTGGTGGCACGTGTGTTGGGCACCGAACTCAACGTAAGCAGCTACAAGGACGAGCCTGCCCACGTGGCACTCATCACCGGCAAGGTGGTGGTGACAAGCAAGAACGGAAGCAATGCTGTGCACCTGCAGCCCGGACAGGGAGCCACCCTCAACACCGATGCAGACAACTTCTCCGTGTTCACGGAAAACATGGATGGCTACGAATATTGGCGCAACGGCTACATCTACTACGACGACACGCCCCTCGAAGAGGTGGCACGTGCCGTGGGCAGATGGTACAACGTGAGCGTTGTGTTCGACGACCTGTCACTCAAGAACCTTAAAATTCGTTATTTCTGCGAGCGTAGCGAATCACTTCACAGAGCCGTGGAAGTGCTTAACCACTTTGACAGTTTTCAGGTAAAAATGCAAGACGGAAAGTTGCATATTCGCCGATAAACTATTACTACATGAAAAGTTTTTTCTACTTTTTTTGAATTTTTTCCTCAAAAAGGGGTACCCGATTTCGATGCTTTACGATAAATTAGTGTAAAAGGATTCTAATTTATAGAAAAGCTTATGAGAAAAATGTGGTCATTTATGCTTCTCACATTCCTCATGTCTCTACTGTGCAACATGAACATTTCCGCACAGAAACAGACTGGAGCCATTGTGATGAAAGCGAAGAATGAGAGTCTGCCAACCGTTTTCAAACGTCTCGAAAAAGTTGCCAAGTGCAAAGTGATGTACGTGAGCAACGACGTGAAGGGTTACAAGGCAAGTAACGATGTTCGTGCCAAGAACGTGTCTGAAGCCATGACACAGATACTCTCCGGCACATCCCTCGGTTTCACAATCGACGGGCAGTATGTAACCGTCAACAAGAAAGGAGGTAAAAACTCTCAAGCCACTGGCAAGGGAGATTTCTTTCAAATTTCTGGAAAGGTGGTGGACGAGAGTGGTGTCGAGATGCCGGGAGTGACCGTGTTCCTCCAAGGCACAAAGGAAGGCACCCAGACCGACATCAACGGAGAGTTCACCATGAAGGCGCGCACCGGCGACCAGCTGCGCTTCACCTTCATCGGCTACAAGACCAAGATTGTGTCTATCCGCCAGAAGCGCGTGCTCAATGTGGCACTCGATCCAGACTCAAAAACCCTTGACGACGTGCAGGTAGTGGCCTTCGGTACACAGAAGAAGGAGAGCGTGGTGTCTTCCATCACCACCGTCCGTCCCGGTGACTTGAAGACATCGAGCAGCGACCTGACCACCAGCTTTGCCGGACGTATTCCAGGTATGGTGGCTTGGCAGACTGGCGGTCTGCCTGGCGGTCTGACAGAAAGCGAGATGAACACCAAGTTCTACATCCGCGGTATCACTTCGTTCCAAAGTGGTGCCAACACCGACCCGCTTATCCTTATCGACGGTGTGGAGTCGTCAAAGGTTGACCTCTCCCGCATTCAGGTGGAAGACATTGAAAGCTTCAGCGTGCTGAAGGACGCCTCTGCCACAGCCATGTATGGTGCCCGTGGTGCCAACGGCGTGATCAAAGTGACCACCAAGAAAGGAGAAGAGGGAAGCGTGTACACCACCTTCCGCTATGAGTCTATCCTCACCCAGCCTACGCGCAGCATCGACGTGGTAGACCCTATCACCTACATGCGCATGTACGACCAGGCTCAGCTAACCCGCAATGCCATGGCTACGCCCCAATATTCCGTAGACTACATCAACAAGACTGCCTCGGGTAAGTATCCTTCCTGGCTTTACCCCCACACCGACTGGTACAAGCAGTTGTTCAAGGACTTTGCATGGAACCAGCATGCTGGTATCAATATCCGTGGCGGTTCGAAGGTAGTGCAATACTATGCAGCCGTCAACTTCAACCATGACGAAGGTATGCTGAAGACCGACAAGCTGAACGACTTCAACTGTAACATCTCGAACAATCAGACCCAGTTCCGCACCAACCTGAACATTGACCTCCACAAGGGCATTAAGTTGGTCATCAACTCGGTAGCTACACTCGACAAGTATCACGGACCTATAGCCGACCAGACCACAGCCTACTACTATGCATTCAACGCATCGCCAGTAGACTTTGCGCCAACCTATCCGGCCGACGAAGCCAACAATTTCCCACATATTCTGTTCGGTACGACGGCTACACAAAAGACCAACCCATATATGCAAATTCAGAAAGGATACATCAACCGTACACGATTCTCCACAACCAACCGTGCCGAATATATCCACAATCTGAACAGTTTGGTGAAAGGATTGGAGTTCCGCGCCAGTGCATCGTTGGTACAGACAGGCTATTACACCAACAAGTTCCAAACTGTTCCATACAAATATTATCTGTCAAGTTATGATGCCGAAACAGGCAAGCATACACTGACGGGCGTAGACAACACCTATTCTACCCGTACGCTGTCAGGAGGGGAGGGTGAACGTACCACAGACACCCGCATTACCTATACCGGCACACTGATTCATACAGCAGCCTGGGGCGACCACCAAACCTCAGCCACAGCCGTTGCCCAGATGCAGGAACGCACCTTTACCCCCATCAGCAGCGTGCTCAACGGTCAGCCCCAGCGCAACCTCACCTATTCAGCCCGTGCCAACTACGGCTACAAGGACCGCTACTTCATTGAGGGTAGCTTCGGCTACAATGGTTCAGAACGTTTTGCCAAGGCCAAGCGTTTCGGCTTCTTCCCCTCAGTCGGTGGCGCATGGGTAGCCTCCAACGAGCCATGGCTCGCCAAATCCAAATGGTTGAGCTACCTGAAGTTCCGTCTTTCTTATGGCAAGGTGGGTAACGATGGTATTGTGGAAACCCCACGTTTCGTGTTCCTTCCCGAGATTGCGACAGTCGGTGCCGGCCAAGACCCACAAGCTAATGCAGGGGCAACATTCTCCCGTAAGCAAATTAAAGCATACGCGAACCCGAACATTCTTTGGGAGATAGCAGAACAGACGAACTTGGGTATTGAGACCAAATTGTTCAATGGTTTGATTGAAGCCCAGGCTGATATCTACCGTGAAATCCGTCATAACATTATCTCTACCCGTACCACCATTCCAGCTTCCGTTGGTATTGAAGTAGACCCTCTTGCCAATATCGGCGAGACCGATTCTCGTGGTGTTGACCTCTCACTGAAAGTTCAGAAAGCCTTCAGTAATGACTGCTGGATGATTCTCAACGGAACATTGACCTACAACAGGGTAAAATACAAGGCCATTGAAGAAGCTACCAACAAGCCTGCATGGCAACGCAAGGTCGGACATGAAATCAGCCAGCCTATCGGATACATTGCAGAAGGCCTGTTCCGTGACCAAGCCGAAATAGACAATTCGCCCCGACAAGACGGTGACGTGATGCCTGGTGACATCAAGTATCGTGACATCAACAACGACGGTGTGATTGACGTGAACGACGCCACTTACATCGGTTACCCTGAAACACCTCGTTTGATCTATGGTTTCACAGGTTTCATCAACTTCAAAGGAATTGAGTTCAACTTCGCATTCCAAGGTTCGGGCCAGCGTTCGTTCTTCATTAACCCAGTAGAGGTTTCGCCTTTCTATGGCGACCATGCCATGTTGAAAGCCATCTATGACAGCCATTGGTCTGAAGACAACCAAGACCTGCATGCCTTCTGGCCACGCTTGTCGACCAACAGCATCAGCCAACACAACCCGCAGGAAGATTGGTACAACAAGAACAATGCAGAAATCCGCAAGAGTACCTATTTCCTGCGTTCCTGCTCGTTCCTCCGCTGCACATCGCTTGAACTGGCATACAACTTCCCCAACAAGTGGACACGTGCCTTGGGACTGAAATTGCTGAAGTTCTCCTTCAAGGTGAATAATGCCTTCTGCCTGACCAACTTCAAGGTTTGGGATGTGGAGCTTGGAGAAAGCGGATTCAATTATCCAATCCAGCGCACATACTCGGCTGCGCTCAACATTAGTTTCTAATCAAAGATATAAAAATAGATACGACATGAAAAAATCAAAAATATATGCATTGATGCTTTCTTGCGGACTGCTGACAGTTTCGTGCGGGGACTATCTTGATGTGGTTCCCAAGGGAGACATTGAGACAGTTGAGAGCAATTTCGAGCAACGTAACGATGTGGACAAATGGTTGAAAACATGCTACGTTATGTACACAGACATGGCAACATCTTTCGGAGACCAGCCCGGCTATTTTGGAGCTGACGAACTGGTGGGAGGCCAATATGTCCGTGACTATCTAGGAAGTACTTTTACCGGTTTCTATATTGGCGATGGCTTGCAAATGGCACAGAATCCCTATGGCAACATCTGGAAAAAGGACAAGGCTTATTGCATCATAAGATATTGCAACCTGTTCCTTGACAATGTTAACCATTGCTACAATATGGAACAAGACGAAAAGGACTTGTGGGCAGCAGAAATCAAAGCTTTGAAAGCAGCCACCTATTTTGAACTGCTCAAGCGCTATGGCCCATTTATCTTGGTGCCCCAGAATTTGGATGTGTCATTGTCAAGCAAGGAAATGCAACAGCCCCGTTCGTCCATCGACGATTGCGTCAATGCCATTGTTGAACTATGCGATGAAGCCATACCGGTTCTTCCCAACATGAGTGGTAAAGAGCAGGAACGCCAAGCTTATTTCAATAAAGAAAGCACCGCAACTGTCAAGGCATACGCTCTGTTGTATGCTGCTTCTCCACTTTTCAACGGTAATTCCCAGCTGAATACTTTTACCAATAGAAACGGAGAGCGCCTTTTCCCCGATTATGACAAGGAAAAATGGCATAAGGCTGCCATTGCGGCTGATGAAGCCATACAATATGCAAAAGAAGGTGGAAAGAAGTTGTATGAAAAATACACCGACAAAGGCTCAGATATGTTGAATACAATCTTCAACATTCAAGGTTCTATCCTTGACGACAGTTATAGCAACTCTGAAATAATCCAGGAATTTGAAGTACAATATGGTTATTCTGCAATATATTACATGGCTCCATACTCCAAAACAACTGGAATCAGAGATCCTAACAGTTACGGATGTATCGCTCCAAGTATGAAAATGGTAGAAATGTTCTACACAGAACACGGTCTACCATTGGATGAAGACAAGCAATGGGTCAGTGACAAATATCAGATGGGGCGCGAGGTAGACAATAAATACCAGAATGTAGTGCCGCTCAATACCGAAATCATTGGTTTGCATCGCAGACGTGAACCCCGTTTCTATGCGGACATAGCTGCAGACGGGACCTATTGGTATCGCCCCACAAGTGTATACTCACAGAAATACAAGGCTACACTCATCAACACGCACAAAGACGGAAACATGGGTACTGACGACAATAAAATTAACGTAACGCTTCCACAGAGCTTGACCGGCTATTGGCTTAAGAAGCATTTCGATTCGACCCAGCCTTTTTCATCATACCTTTCAACAAATGCCACCCGATTCAAGCCCGTTCTTTTCCGTCTTCCAGAACTATACCTTATGGCAGCCGAAGCATGGAATGAATACTTGGACAAGCCAGACCAGCACGTCTATGACTTGCTGGATGTAGTACGCAAACGAGCCGGCATTCCAAACGTAGTGGATGCATGGACCAATTATGCGCGTAACCCGGAAAAAGTAAAAACACAAATAGGCATGCGCAGCATCATCCATCAGGAGTGGAACATTGAGTTTGCCTTCGAAGGACGCAGATTCTATAATCTTCGCCGTTGGATGGAAGCCCCACAGGAGCTGAATCAAGCTCAATACGGATGGAACATCCTGGCAACCGACGACCGCAAATTCTACAACAATTATGAAGGTCCGGTGGTGGTATGGTCCAAGCGTAAATTCACAGCCCCACGCGATTACTTCTTCCCTATCCGCAGCGAGGAAATCCTCGTCTCTGGATGCGTTCAGAATCCTGGATGGGGCGGAAACAACAACTAACACTATAAACTAAGAGAATATGAGAAAATACATAAGACGAGCAGTTTATTTCATGCTCTTCACAATGGTTATTACCTCATGCAAGGATGAGGAATCAGCCTTTCAACCGGGCATTGGAACAGAAGCTTTCAGCTTCAACCCGACACCTGGCGGCGCTGTCATGCGTTACAAAATCCCAGCTGACAAAGATTTGATGGGATTGAATATTCGCTACAAAGACTATGCAGGAAAAGAGATTCTACGGTCAGCCAGTTCACTAAGCGATTCGTTGGTACTGGAAGGTTTCAACGAAGCCAAAGAAAACATCCCGGCAGAAGTAAGACTCGTGAAGCGCAATGGCGAAGAAAGCGAACCTATATCCGTAAGCTTCAGCACAAAAGATTCTGCACCATACGCCTTTTTCGACAATGTACAGGTAAAGTCTGGATGGAATGGCTTTTCAGTAATAACCAAGAATGACTTTACCAATGCCAAAGGATTGGCCCACGTCTATTATCTGGGCACAGACCCCTTGTCACATCAACCAGACACAATTCTTCTCACCACTTTCAATATTACAGAAGGCTCAGACACTATGAACTTTGCATTGAAGCAGAAAGCTGACTTAAACACGATTGTCATCCGCACAGAAGACTATCGCGGCTATATGGTTCGCGAGAAGGTATGGGACAACGTGGCATCCTACAATACAGCCAAGTTAGATCCAAGCAAATTCGATTTCTACTGTGACAAGTCAATAGAAGATGAAGAATATGAATTGGGCAAGAAATACCTATTCGACGGCGATTTGAAAGGAATGTCTTATTATGACAATGCCGATAAAATAGGACGTGAACCGGCATGCGAAAAGATGGACGCGTTTTTAGCAGGCCCAGAAGCATGGGGCGAGCCTATGTACATCGACTTGCGAAAGAACACTATCACGGCAGAGGTCAGATTTTACACGCCACTGTATTTTAACAGATTATGGACGAGATCAAGCAGTAACCCGTATTATACACTATTCAGACAAGATGTCTATGTTGACAAGTTACCCTGCAACGTAGAAGTGTATGCAGCTAAGGACGACCATGGAACAGCCTCTAACTGGGATGCCAAGAATTGGGTAAAAGTGGCAAGTTACAAACAGGCGCCAGACATAGACAACGATAAAAGATGGTGTGCCAACGCCATTGGAGGCAAGAATTTTCTTCGGCTCAAAACAGATTTGGAAGCTGCAGACTCCGTATTCTTGTCACTTAAACTATTGTGCGATGGACAAGAGGACGGCTACCGATATTTGAAGGTCGTGGTTAATGAAACATACGATGACAATGACAGTTGGACTGGACCATTGAATACCGCCAAGTATTTTTTCATGCAAGAAATGGAAGTTTGGACAAGAAAGGAGAACTAAATTATGAACAAAATATTAAAATTCTTGGCATTGCCCACGCTGCTTGCAATGTCGTTGACAGCTTGCCAGGACATCAAAGACACGTATGCGGATCTGACGGGCGACGGAGAGATAAGATACATCGGAATGTGCAATGACCTGACCGTTTCGCCAGGATGGCAACGGCTTATTGTGGATTGGACAAACAATATAGATCCCATTATCAGCAAAATCAAGATAAAATGGAAAAGTGACGACATGGCGGACTCTACCTATCTGGAGCCTGGCACTAAAGAGTACAGCATTTCCAACTTGCCTGATGGGACATACCAAATTACGCTTTGTTCTATAGACAAGGATGGCAATGAATCGCTTGCAAATACAATCTATGGCCGTCCTTATTCGGACAACCACGAGGAAGTTTTGTCATTTTCAAGAATCATTGCGAAACAATATTTCCTTGGGAACGATTTAATTCTACTCTTCTCCGGTTGGCAAGATGGCATTGAATCCGCGGTGCTGAAGTACACAAAGAAAGACGGAACGGCAGGCGAATTCACCATCAACAAGAGTATCGCAACTCAACCTCTATTTGTTCTGCCAGAGGAGATTGATCCATCAAAGCCTGTTACACTTTATCGCACAGGAAGAATCGGAACATGTACTGATTTGATAACATTTGCGCCATACGAGCTTACACATGGAGCTACATACACCGCTGACTTGAAAGATTTCCTAAAAACGAAATATGGAATATCAAGCAACGTCATTAATGCTGATGGTGAAATTAAGCAAAGTTGGGCTGAAAATGTAACTTCTTTGGAATTGGATACAGATATTTCTTCCTTAGAAGATTTGCTGACAATGCCCAAACTGAAGAAACTTATTCTTGGCAAGCATACTTTTCTTACGGCAGAGGGTGCAGAAGACGAGACTCGCGGCCAATATAAGTTATATGATTCAGAAATCAGCAACAAGGTGTTGGATCTGATGCACAAGCATACAGGCTTGGTCGTTGAACGCTACGCGAACCATTACAAAAACATCAAGAAGGCAACATATGTGAAAGAAATGGGACTCCCGACCTTACCGGAATTGGATTGTTATGATTTGAGCAAGGCAAGCGTGACAATGTCGCCTGAGGATGATGAGGGATACGACTCACACGTCAAGAACTTGTTTGACGGAAAATCATCAACATGTTGGAAGCCATTCGCATTAAGTTCCCAAAATACTTATGTCTTCACTGTTGACCTTGGTAAGGAAGTAGACGCAAGCGGTGTGAAAATCGTTCAGAAGACATTCGACGATTCGCAGGAAAATTCAATGGCGCCACAGAAAATCACGATGCAATATGCCGACAAGTCCGGTGGTTTTAAGGATGTCACTTATGTGACAGAGAACTATATTGGAACAAGTTCGGGACAAGTCATTTTGTTGCCATTCGCCGGAGGCAAGAAGAAAGTGAGGTATTTGAAATTCTCCGTCTTGTCTCAGAACTACTTCACTTCCTTCGATGTGACACTTGCCGAAGTGGGACTGTATAAATAATAGCTATATACACAATCGTTATTATCACTGTGAAGATTCAAATTTCTGCTTTCGCTGCACATAGAATGTTTCGCTACATTCTATGTGCAGAAAGGCAGGAAAATCTCTTCTTCCCGGCATCTCTCGGACAACACACATCTGGAACTCCTTCTTTAAACAGCAGTTACGCATGAAACATATTAGATTCAGCATCAACACATTGGGACTAATGCTTGCATTATGTCTCCAATTCTCCTGTTCCTCCATCGAACAGACTGAAACGAGGATGCCAAAAGAGGAGAGTGTTCCTACCTCCATCTTGCTGTCAAAAAGCACAGCTGACGTCAAGACCATAGACATGGTTCCGCAGTACGTTTTCAAAGGCAAAGACGACTGTGATATCATTTTGCAAGAAGACACCACGTCAACGAAATACCACGTGACACTTAATAAACTAAACAAAGAGGCTGCATATAGGTTTATCAACAATGCATATCTCAACTATCTTGTAATTAGACTCAAGTACGACCAAGCCACCCAAGAAGTTAACTCCATGACACTCTTGCAAAACAAGCAGAGGACCAGGAGTGGGAACGCGGCTACATTCCCTGTAGACAAAATAGAAATTGTCAAGACCAATCTAAAGACATTTACATATAAAGCTTATGTCAGCGGCTATCGAATAGACGAGCAGAAACAGCAACTGACTGTATTCATTGACTTCATGACATCACATAATTGGCCTTATCATTTTCCAATCAAAGCCTTCGACTCAAGTGTCAACATTATTAAAAAAGCATACGAAAATAAACTATGGGTAGAATATACGCTCATACCAGAAACCGAAGAAATCGCATCTATCCGGTTTTGTGATGCCATAGAACAGACGAGACTGAAAACAGAAAGTAACTTTCCCATCATCCCTTCAGACGCTTGCAGCACTCTGACTGAAGATGAACTCAAGAAAGTGTTTTCTCATATCAGTTCATATTCATGTAATAATATCAGACGGCCATACGACCTCCCATGCATTCCATTCGGATACATAGAAGACGGATGTTTCGCTAGAGCACACGCCATGAGACGTATCATAAACCGTATGGGATTTGAATGTCATAAGTTGTTCGTTTATGGGTCTCAGAAACTTGAAGAAGAAGGAAAACTAAAGGCCGGCAATGACTGCACAAGATGGACATTCCATGTAGCAGTGAAATTAAAGGTAAAAAAGAATCAAAGTGTAGAAGACGTCATTATAGACCCATCGTTGTTTCCTGACAGACCGGTGACAGAAAAAGAATGGCTGGAAGCCTGCCACAAGAAAAGTTGTTATACATCCGAGTACGAATGGTTATCTGCCATATCGCATACAAAGGAAACAAACGGAGATGTCTTCAATTTAACTATACCAAAAGAGAAAGTAATTAAAGACCCCGAATATGAAATAACAGACTATGTCTGTCAAAATGTGACCAATCCTTTTTGGAAGAATGAATACATAGAATTAGTAAGGAAATACAATCCTCAATTATAATATTAATAGCGATGAAACGTACAACATTCAGCATCAACACATTGGGACTAATGCTTGCATTATGCCTCCAATTCTCCTGTTCCTCCATCGAACAGACTGAAACGAGGATGCCAAAAGAGGAGAGTGTTCCTACCTCCATCTTGCTGTCAAAAAGCACAGCTGACGTCAAGACCATAGACATGGTTCCGCAGTACGTTTTCAAAGGCAAAGACGACTGTGATATCATTTTGCAAGAAGACACCACGTCAACGAAATACCACGTGACACTTAATAAACTAAACAAAGAGGCTGCATATAGGTTTATCAACAATGCATATCTCAACAATCTTGTAATTAGACTCAAGTACGACCAAGCCACCCAAGAAGTTAACTCCATGACACTCTTGCAAAACAAGCAGTGGACCAGGAGTGGGAACGCGGCTACATTCCCTGTAGACAAAATAGAAATTGTCAAGACCAATCTAAGAACATATACATGCAAAGAATTTGTTAGCGCTTGTAATATCGACAGGGAACATGATCTCATAACAATTGGCATCGACTTTATGACTTCTCAATTATGGTATTTTCATTTTCCTATAAAAGCATTTGAGTCAAGCACGGAAATGATGAGAAAAGCCTTTGAAGAGAAACTTTTAGTTGAATTTGTATTTATACCAGAAACAAAAGAAGTCGCTTCAATACAGTTCTGTAACGCTGTAGAACAAACAAAAAAAAAGAATAGCATACGATATTCCAAACACACCATAAGACACTTGCAATGCCCTTGGTTTGATGAATATAATGAATTAGTAAGGAAATACAATACTCAATTATAACATTAACAGCAATGAAAAAGATTTTCATGTCCATGATGATTCTGATGGGAAGTGTTTCGGCATTTGCCCAACAGAACGACAAGTTGCTCCAGACCATGAAACAGGAACTGGGCTACGACATGCAGCAACTGCAAAAGCAGGAACTGAAACCCTACTACATGAGCATGCGTGTGGAAGACAAGTACCAACTCAGCATGACAAGCAGTTTCGGTATGGTCAATGGTGTACAGAACGGGCGTGTGCGTCTGTTCACACCACAGATTCGCATTGGCGACAAGACGCTCGACAACTTCAAGTACAACACTCAGGGTGTGCGCACCTATCAAGGCATGGCTCTCTCCGCTCCCACAGCTTTGCCCCTCGACGACAATGCGACAGACGGCATCAAGGCAGCCATGTGGAAAGAGGTGAACAGCCGCTACGACTTTGCCTGTGCTCAGTACAACGCCGTAAAAGCCAAGGTGGCAACAACCGTTGCCAACGAGGACAAGGCTCCCTGTTTCTCGGATGCACCCGTGGAGCACTTCTATGAGGCGCCCCTTCCTTCCTCAGCCTACAATGTCAACATTGAGGCTTGGAAGCAGAAACTCAACCAGGTGAGCGCAGCTTTCAAGGCTTGTCCCGAGCTCAAGCAAGGCGACGCCAGTATTTCCTATGAAGCGACTCGCACTTATCTGGTGAATACCGACGGCACCGAAGTGGTGCAGAACCGCCTCTGTGCCCGTGTGATACTCAGTGCCCTCATCATAGCCGAGGACGGAATGAAACTGCCCCTCAACAAGGACTACTTTGCCTACGACATAGACAGTCTGCCGTCGGTAGATGTAATGGTGGCTGACGCCAAGGACATGGTAGACAGACTGCTGAAACTGAAAAATGCCCCTGTGGCTGATCCTTATACGGGCCCTGCCATGCTGTCGGGTCCTGCAAGCGGTGTGTTCTTCCACGAAATTTTCGGTCACCGACTGGAAGGTCACCGACTGAAAGAAGGCGGCGAAACGTTCAAGAAGATGGTGGGACAATCTGTGCTCCCCAAGGAATTCCAAGTATATTGCGACCCGACAATCCGCCATTATGCCGGCACAGACCTCAATGGCTACTATCTCTACGACAGCGAGGGCGTGAAGGCACAACGTGTGGACAACGTGGTGAACGGCGTATTGAAATCGTTCCTAATGAGCCGAGTACCCATCGACGGATTCCCAGTGAGCAACGGACATGGTCGCACATCGGACACCAAGGATCCCGTGTCGCGCCAGTCCAACCTGATTGTAAACACCACGAAGCCCTACACAAACGACCAGATGCGGTATATGTTGCGCCAGGAAGCCAAGAAGCAGGGCAAGTCTTACGGTTACTTCTTCAAGACCGTAACCAGCGGCTACACCTATACAGGCGAGGGAGGTTCGCTCAACTCGTTCAACGTGACACCGCTCGAGGTATACAGAATCTATGTGGACGGTCGTCCAGACGAGCTTGTACGCGGTGTTGACCTCATCGGCACTCCACTCTCCATGTTCTCCAACATCAAGGCAGCCGGCAGCGAGCCCAGTGTCTTCACCGGCATGTGTGGAGCCGAATCGGGTTGGGTGCCCGTGACAGCCACTTCACCGACCATCTATGTGAGCAAGATTGAAACCCAACGTCGCGCCAAGAGCAATGATGCACCTGCCATACTGAAGCCTCTTCCTTTCGAGAATTGCCAGGAAAACAACGTTGACAGCATCGTCGTGAAAGCCATGAAGGACGAACTGAAGCGGAACATGGATTCGCTCCAGGCACCCGGAAGCATGCGTCCGTTCTACATCAACTACATTGCCAACCGCTTCAAGCGCTTCAGCATCATGGCATCTCTCGGCGGACTGGTGGCCAGTGTGAACGAGCCTTGGGACATGAAGGGTCTCACGCAAGTGATGCTCGGCAGTTTCAAACGCAACAGTGAAATACAGATGGGGCAGTTCGTGCCTACCAGCATCTATGCACAACCCAACTACTCAGGCATACGCCGCAGCTTTGCCAGCATGACAGACGAGGCGTATAAGTACAACCAGAACACTTACGCACAGAAGATGGCAGCCATAGCCCAGAATCCTCTGCCTGCATCCATCGAGAAGATTCCCGAAATGCAGCGCGTGGCTCCAGTGACAGACATGCAGCCCAGCTATGCCTTCAACTTCGACCAGAAGAAGCTCAATGACCTGGCTTGCGAACTGTCGGCAGTGTACAAGGACTTCAAAGACCTGACCTCTACTGGCGTGACCATCGACGGCGTATATGACGACACCTATCGTGTCACTTCAGAGAATGTGGTGCTCAAGCAGCCCCATAGTTATGTGAAGATAAGCACCACAGCCATTCTCACAGCCAAGGACGGTAGCCGAATCTCAGACGGCATTACCTGGAACTTCACCACTCCTGCTGACATTCCTTCTGCTGACGAACTGAAAGCACAGATAAGAACCTTCGCCGAGAGTTTCTCAGCCCTGAAGGATGCACCTTTGGTGGACGACGACTACAAGGGTCCGGTGCTCTTCCAGGACATGGCAGCAGCATTTCCTTTCACCGAAAACTTGCTCAGCTACGACAAGTTCTATTCACGCGTGATGCTGATGCACAACGAGAAATCCTTGGGAAACAAGATTGGCAAGAAGATTATTGACCCCCGCATCACCATCAAGAACTACACGGACAAGGAAGAATACAACGGAGTGAAACTAATGGGATGCTACAAGATGGATGCCGACGGCATCAAGCCTGCTGCCGAGATGACCTTGGTAGACAAGGGCGTGTTCAAAATGCAGCTCAACCGCACGTCACCTTCCGAGTTTGCCACCCACTCCACCGGCAGCTGCCGTTTTGCCAACCGTCCTGACGCCACGACTCCTATGATTAGCGAGGGCACGCTCCACGTGATGGCCGAGGGCACCACTCCCGCCGAAAAGATGGAGAAGGAACTCATCAAGTTGGGCAAAAAGAAAAAACTGGAATATGTCTACAAGATAGTGTGTCCGCTCTACCACAACTCACTGCAACTCTTCCGCATCAACGTGAAGACCGGCGAGACACAAGCCATGAGATCGAGCAACCTGACCTTGCCTACCCTCTCCAATTTGGAAGACAACCTCGTGGCCATCTCTGACAAGGAACAGGTGGTAAACAGTGCCGACAAGGTGAACAACACCGTGATATATCCTTCCGCCATCATCCTCAACGGATTTGAAATCAACAAGGCCAATCCCCGTACGGAGAAGACGCCCGCCATTGTTTATCCATTGCAGCGATAAGGCTTTATGACAACAGAAATTTGAATCTCTCTCTTTATTATTTTTCAATAGGGCAGCCATCCGAGCGAGGAGACTGCCCTATTACTTTTCCCGCTTTACAGGTTTCATGTCTGCTACCCACATCGCCAGACGGCACGAAACAGGGGATTTATAAATATGCCACAATAACTTTCTCCATACGACAAACAAAAAGAAAGGACAAGAGAGGAAGTATCTCTTGCCCTTGAGGGTTATGTCCGTATGGCATAAATTACTGCATGTTCTTCTTCACCTTCACGTCGTCCAGGAGCAGGCGGTTCTTGCCTTGGCCCTGTCCTTTGAGGTTGCTGCCCCAGGCTACGCCACCGATGAAGAGAAGCTGGGTGTCTTTGGTGGCACCGTCAATGTTGAGACTGAACGATGCTTCTGGCTGTGCCCAAGGATTATAGTCGGGTCCGTTCTCCACCTTGGACGAATTGGGGAATACCGTCACATCGAAACTTGCCACCTGGACGGTCTGCGTGCCGACTGTCATATCCTTCAACTCCTGACCGACGATGGTGCCGGGTCCTACCACAGCCACACTAATAACACCGTCGTCCTTGGCACCACCTTTCGACACGTAGCCGATGGCCTTGAACGTCACGCTCACATTGGCCTTGCCTATGATGCCCGACAACTTGGGCGACAAGGCATCGCCTGCCACATTGGTCTTGCCCAACTTGATGTAACCGCGACCGCCATAAAGTGCCGGCGAAGGGTTGACCGTGGTCCATCCATGCGACTTCTCGTCGTCAGTCCATACGCCGATGCCTTGCTCGGGATAGTTGTAGTAGTAGTCTTCCTTGCCCTCTTGCATCCAGTCGAAGTGGTCATTGAGATAGATACCGGGAGAAGACTGGCGGATGGTGGTAATAGACGTAAGCGAACTGTATTCACCCGTTCCCTGACAGGTGAGGGTCAGCAGGCGGTCTTCATCCTCATTCTTCTCCATAGTGATATAAACGGTATCGGCAGAGATGGAGTCGAGTTTAGCCCAATCCACGGCACTGATGCTTGCCGTCCAGTCCACGTTGTGCTTCACCACAATCTTGGTCTGTCCGCCGTCAGCCAGTTCGCTGTAGCCGTTGGCGGCATTGGCTATCTCCACCATCGGCACTTGTGCCTCTTGATAAAGCGTGTACTTGGTTTCCTCTTCCTTTCCGTCAATGACGAACGACAGCGTGGCGGTGCGCGCATCGAATGTCGGGTTCTTGTCTACCCACACGCGGAACCGTCCGTCGCCTTCGCCCTCATCGGCGTAGAGATGCACCCAACTGCACTGTTCTGCATTGTCCACATTGACCCGCCAAGTCTTGTTGGTGCGCAGTGTGACGGGCACCATCTTGCCCTTGCTGATGCCGTCGGCAGGAACGGTAACTGATGTGGCATCGGTATCTAGACTGAAATAAGAAGCCGCTGTGTCGTCGTCGCTGCAAGCCGTGAAGAGAGAGGCAAGGGCGACGGCGGAACTTGCCATAAGGACTGATAATCTATGTCTGTTCATAATTCTGTTTGTTTTCCTGATTCTTATTTACCTTCTTCAATGGCCTGTCTGCTCCACCACACAGGCGTTTTCATGTCGTTCTCGCCGCCCATACGCTGCAGAGCCTCCTGCACATGGTCACTGTTGGTGGCAAGTGTAGTGCTGGGATAAGCAAAGCGAGTGGGCAGAATCATGTCGTTGTATACGCATCCGCTGCCGATTTTCAGTTTGGGCATACCTGTGCGACGATACTCGTGCCAGTCTTCCATGCCCACCCAAAACAGGGCGAGATACTTCTGGTTGGCTATGAGCTCCGCCTTGTCGGAAGCAAGATCCCACGAGCCGAGACTGGTGGTGAGGAAGGCATCCATATCGTCGGCTGTGATGAGACAGTCTGGATTGACGCTCACGGCAAAGTCAGACCACTTCTGCATCGACGCCTTGACAGCCGTCTCATAATACGTCTTGGCTGCCTCTTCACCGCCTGCGATGAGTCCCTTGAGGGCAGCCTCAGCGAGGATAAACTGCACCTCGGCATAGTCCATGAACCATTCGTCGGCATTGTTGCGGCAGAGCTGGTCGTAGTTCAGATAAGCAGCATTCTTGTCGCCCTCGTTGCTCTCGGTGCCCATAGCGGCTCCGGCAATGGTGCCGGCCCAGTAGTCACGTTTCTTGGTACCTATAATCGGCAAGCGCGGGTCTACGTAGAGATCGTTCTTGAAGTTGTTGGCATCCTTGACCACCATGAGTTCTATCATCTTCTCGGTGAGTTTGTAGCTTCCGGTGGTGAAGTCGCTCTTCTTGTAAGACGTAGGGTCGAACTCGCTGGTATAGGGTGCAATGCCTGTGGTATGAACCGTAGCATTGTCATCATTGCTCCCGAAAATGGGATAGCGTTCCGGATTGTCCACTATCTGCTGCATCTTCTGTGCCACGGTGTGCTCACCGTCCACTACGGTAGCCGGTCGGCCACTGATGCGGCAGAGCAAGCGGAGATAGAGGGAATTGTTGAACTTGCGCCACTTAGCCATGTCGAGGCCGTACATGCCGTCAAGGCTTTTCTTCTTGTTGGCAGGCACAGGCTGGGTAGCGTAGATTTCGTTGGCAGCCTCCAGTTCCTGGCACATCTGCTGGTAGACACTCTCTTGAGAATCGAACACCGGTTGCTTGATGCCCTCGCTCGACTTGAAGGCTTCGCTGTAGGGAATGTCGCCATAGATGTCGGTGAGGTTCTGCATGAACATTACCTTCATCGTCAGACCGATAGCCTTGAACACGGGGTCGCCCTGCTTGTCGGCCAGACTGATCATGTTCACGTCGTTACTGGCATACCGGGCATAAGTGTTCCACACCGACTTCCAGTTCTGGTCGCCGATGAAATAGCGGTGTTCCTGCCGGGTGGTACCGCCGGTATGGGCGGTATGTTGGATGAGCTCGTCGCACCAGAACCACGAGTAGTAGGTGAAGAAGTTGGCTGCACCGTAGAGCGTCTGCTCAAACATGGCCGAGGCTTCGAGCGTGCCGCTCTCCACAGTCACCTTGTTGGGATTGGTGTTGGCCTGGTCAAAGTTGTCCGTGCAACTCATGGCAGCAAAAGCGCACGCCATGCAAATACATGTTATCTTGTTCATATCGTTGTCTGTTAGAATGTGAGTTTAACGTTGAGACCATAGGAGCGGGTCATTGGATATGCCATGGCTTCAATGCCGGAGTGTATGTCGCCGCCGTTCACCATGCCCTGCTCAGGGTCATACTGCGGGAAACTGGTTATGCAGAAGAGGTTGGTGGCGTAGAAGCCGAACTGTGCCGACTGGAGCGGGCCGTTCTTGCCGAGCCACTTCTTGGGCAGCGCATAGTCCAGACGCACCTGCTTGAGTTTGAGGAACGAGGTGCTGAAGGTGTTCTCCTCAGTGTTGTTGCGGTTCCACACATAACTGTTGTAGTAGTCCACGATGTTGTCCACCACCTTGGTGTTCTTGGTGTACACGCCGTCTTCGCCCGTGGCAGAAACGCCCTCTACCACCAGTCCGGCATAGCGTCCGGGCAGCGAGTTCTTGAGCTTGCCCATGTAGGAGAGGGCAAAGTTGGTCACGGAGTAGCAGTGGCCGCCCACCTGTGCGGTGAACACCATGGAGAGGGTGAGGTTCTTGTAGCGGAAGGTCTGCGTCATGCCGGCTGTCCAGTCGGGATTGACTTTGCCGAGGTTACGCGTCGGCGAATTGTCGAGCATCGGGTAGCCGGTCTTGGGGTCTATGAGCTTCATGCCCGAACAGTCCACCTTGTTGCCGTTCGCGTCGAGATAATAGCTGCCTTCAGGTGCGCGCTGATAGCCACGGCCGTAGATGTGGTGCATGCTTTGGCCCACATAGGAGTAGACATACACGCGGCTGCCGATGGTGGTGCCCATGGATGTCTGGAGCGGCTGCTTGGGGTCCCAGTCGTCCTGCATGCTCACGAGCTTGTCCCAGTTCTTCGCCCAGTTGGCGTCGATGGTCCATCTGAAGTCGCGGGTCTTGACAGGTGTCACCGACAGAGAGAGCTCTATGCCCTTGTTGGTAATCTTGCCGGCATTAATCTTGTAGCCGGTGGCACCGGTTATCTGGTCGGCTGCCGTAGTGAGAATCTGGTTGGTCGACGAGGTGTAGTAGCCAGTGAAGTCGAAGGTAAGGCGGCCGTTGAAGAACTTACCCTCGAAGCCCGTTTCCCAACTCTCCACGTTCTCCGGCTTCAGGGCCTTGCCCGGATCGGGCACGGTGCCCTGCTGGGTGTAGCTGCCCGGATAGTCGGTAGAGTCGTAGTAGCGGGTGAGTGAATAGGGTGAGGTGTCGTTGCCCACATTGGCCCACGACAGGCGATACTTCAGCATGTTGACCCAGGGAGCCTTGTTGTGCAGGTTGAGCACCCGGTCGAGCAGGATGCTGGTGGACACCGAGGGATAGAAATAGGAGCGGTTGGCACGGCTGAGGGTGCTCGACCAGTCGTTGCGTGCCGTGAGGTCGAGATAGTAGGTTTCGTCCCAACTCATCTGGGCAAAGCCATAGAAGCTGTTCACCATCTTCTTGCTGCGGTAGGAATACACGTCGGGCGTTTCGCCCGAGGGAAGGTTGGTGATGTTGTACACGCCAGGCATCTGCAGTTTGTTGAGCTTCACGTCGTTGCGGCGATACTTTATTTCGGAACTGTTGCCGCCGAAAGCCACGGAGAAGCCAAGGCGCTGGTCTGCCCACGTGTTGTTGGTGTAGCGGAGCAGGAAGTCGTTGTTGTATCTATAGGTGCGCATACTCTGCTCGCGATAGAAGCCTGAGGTGTGGTTGGGGGTGTAGAAGGGCTTGCGCTGCGTGCGCCAGTCGTCCTGTATGTCGAGTGCCGAACGCAGGGTGAGCACCAGTCCGCGTGCGAGTTTGGCTTCTATCTGGGCGTTTCCGTAGACACGGTTGCGGTCGAGGGTATTGATTTCCTCGTAGGCCGTGCGGTAGGGATTGTAGGAATCGTTAGATGGATAGACCAGGCTGCCGTTGTTCATGTTCTCCACCGTGTAGCGTCCCTTGAAGTATTCGTCTTTCCAGGCACTGATGGGCGTGTTGTTGAATCCCCACACCAACTGATACATGGGACTCTGTGCACTGTAGCCACTCACGGGGAGGTTGTCGCTCGACTTGTGTATGTAGTTGATGCGGGTGCTCACTTTGATGCGTTTGCTGATGGGAGAATCGAAGGCAAACGAGAAGGCGTCTTCCCGGTAGCCCGTGTTGGGCGTAATCCAACTGTTGCGGGTGTCGGTGAGTGAAGCCCTGGCGGTGGTACCCTTGCCGTTGCCTCCATTCACGGCCACCGAGTTGCGCCAGGTGACACCTGTCTGGAAGAAGCCTGT
The DNA here is from genome assembly GCA_934191235.1 of uncultured Prevotella sp. Taxonomy (GTDB): domain Bacteria; phylum Bacteroidota; class Bacteroidia; order Bacteroidales; family Bacteroidaceae; genus Prevotella. Next base: position 150,394 of record CAKPUA010000002.1, on the reverse strand, counting down.
GTACCAGTCGTCGGCATAGACGAAGGGGAGTTTCTCGTAGGTGTCGTTGTCCCAGTTTTTCGACATATACTGATAGCGCAACTTATTGGAATCGAATTTCTCGCCGAAGGCATAGCGGCCGTAGTTGCGGCTCACTGACACGCCGTCAGGGGTCTTGTCGGCTGGGAGCGACCAGAAGCTGAACTCGCTCACGCCTCCGTCGTTGCCCGGACCGTACTCTTTCTGGAAGTCGGGCCAGTAGCCGGCACGGTCGAGTGTGAGTGAAGAGTTGACGGTCACGCCGATGCCCTTCTTGCCGTTGCCGGCCTTGGTGGTGATGACGATGGCTCCGTTGCCCGCAAGAGAACCATAGAGGGCCGTGGCAGCGGCGCCCTTGAGCACTGTCACCGACTCTATGTCGTCGGGGTTGAGGTCGGAGAGTCCGTTGCCATAGTCCACCGGAGCGTCGCCGTTGGCATAGTTGGAGCCACTGCCCGTGACTCCAGAATCGGAGGTGACGGGCACACCGTCGACCACGATGAGTGCACTGTTGTTGCCATAGTTAAGGGAGTTGTCGCCACGGAGGGTGATGCGGGTGGAGCCGAGCGGCCCCATGCCGGCCCCTATCATGTTGAGGCCGGCCACCTTGCCACTCAGGTTGTCCATCCAGTTGCCCGACACGGCACTGTTCACCACGTCGCTGTCAACCTTCTTCACGGAGTAGCCGAGCGACTTCTCCTTGCGTGAGATGCCGAGCGCGGTGACCACCACGTTCTGCAGCATGTGCTTGGAGTCGATGGTCTTCACGGGGGCCGTGCGCTTGATTTGTGCCGAATCGCGGGGTTCGGGCTTGGCTGTAGCAGTGGCAGTGGCGGCCAGCGAGACGGCCAGTGCCATGCAGAGTTGTTTCCTGATGTCAGTCATAGGATTGTGTATGAATGTGTGTGATTACTTGATGTTGATGTTGAAACTCTTGGGGCGCTTCATCTCCTCGGTGTAGACATGGCCGAAGCGGTCGGTCACACGGATGGTGACAGTGGATGTGGCGCTGGATGCCTTGGCCTTGAAGAGATGGGCCGTGGGGGTTGACTTGAACGAGTTTTTGGCCTTGCCGCCTGCCTGGATGCGCTTGGCGTCGTAGGCAATGATGTGGAGCGGATCGTAGCCGTAGACGCGCTTCACTTCAAGCTGCTTGCCGTTCTCCAGGGCCTCCACTTTCCAGTCGGGGTCGTAGTTCCACACGTTGATGAGAATTTCGTTGTCGGTACTGGGCTTGTCATAGCCCATGGCAGCTTCTTTCATGTCTTCCTGGTAGTTGGGCGCATAGACGGCGGGAGCTATGCACACGGTGTTGAGGTCGTAGGCACGGAACTGGTAGCTCTTGTCGAATCCGCTGCTCTTGTAGTACCACTCTACGTCTTTGCCGTTCCAGGTGTAGACGCCGTAGCCGCCTGGGGTGCCGTCGGTGCAGACGTGCACACCGGAGAGTTTGCCTGTCCACCACCAGGTGGCGCACACGGCAGCCGTGTTGTGCTCACGGATGTTGCCCACCCGTTTCACGTTGTAGTCCACATGGGTGTGACCGCTGAGCACATGCACGTTGGTAAAGCCCTTGAAGGCTTGTTCAAAATCCTTGGTGTTGGTCACATTGTCGTGGTCCACCTGTTTCTGTCCCGACAGAGTGGGGTCGGCATAGAGGGGTGCGTGCATCGCCACGACCACGGGTTTTGTCTTGTCGGTGAGGGTGGCAAGGTCTTTCTTGAGCCATGCCATCTCCTCGCTGATGACCACATCGTTGTAGTCGCGCTTGCCGATGGTGCCCTGCGAGGCGCCGTCATTGAGATACTGAATGTCGTCGAGCACGATGTAGTGCACGTCGCCGGCATTGAAGGAATAGTACACGGGTCCGCAGGTGGCAATCCAGGCTTGTTCCGAGCTCCAGTCGTTGGGGCAATAGGGGTCGTTGTCGTGGTTGCCCATGCAGTGGTAGAAAGGCATGTAGATGCGCTGCAGGTCTTCGAAGGTTTCGGGCAGTGCATAGTGGTTGGAATACCAGAAACCGTCCCAGCTCTCGTCGCCGAGGCTCACGCCATACACTTTGTAGCCTTGGGCACGCAGCTCGTTGGCGGTCTGGTTGATGTCGGCTGCCACTGCCTCAAACTGCTTCACGTCGTTGTTGCGGCGCGCCAGGTGGAAATCGGCCATGGCGAGCACGGCATGCTTCCGGTTGTCCACTTTGTTAAGGGTGAAGTTGGCGGTCTCCTTGATAGCCTTGGCGCCTGGGGTGACACGCTTGAAAAACTGGGGCTGATTGCCCACTAAAGCGGTTTCATAGCCCGAAGGGGTGGAGATGAAAACATAGCCGTATTTCTTGTCGGAGGCAAACGAATAGGCTCCGTTGGTACCAGTGGTGGTCACGTTGATGCCGTCGGAAACCACGACACCTGCCACGCCTTTGCCGTCGCAGGTGACGCTGCCTTCAATGGAAATGGTTGCTAACTGTGGATTGTTCTTGCCGTTGCTCTCGCTTACGTTGTTATCCGTGCAAGCCGTAAGCGGTGCGGCGAGGAAAACGAGCAGTAGGACTGCTAAAAGATTCTTCATGTTGATATGCTTAAATTAATCGTCGGCAAAGGTACGCCGACCATGTTTCGGACATGCAACACAAAGATTACAGAAGCGTGAAAAGATGATTGAGAACTTGTTACCGGAAGCCATTGGCTCTGCCTACGCAGGGGAACCGGTCTCTAACGGATTGGGAGAGTCGTGACCCGGAGTCTTTCATAAGCCGCTTGTTTTCCTCGGTTGGACTATCTTCGAGCCGCCTTGTTGGGTGAAAATACGCGCGCACGCGCGCAGGAAAAGTTTTTCGTTTTTTCACCACTATCTATCACTTTTCTTGAAATCCGACACTTTTCTGCTGACGGCAAGCGAGATTGATGGAGTGATAGATGCGTGATAGATGGCTTAATATCCATCACTTCTATCACTCATCTATCACTCGTCAAGTTCAAATGGATTGCCCGGAATCTGTTCTACTGTTTGGGCACTCGATGCCCACGGTGTGGGCAATGAGTGCCCAAGCTGTGGGACCAAGTCTAAGTCTGCCACTAACACACCGTAAGTCTGCCACTAACACACCGTAAGTCTGCCATTAGCACACCGTAAGTCTGCCATTAGCACACCGTAAGTCTGCCACTGATAAACGGCAAAAGGGCAAGTTGGCGGGTATATCCGGTTCGGAAGTGATGCTCATCTCAATTCCATTGTCACTACGATTGGCTTTTTAAAGACAAGACGCTCTGTAGGAAACGTAGTGGTAGGGCAGAAAAAATTTGTCCCCTCACTGCCGTATCCCAAGTGGGAGATGGCTGTGAGGGGACATGGAACCGACCACTGGCGGAAGAAAAAGCGGTCGGCAAAGATTGGCAACTGAGTAGGGAGCGGAGCCTATGGTCACGAATTACCAGCCCAAAACAAACCGGCGGCTCTTGTAACTTGCTATGATTGCCTTGTCTTTCTCAGTGTTAAGTTGGCGGGAAACCGGGTGACGGCGGCTTACGTCTACGGGGTTGCCGTTGAAATCACGGCTGTCGAACTCCCAAAAGCGCACATAGGTGGTGTCGCCCTCTATGCTCTTCCATCCGCAAGGGGCAATGTTCTTCAGTTTGCAACCGATAAGCACCGCCTCAGCATAAGGATAGCCTGTGCCCTTGTTGACCGGCGAACGAGCCAGTTCGGTGTCGTCGCCCAAACCTTCAAAGGTGCAGTTCACAAACACGTCGCCATGGTTGGCATTGGTGTTGCGAATCCACATGAAAGCACCCTTGCTACGCAAACTGCAACGCTCAAAGAACGCCGGACCACGGCCGAGCACCGTGTCGCCACCGCCATCTACGGTGCAATCCTTGTAATAGGCACTGCCGTTGGTCTGAAGGGCATCGCCCGAGCCAATGATGTGGACGTTGCTAAACGTGTTGTGGCTGCCGTTGACAAGGAGTCCTTCGGCCTGTCCTTCCAGGTCGGTCTTGATGGTCATGTCGGTCACGGTGATGTATCGGCAGTTGTCAATGGCAAAGGCAGCACGGCGAGAGGGGAAGGTGCCAGGCCACTCATTGGTCTTGATGTCGAGCGGATGAGGGTTGAACACCTCGTTGTTGGCATAGTGCACCACCACACCGTCGCGCGATTCGCCCTGCAGATGCACATATTGCTTGTTGCGGAAATAGACTATCTCCTCATAGTCGCCGTTCTTCACCTTCACCGTCCAGCCCTCGGCAGGGGTGACAATGTTGTCGGGCACACGGTCCATGGCGCCCTGCAGGGTGGAGTAATCGGCCGTGCCGTCGGCACTCACCACAAGGGTGCGGTCGGCAGGATTGGGCTCTGTGGCTTTCACCGTAAAGGTCCATTCGCCCTTGCGGATACCCTTGAACTTGCCGTCGGCACTCACTATCGCTCCCCGGTCGACGGTTACGGCATACTGATGGCCGTATTCAAGCACATTGTTGTGGAGATAAATCACCGCCTTGTTGCCCCTGACAAGCACGGGATGGAAATGGAAGCCATCGGTGAATCCGCCGATGATGTTGAGCTGGTAAAGTCCTGAATCGGGCTTATTGACGCCCGATGACGTGCCGGGCTTGGTGTCGCGGTTGGTGGCACGGCGCGGAGAATAGTTGTAGGGCACAGGAGTATAGACGGCTGAAGCCAGTCGCGGCTGAGATTCCGTAGGCCCTGCAGGTAGACTGAGGTCCAGACTGTCTACGGCCAGACCGGTGGTAAGGTCGTAGACACGAATCCATCCGCTCTGCCCCACCCTGGGAGTCTTGTCGAAAGAAAGGGTCAGACGCGTGTCCACATTCACGTTTGTGGACTTGTGTTGAGGATACAAGGCAATGCCCTTGGCCCATCCTGCCAGCGAAAGGGCGCACAGGGAAAGCACGAGAAAAGTCTTTTTCATATTCTTCGGTTTATTGGTTATAGTCGTTCAATGGTGCAAAATTAAGTTTTTTCCCGCTTGGTGCAAAGGTAAAATGCTACAATCTATAGGGACATATTTCCATAGTCGGAAAGTTTTTTCGGTTCTCACCTGCAATTTGTCTCTGCTTTTTGAATGAATTGGAAATTATTTTGTATATTTGCCGACATGATAGTAAAACATCATTATCCTCCTTTTTAATAACCACACACATTAAACACGAACAAAACCACAACAACTATGAACACCAGAAGACTTATGAGAATTCAACTGACAGCCCTTTTCTGCGCATGCCTGATGGCTGCCCCCTGCCCCATGCAAGCCCAGGGACTCTTAGGGAAACTGAAGAACGTGGGCAAGAATATCGGCAAGAACGTGGAGCGCAAAGCCGTGAACAAAGTGACGGGCACCGTCAACAGTGCTACAAACAATGCGGTGAGCACAGTGACCAAAGGCAAGGTGACTTCGTTGCCAGTAAAGATGAAAGGAAAGTCGTCGGCCAGACAAAGCACACGCGACAAACAGCTCAACGACTATGCCACTGCCGTGTTAGGTCCAGACGGCAACCGCAATGCCGAGGACGAAAAGCCTACAGTGCGCATACCCGAGCAGCACACGGCACTGCTTGCCCCACTGGGCTATGACATAGATGCGGCAGAAGGCCGACTGAACTACAAGCCCGTGCAGCCACCCAAAGAGGCGAACAAGCAGGTGGCATGGAGAGACAAGCAACCCGTGGTTACCAAACTGACCAACGAGAGTCTGGTCGCTGTCTACGAAATGCTGTCCAATGCGCACACCTATGCCGACATGAGCCTTTCACCGGCAGCCCAATACCTAAGCCAGGTCAAGGACGTGCTGTACCAACGTTCTGAAGCTCTCGAGAAAATGGAAGAAAAGATTAGGGATGTGAGATCAGAATATGCGGACAAGGAAACATACAACTGGGTCATCAACTTGGCGCACAATCAGATTGTCGAGATTCTCCAGGGCGGTGTCTACAAGGCATTGGTGCGCTCATCCATCGAGCCACTCTTCAAGGTCAACATGTTCGATAATCCGGACAGAATGAAGGAATACTTCGAAAAGCACGGTGGCCTGAAAAATGCCCACAAGATAGCCTGGACCAAATGGGATCCGGAGCCCAACAAACAGCAGGTACGCACATCGACAGGACAGACAGCCACCGTTGTAAGCAATGCCGGCAAGAGCGGTTCAACGATAGACTTGGGCGGAGTAATCTACATCATCCACACCCACTACCGTCAGGCATACGTGAAGGAAGTGGTCAAGATAGCTGTGGACGGAAAGGATATCGTCATCCCGGACAAAGTGGAACATGCCGGCGTGATGTATCCGGTGACAGAAATTATAGCCAGCGCTTTCGAAAATGCCAAGATACGCTCCATCAAGTTGCCCTCCACACTGAAAGAAATCGGCAACAGCGCTTTCCGTGGCACTACAATAACAGAAATAACCATACCCGCCTCTACACAAGTGGTGCGCGGCTCGGCTTTCGCCGACTGTAAGAACCTGACGAAGGCAGTCTTCGCAGCGACAAGCATGAAAGAAATACAGGGATGCTTCATGCGTTGCCCCAAACTGCAAAGCGTCACCTTCCCGGCTTCTCTCAGTGCAGACATGAGCTACGACATGTTCAGAGGCTGTTCAGCACTCACCAACGTCGTGCTACCCAAGAACCTCCGCACGCTGCCACAGAAGATGTTCGACGGCTGCAAGAGCCTCACAAAGCTGAACCTGCCCACCACCATCACTAAGATTGACGACGATGCTTTTGCCGGTTGCTCCATCACGTCGCTCTATCTACCCAACGTCACGGAAATCAGTGAATCGTCTTTCTCCGACTGCAAGACACTCAAGAGCATAACCATCAACAGCAAGCTGAAGGCGAAACTCATGGAAGAGAACTTCTGGCTCTTCGTCACCAACTTCGGAAACGACAACCCCAACTTCCCGATCAAAGTCAACGGCAACACCATGTCGCTGCCCAGCAGCATCAAAGTGCTATAAACGAACCATAATATATGCCCATCCATTCTCTGCCAATGAGGATGAATGGGCATACTTCTTACAAATCAAGCCATACGCATAAAAGCCTTATGACACTCATACCCCAAAGAATTAATAAGTCTTCGCATAGCATGAGCACGTGCTAAACAACCGTCCGTAACATATCCAAATGGTATGCAAGGGAGTATAGCGCTTCCTGCAAAATTATCACATGAATTAGAAAGAATAAAGTCATAGACTTTCTGCAACTCTTCTTCTGTCAAAACACTGCAGTCGGTTTGGAATATACTACCCTTCCGTTGCATCTTACATTCTCCCCGATATAAGGTTTGTTCCATTGCTTACTTAATCTGCTTGTCGCTGTCCTAAAAACACGAAACCGGGACATCAGAGTCGTAACAGCAGCATCATTACTCGTCGGCAGCAGTTCAAAAGCCATCCTGTTCTCCCCCAATACCGAGGACAAGTCGGATTTGTCTATGGAAGTGCAGGAGAACAAGGAGATGGCGACCATACAAAAGGCCAGAACTTCGACAGCTCTACTTTTCTTCATAATCCACATATATTTAAAATGAGTAATACATTCAACATCATTTTATGCGTCAAGATTCTAAACGTTCTGTGCATCATTAGCTTTTATAAATATATCGTAAAGAATTGAAATCGGGTACCCCTACTCCTCACCTTTTTTTAGTTTTTTGCTTGAGAAAAAGTTGTAGATGTGCAAAAACCATCGTAATTTTGTGGACAAATATAAGGCGAACTTGCATTGAACGCTTGGCTATGCTATACAGAGGAATAGAACGAATAAGGGTTGTACTGTAACAAGAATCGACAGACAAGCAACCAAGAACTTCCGAAGCAGACAAACGGCCTCTGCTTGTAGCCTTTCATAGGAAACAATGAAATACAACACAACTACTCTTTCCAACGGACTACGTATCATACATCTGCCTTCGGCATCACCCGTAGTCTACTGTGGATATGAAATTAATGCCGGTTCCCGCGATGAAAGCCGAGAACTGGAGGGAATCGCCCACTATTGCGAACACACCACATTCAAGGGAACCAAACGCAGGAACGCCATCCATATTATCAATAGCCTTGAATGTGTGGGAGGCGACCTCAACGCCTACACCAACAAGGAAGACACCGTGTATTATGCAGCCATCCTGCATGAACATCTGCCAAAAGCAGTAGACTTGCTCACCGACATCGTGTTCCACAGCACTTATCCGCAGGCAGAACTCGACAAGGAAGTAGAGGTGATTTGCGACGAAATAGAAATATACAACGACTCTCCCGCAGAACTCATCTACGACGACTTCGAGAACCTGGTGTTCAAGGAGCATCCCCTGGGGCATAAGATACTGGGCGACGCCGACCAACTGCGCACCTACAAAACAGCAGATGCCCTGCAGTTCACCGGAAAGTTCTACCGTCCCGACAATGCCGTGTTTTTTGCTTACGGTGACGTGGACTTCAGACAGCTGGTAAAGTTGCTCGAGAAAGCCACATCCGACTTTGCCCCTTCCATACCTGTCATGGCAGACTTGTCGGTTCCAGCCAATAACATCACCTTGACAAATTACAGGCCGCAAACAGTTGAAACTGACAGGCACACACACCAGGCCCATGTGATGATGGGCAACATAGCGTATGACGTGCACAACGAAAAGCGCATGGCACTCTATCTGCTCAACAACGTTTTGGGAGGCCCCAGCATGAACACACGCCTCAACCTGTCACTCCGTGAACGGCACGGACTCGTGTACTCTGTGGAAAGCAGCATGGTGAGCTATTCCGACACAGGACTGTGGTGTGTCTACTTCGGATGCGACGCAAAGGATGTAAGGCGGTGTGAACACTTGGTACGCAAGGAGCTGGACAAACTGATGAACTGTCCCCTCTCCGATGCGCAACTCCGTGCCGCCAAGCGACAGATAAAAGGACAAATAGGAGTGGCATGCGACAACCGGGAGAACTTTGCCCTTGACTTCGGCAAGAGTTTTCTGCATTATGGCTGGGAGAAAGACATTACCTCACTCTACCAGCACATCGACGCCCTCGACAGCCGGCAACTGCAAGAAGTGGCACAGGAAATATTTGCACCCGAAAAGATAAGCACACTTGTCTATCTATAAGAAAAGAGAGGAGTGAAAGGACGTTGGCATCCTTTCACTCATCTTTCTTTCATTCTTCTGTTTGAATATTATCTTGCAGCCATGAAATAAGTAGCTCCAGCCATAGCACTGCGGAGTTCAAACTTACCGCTTTCGTCGAGTGCCACATCCAGTTTCTTACCTGTAGGCAATGTCATCTTTACAGTGCCGTTATGGTTGAAGTGGAAGAGTTCTTTCTTCACTCCGTTCTCTTCCATTGACCATGTATCAGCCTTCTGGTCATAGAGAAAGTAGAACACTTCGCCCGTGGGGCGTGTCACCTCATAGCCGTCAGCCAGGTACTTCACGCTGTATTTCTGTCCGTCTTCACCCTTCACTTTCACCGTCTTGCCCACATTGGCAGCCAGGGGATTGCTGCCGCTCCAGAACTCAATGGTGTTGAGCACGAATAGGTCTGCCACGCCACAAACGGCATAGGCTGGAGAGATGAGCAGGAAGATAAGTTCGTTGAGCAACTTGTAGCGGGTGGCACCCTTGTTCCATTTAGCCAGTTTGTTGAAAAGACTGAACGAGCCCACACACGAACTGAACATCACGCTTGCCACCATGAGTGCCAAGACTGATTTGATAGTTTTACTGTACATAATTGTCAGATTTAAGTGTTAATTAATTTGTGGTCACAAATATAGACATTTATGCACAAAGCTGGAACTATTTCTCCTGTATTTCTTTCATTCTTTAACACAATTAAAGATATGGCGTGCATTATTGGTATAGATGGTATACGCCTCCAGCCAAAGCCTTGACCATGCCCTTCATCTCAAGTCCGAACAATGTGGCGGCAAGTTTGCCCACAGGCATGCCAGCTTTCACACTGAGCAAATTGACCTGTTGGTCGTTAGCCTGGCGCAACACGTCGACCACCTTCTGCTCGTCTGCCGAAAGACTGGGAAAGAGACAACGCTCAATGCCCTGGCTTTGGGCATGCGCCAATTGCGCATCAGCTTCCCACCCCATCACCTTCACCAGGTCGGCTGCACAAGTGAGCAAAGATGCCCCATTGTCGCGTATCAGGTTGTTGCAGCCCTCTGAACAGGAATCTGTGGTTCGGCCGGGCACGGCAAACACATCACGACCATAGTCGAGCGCCATGCCTGCCGTAATCAGACTGCCACCACGGGCTGCCGACTCCACCATGATGCAACAGTCTGCCATGCCTGCCACGATACGGTTGCGTCGCACGAAGTTAATCTTTTCCGGTTTCGTATGCGACATGTGCTCCGTGAGCAGTCCGCCTTGTTGCGTCATCCGGTTGGCTATGTCGCGGTGACTCGACGGATAAAGTGTGTCAAGTCCATGCGCCAGTACACCCACCGTATCATAACCGTTGGCAAGTGCCTCCCTGTGGGCAATGACATCAATGCCATAAGCCAATCCACTAACCACAAGCACCTGCGGACAGATTTCCTTCAGGTCTGCCATGAAACGGCGGATGAAATCGTCACCATACATCGTGCAGTGGCGTGTGCCCACCATGCTGACTATGCGGCGCTGGTTCAAGTCGGCCGTCCCTTTATAATAGAGCACCAAAGGAGCGTCGGCACACTCCTTGAGTCTCTTGGGATAGCCATCGTCTGCCAAACAGAGCATGGATATGCCATGCTCCTGACACCAGTCGTATTCCTCGCGTGCCCGTTCGAGCGGTGCATCAAGCGTGTCAAGTGCCTCTTGCAATCTGGGTGTGGCGTCGGGAAGCACCTCAAGGATATGCTTGCGGTGGTCCATCATGGCGGTGGCAGAACCCAACTTCCGGTAGAGATCAAGCAGTCCGGCAAGCCCAAAGAAGTTGATTCGGGCAAGCGCCATGGTATAGACGGTTTCGAGTCGGTCCATGGCTAATCTATGTATGGCGCAAAGGCGCGGTCGTAATCATCGCTGTTGCCCAGTCGTCCGTTGACCAGACAAACTATTTCCACGTCGCTCTTCAAGCACAGTTTCTCGTCGTCCTTGCGGTAGATGTCGTGGTGGAAGATGTAGCGAAGTCCTTTTTTCTCAAGCGCAAGGCGCGATATGAAGTGGTCGTCGCAGCGCAACGGAGTCTTGTATTGCAGGGTCATGCGCGCCACCACAGCATCCACTCCCCGCTCATGCATCTTGGCAAAGCTCACGCCAAGCGAGCGCAGGAAGAGATGGCGGGTGTGCTCCGTGTAGTGCAGATAGTTGGCATTGTTGACAATGCCCTCAATGTCACATTCATAGTCGCGCACTTCCATTTCGGTTTCAAATATGTATTTCATTTCTGTCAGTTATATTTGTCTGTTCCACATTATCTTGTTATTTCTCTATCCTTCTGCCTTTCAGATACTCGTAGCCGAATCGGCAGCGCAGACAGTCGCGGCGGTCGCAGTAGTTCTTCTTAAGCTGTATGAGAGCCTGAGTGTCGCCGGCGTTCACCACGGGCAGTCCGCATGTCCGCCACATTCTCACGATGTTGTTGTTTTCGGCCTTGAGTTGCTCCAGAAAGCAGAATGCCCTGTCACACAAGTCCTCGTTCATCCGGTGCTTGCCATAGGCAAAAAGCATGGGCACGAGCGTGTTGATCATCAGCAGGTTGACCGACGAGGGCGACAAGTGCTTGCCGCTTTTTGTACTCGTGGAGCCGAATGTGTAATGAGTCTCCCAATAGGGCGTCACTTGGGTGTCGAACAATTGCAGCGCATCGTCCACCGTCTTACATTCAGCCAAGGCACTCAGACTTGCCTTGCGTTGGTGGTAGAGATGGGCCAACTGTGAGATGCGGATATGGGGGAAGTTTTGCGGACGAAGCCGGAGGAAGCGCCAAATGACGGGGTCAATGGGCGTAAGCGAAAACTTGTGCTGAAGATACTGGTACTCAGTGCGCAACTTGCTGAAATAGCCTTCCCGCAGGGCGTCTTCCAGACAGTGCGCGGGAATGGTGGCCTCGTTGAGCAGTCCTGCCTGTCCCAAAAAGATGGCTTCAATCTGGAACAGGTTGTCACGGTGATGGTCCACACAGTGAAGCGGTATGGAGAACGCCCACTGTTCAAAGGCTTCGCCGTTGACGCCGAATCCGAAGTTGCGTGCCATGGTGACAAAGTAGGCGGCTTCCCACGAACCGTCACACCGGACCACTCGCTCCTCGATGGCCCGTGTCTTCTGTTCCAGCCGTTCTGCCTGCAGTGCCGCCATCCAACTGTGCACGGTGAGCCGGTCGAGCGATGGTATGACCTTGTAGCAGGGCGGGTAGCTGTCGGTCTTGCAGAGTTCTTCATAGTGCGCCTCCACCTGGTGCGGCACGTCGAGCTGCATCTGTGGCGGCCGTTTGCCGTCGGCAGTGGTCACCTCGCCGTCCACATGGGCACAGACGTGCAGGATGACGTTGTTGTAGTGCGGGTCGTGGTCATGTCCGTGCCCGAACCAGTCTGAGGCACGCTCGTGAATCTCCACATTGCCCACCCACATGGTGCCGCCTATCTTGATTTTTGCATTGAAGAAGTCGGGACCGGCATGGATGTTGTGCAGCCCTGGGTCGATCACCTCCACCGGTTCTCCGGCAGTGGTGAGCAGAGGATGCAGCGGAAACATCTTGTGTTTCCATATATAATGGAGCAGCTGTTCCATACTCGAATGTTTCTGTTTGGTCACTCCAAAGGTACGATTATTTATCGGATAAGTCAGCGTCAGTCCAGATATTTTTTACTTTGTGTCGTGTTTCGTCCCGTTGAGGCGACAAAAAGAAGGAAAGATAAAAGGGACGGACTAGAAAAAAGAAACATTTTTCTCGCTTATAAATAGTTTTTCGTATATTTGTGGCCTATTTTACCACAACCCATCTCACGACATGAAGACAGAAGATTATGACATGCTGGACCTGAAGGGTCAGATGATGATAGATGATTACGACGCTCGACTGGGCTTGCTCCAGACCGTCCGCGACAGGGCCGTGCACGCTGTGCGCCAGACGCTTGAAGGAAATGGCGTAGCGGTGGCACTGGTGGAGTCGCGCATCAAGAAACGCGACAGCCTTATCGGGAAACTGGTGCGCAAAGGTCACAAGTATGCATCCATCCGGGACATCACTGATCTCATCGGCATACGCATTGTCACCAATTTCTGTGACGATGTGGACCGGGTGGCTTCCTTCATGGAACAGCTCTTCGAAGTGGACTGGAACGAGTCGATAGACAAGCGCAAGATGCACCAGACGTCAAGTTTCGGCTACAACTCACTCCACTACATCTGCCGTCTGCCCATGGACCTGTGTGCCGACCGGCCCGATTACCACGAGGTGAGATTCGAGATTCAGATGCGGTCCACCCTGCAGCACGCCTGGTCGAACCTTGACCACGACATAGGCTACAAAAGCCAGATTGAGACTCCGGAGGAATACAAACGCATGCTGGGCCGGCTGGCAGGCATGCTCGAACTGGTTGACGAGGAGTTCTCGCGCCTGCGCATCAGCGTGGCCGACTACCGGCGCCGCATGGAAGCCCTTATCAGCGAAGGCAAGCTCTCGGAGGTGACGCTCGACGGCGACACTTTTGAACGCTATCTGTCACAGCGGCCGTTCGACAAACTGGCACGGCGCATAGCCGCCATCAACTGCGGCGAGGTGGTCGACACTTCGTTCGCGCCCTTCTTCCCGCTACTGGTCGAGGCGGGCATGAAGACACTCGGGGATGTGGACAACCTGATACGGGAAAACGAGGAGGATGCCTTCAAGTTTGCCATGAGCCAGTTTGCCTCCACCGACATCGACATCATAGCCTCAACCGTGGCTCTCCAAGACCTGCTCATCGTGCACACGCTGAAGACGGGTGGCGGAAAACCGGGCGTCAAGCGCATCTTCGACGCCCTCAACGGAACGTCCTCACACAACGACGCTTTGGCGGAGATGGCGTGCAGCCAGGCAGCCAAATTGCCGTTCATGAACCTTTGAAAACATCAACAATCAATCAGTATAATTATGGACACATCTAAGAAATTCGTCATCACTATCAACCGTGAACTGGGCTCCGGCGGACGCACCGTGGGCAGGAAACTGGCCGAGCGTCTGGGCGTGAAATACTACGACAAGGCGCTCATCGAGGAACTAACCAAGAAGTTCAACCTAACGCTCGAAAAGCTGGAACAGGTGAAGGGCACCAAGCCTTCCTGGTGGAAACAGCTGATGGACAGCAGCGTGAAGCGCTACGACCTGGAAGAACTTTACAACATCGAGTCGAACATCGTCACCTCGGAGAGCATTTTCCGAGTGGAAGAGGAGTTCCTGAAAGACTTGGCTGCCGAGGAATCGTGCGTGATTGCGGGCCGTTCGGGCTTCTACATATTCCGCAACGAACCCAATGCCCTCAAAATCATGATACAGAGTTCCATGGAAAAACGCGTGGAAAGGGTTATGAACAAGCAGAATGTCAGCGAAAAGGAAGCGCGGCGCATCATCAGCGAGGTGGACAAGCAGCGCGAACACTACACCAAACTGTTCTCGGGCGCCAGCCGCTATGACACCCGCAACTACGACCTCGTCATCAACGTGGCTGGCCTCAGCGAGGAGGATGCCGTAGACATCATCATGGAATACATGGAGAAAGCTTGACTTTCAAGACACGGACACTATAATTCAAGATAAATGGAATCAATACTTTTTCTGGGACTTACACTCAATGCGTGGCTGACGGTCGCGCTGGTTATCGGCATGTTTGCCTTGATGATGTTCACCAAGATACCTGCCGAATTTGTCTTTCTCGGTGGCATGGGCTTTCTCTATGTCACCGGCATACTCGACGTGAAGGAGGCCATGGCGGGCTTCAGTTCCACCTCGGTCGTCACCATCGGCGTGCTCTTCGTGGTCATAGCCGGACTGGTGCACAGCGGCGTGATACACTGGATGGTCAAGCGTCTGCTCGGCACACCTTCGTCGTATGCAGCCGCCATCGTGCGTCTCATGGTGCCCGTGGCTGCCATGAGCTCGGTGCTGAGCAACACCACCGTGGTGGCACTGTTCATCAAGGTGGTGAAGGTATGGGCCAAGAAGCTGGGCGTCGCACCCTCCAAACTGCTCATTCCCCTGAGCTACGCCTCGTGCCTGGGCGGCATCTGCACACTGATAGGCACACCACCCAACCTCATCATATCGGGCATGCTGATGCAGGACACCAACATTGAACTCAACATGTTCACCACCACCCTGCCCGGCCTGTTCTGTCTGGCCGTGGGCGTAGTGAGCATCATCGCCATGAAAAGGCTGCTGCCCGAACGGCAGTCGCCCGACAGCGCCTTCGAAGCCACATCCGACTACACGGCAGAACTGCTGGTGCCCACCACCTGCGAGTCGGTGGGCAAGACGGTGGCCGAGGCCGGACTGCTCAGCGTGAACGGGGGCCGACTCATCGAGATTGTGCGCTTCGACAAGGAAGTGATCAGTCCGGTGCCTGCCGACGAGTTCATCATGGGCGGCGACCGGCTGGTCTACTCGGGCCAGATAGACAGCATACTGGAACTGCGCAACAGTCATGGACTTACGGCTGCCACCCAGCATGTGTTCTTTGTCAACGAGGACGAGAAAAAACGCGAGTTCTACACGGCCCACGTGCTGCGCGGCAGCTCGCTCATAGGCACCTCCATGGAGGAGTCGGACTTTGAGGAAACGCACAACACGGTGCTCGTGGCCGTGGTGCGCGAGGGCGAACGGTTCAACTGCAACCCGCGCAGCGTGGTCATTGAGCGTGGCGACACACTGCTCTTCGAATGTCCGCCCCGACAAGGCGACGGCTTCAAGAAGTCGGTGGGCAAGGACCTGCACTTCTTCCAGTCGGACGACATACCCAACATCGGGCGCAAGACGCTCATATCGTCCGTCATCATGGTGCTCATGGTAGTGCTGTCCACCTTCAACGTGTTCTCGCTCCTGCAGGCATGTTTCCTGGCAGCCTTTGCCATGCTCGTCACCAAGTGCTGCACACCCAAACAGGCAAGTGCCGCCATCAACTGGGACATTCTCATGATTTTTGCCGGTTCCATCTGTCTCGGCACCGCCATCGACCGCACCGGCATAGCCACCGCACTGGCCAACAGCATACTGGGAGTGTGCGGTTCCAATGCCCTTTTGGCACTCATCTGCATCTGCCTGGTGGGCACGTTCATCACCGAGTTCATCAGCAACACGGCAGCAGCAGCCATGTTCTACCCCATTGCCTACCACACGGCAGTAAGTCTGGGCGTGAATCCCGTGACGTTCTGCATCGCACTGATGCTTGCCGTTTCGTCGAGCTTCGCCACGCCCATTGGTTCGCCCACCCACATGATGGTGTATGGCGAAGGTGGCTACCGCTTCACCGACTTCATGAAGATAGGCGTCGTGATGAACATCATTATCCTTGCCGCAAACATCTTCATCGTCACCCTTTTGTTCCCGCTTTAGCAAACATTTAATATCTGAAATATATGAAAATAGACATCAAGATTGAAGAGAATGCCGTCAGGGCTTCTCTCGAAGGCCGTCTCGACACCGCCAGTGCCCAAGACTGCGCGCCCGATTTCCAGACGCTCAACGAGCAGGCCGACAAACAAATAACCCTTGATTGTAGCCAACTGAACTACATCAGCAGTTCCGGTCTGCGTCTTTTCCTCACCCTGCGCAAGGAGGTGGAAGCCAAGGGCGGACACCTCATCGTGGAGCACATCACCGACGAAATACGCAATGTGTTCACGCTGACCGGCTTCTTCAAGCTGTTCGACATCCGGTCGTAGCTTCTTCGGGTGAAAGTTATTGCCAGTCACATTCTGGCTCCCGGCTTTCCTCGGCAGGCATACAGTGACCATCATACCACGGGTGACAGACAAATCAACGTCTGTCACCCGTTTTTTATACCCACAGGCAAGCATCTCTCAGTGGCAGAATAGCACACTGTAAACAGCAGACTAACACAACGCTAATGGCAGACTTACGGAATGTTAATGGCAGACTTACGGGGTGTTAGTGGATGACTTACGCTTGGTTCCACTGCCTGGGCACTCATTGCCCGCGCCGTGGGCATCGAGTGCCCAAGCTGGAGAAACAAATTTGGGCACTCCTCCAAATTCCTTTTAATCATACAATGTGGAGTGATAGAGTGATAGATTATTTCGCATCTATCACTTATCTATCACTCCACTTAAAAGCCTTATTGTCAACAAAATATTGTCTGTTTTTTGAAAAAGTGATAGATAGTGGCGATTTTTTGAAAACTTTTACGTGCGCACGCGCGCACGCGTAAGACAAGAGTTCAATCCGAGATGGTCCGTCATGCAGCCATGCTCATCTCTCATAAAATAAAAAAAGCGGCAAGACGTTGGAACGTTCACGTCTTGCCGCTGATAAGTATATGGCTTTAAGGCTTTACTTCTTCAAGAACTTCACGGTCTTGCCGTCAGCATTCTTGATGATGTAGAGACCCGGCTGATTCATGTTGCTCACTCGCTGTCCGTTGGCGTTGTAGATAGCGCTCACGGTGTTGTTCTTCACGGTCTCAGTCTTCTTGATGCCGGTAATAGTAGCACCCTTGATGTTGAAATAGTACACATTGGCATTCTTCAAGTCGTTGGAAACGACAGTAATGGTAGCCATAGTCACTTTCCCGTCCTCGTCACTTTGATCCATCAGACTCTTGTTAATGAAAGCATTGGGACTTGTTGCCTCCACCTCGATGTCGTCGAGATTAACGTCCCCATTATATTCAGTTTCATATCCGCCATCTTCCATCTGCATTTCAGTGCCCTTGAACTTGAGCGACTTGATGTCGCAGTTGTAGATAAGTTCTACATCATCCACGTACAGCACATCCGGATTAGCCTCATCGTTGCTTGCTGCTCCAGGAGTGGCATTGGTGGACATGGTCACAAGGATTGCCTTAGGGGTTGCATTGTTGGCCTTGTAAGTTTCATAATCGAATGGAACGGCTATTCTTTGCCAAGCGAAATCCTTGCTTTCTATCGTAGCGTTCTTCGCCTTGGCAACCACATTTGCATAAGTTGTCTTGGGATCTTCCGGATCTTGATACTTGGTTCCGTCCGTGATAATCGCGCTAATAGTAGCATATTTGCTGTCCTTATACTTGCTGGCAAGTGTTCCTTGCTTGAATTTCACCCATGCAACGATGGAGTCGGGTCTGTTGGTCAATACGGCATAGAAAGGATCTCCGTTGCCGTCAACGTCGGTTGTGTTCATGTCAAGGAAAGAATTATTCGCTTCATTGTCAGCAGTTATGCTGCCAGCATTCAGTCTTCCTGTAGTAATCGTACCATTGGCAGGTGTATTGATCTTCATAAAGCCAAGGTCTGTCACGACTATTCCTGAAGTAACTTTCACGCTGTGTAAACCTTTTGAACCGGGACGAACTTCGTCAGAAATGAAGGTATGGGCTGTCTTGTTTACCATACTTGAAAGGTCGCCTGTGCTACTCATAAAGGAATGCCAGGCATTAGGCTCATCACTCGACACGTCACCGACACTTGCCTTGTGGTATGTTTCAAACCCTGAATTGGGAATCTGTCCCATCAAGGACCAGTTATCGCCAAGCTTCACGCCAATGTTCATGGCCATCTTTGACATGTCAATGTTGAGAATAGCATTGAACTTATCGCCTTTGAGCTCGCCCTGCATGTTGATAGGAACAATGCCCAATTGGGGACCTAACCACGATTGGTCTTCATCCAACTCCTTGTCGCCCTCTGTTATCGTAATGTCTTTTTGGGCGCTAAGCACAATAGTAGTGCCACAAGTCACGGCATCCACATCCTCAACAACAATGTTGCCGACAGGCATGGCACCACCCATATCGAAGTTTAGGAGCTTCAATGTGTACTTGCCGTTGCTCTGCTCGTCAACAGACACCGTCACACCTTCAATGGGAGGAAAGTCCATTCCCGACAAGCTAACAACGAGTGGGCAAGTATAGTCCTTTGCCATCATGGCCAAGGAAGTCATTGCCATTACTATTAAAGTAAAAAACTTTTTCATCTTTTTCCTTTCTTAAAGTTGTTCTGTTATTTGAATTGATATATTAATCCGATAGTTCCATAAATGGGATAAAGCGACTGCTCAATGGTATTGAAGTCTTTCTTGAACACTTCGGAAACACCCCATGTCAGTCCGGCAAATGCACCCCAACGATGAGAGAAATACCAGTCGCAGCCGGCATCCACACCAAACTGCCACTTGCGCATATCGTCGGAAAAATCATAGGTTCCGCGTTCTCCTTCTTCAGAGCCGAGTTCCACCTTGGGACCTGTAGGGTCGTCCTGGCGCAGATATCCGTTGTAGGCAGCGCCACTGAAGTTCTTGGAGGCTACATAAGAGAAATAAGGCCCAAGCTTGAGGCGCACCTTGCTTGAGAGGTCGTAGGTGGCTTGCAGAGGCAGGGTCACCATCCATTGCTGCACATCAGTCTGCACATAGCCCGTGAACACACCGGCAAGGCTTTCGCTGCCCTTGCGGATTTCCATGTGATAGTTCTTCACACGAGCGTCTATCTTCATGCCTTTGTTCTCGAAGTGCAGTCCGCCCATCAATCCCCAATGCTTAGGCAGTGCCCAATAAGCATCAAGACCGATGGTGACATTGCCCTTGAGAGAATACTTCTCCAGGCTACGGATGGTGGCAGGCATGCCAATAGGAGCCGTACCGCCAAGACTATAGCCCGCACGGGCATAATACTGCAGGTGGTCAAGAAAACTGTCGCTCCAGGCTTGTGCTGAACAGGCGACAAGCAAAACGATGGATAATATTGTTTTTTTCATTCTTCTTATTCAGCTTTAGCACAATCAACACTCAGTTCATCTACCCACAGGGTACTGCCTACAGCGCCCTCGAAAATGGCTCCATCTACACTTGAGGAGCATACGATGGCAAGGCTATAGCCAAAGTTAGCCAGTTTCTCAAGGTCAACCTCCTTGCTGTAGACAAAGTCAATGCTGAAGTGTGTCCACTCCGGTGTGTTGTCAATGTCGGGCAATTTGGCAAGAGCAACGATGTTGCCATGAGTCTGCACATTGTTTCCATCGAGCACAATGCTGTTGCCGTGCTCGTCATGGTTATCATACAGCACAGCATATATTGTGCCATAGTCCTGGCGGCCCTCCAAAGGCATTTCATTCTTGTCGATGAACTTTGCACCACGCTGATATTTATAATACCCGTTTAGCTTGGCAGGCTTTACATTGGTAGGAAGGCCGAAATGGGTAGCCTCCATAGGATGCTGGAGTGCATCATCCGTTACGAAACTCCCAAGGAAAAGGTTTCCGGCTGCAATAGGTTTTTTGATATTGGCAGCCATGCTACCGGTCTTGCTTGTCGTAAGTTTTACGCAAGCCCCTTCCACTCCATTTTCATCTGGAGCAGTAGGATATTTATTGGGCTTTACAAAAGATACTCCTGAAAGGTTGAAGCCACCATTGCCTGTGGCCCAATTGCCCAGTTCCTTGCCGTTCTCATCAAGGTCACTCCAAACATAGTACTTACCTACAGGCTTATTGGTATTCAGATGATAATTCTCAAAACTATATTTGATAACATCTGGAACCGTCACAACTCGAGGCGTTACCGACACCACATACTGTCGTTTCCACGCCCTATCCTGCGAGGTCACGGTATAGGTCACGGTCTTTCCCTCGGAAAAGTCGTGCTCGGAACCATTCTCCGGTTCAATGGTAGCGCCATCAGTAATGCGGAAATAGGGAGCCAACTGGGTAAGGTCTGCACTTCGCCTCACATCAAACTTCACATTGTCTTCCGTGGAAAACACTCTGACAAGCGTATCAGTAACATTGAAGAACATCTCAGTTGGGTTATCCGAATGTATGTATGCTTCAGTAATATCACATTCTGCATTGAGCGGTTCTTCCTTGAAGCATGACGTCATCGTGAGACCACAAAGAAGCGTTGCCGCGAGTCCAAGATATTTCATAAATAGCTATTATATAAGTAACTGCGTGCAAAATTACGCCAAAAACTTTTCTTGACCAAATGTTTTCCCCTTTTCTTTATTAAAAGCCTCTATTTAGGCCATGAAAAGTAAAAAACGGGGGATAATTTTGTTCTTTTTGCGATTTTGGCGTATATTTGCAGTCATTATTATTAATAATAAACAGCAATTATGAAAATAGCTTTGATAGGCTACGGCAAGATGGGCAAGATGATTGAGCAGATTGCCAAGGACCGCGGCCACGAGATTGTATGCGTGATAGACATTGATAACCAGCAAGACTTCGACAGTCCGCAGTTCGCCTCTGCCGACGTGGCTATCGAGTTCACCAACCCCACTGCCGCTTACGGCAACTACCTGCGTGCCTTCAAGCACAACGTGAAAGTGGTGTCGGGTTCCACTGGATGGATGAAGGAACACGGCGACGACGTGAAACGCATGTGCACAGAGGGTGGACAGACGCTCTTCTGGGCAAGCAACTTCTCTGTAGGCGTGGCCATTTTCTCTGCCGTGAACCGCTATCTCGCCAAAATCATGAACCAGTTCCCGCAATATGACGTGAAGATGGAGGAGACCCACCACATCCACAAGCTCGACGCACCAAGCGGCACCGCCATCACACTCGCCGAGGAAATAATCAACGACGTAGACCGCAAAGACAAGTGGGTAAAGGGCGTGCAGTGCCATGCCGACGGCACCGTGACCGGCACCAACGAAGTGGCAGCCGACGAACTGCCCATCGAAAGCATCCGCCGCGACGAGGTACCCGGCATCCACACCATCACCTACGACAGCGAGGCCGACAAGATTACCATCACCCACGATGCCCACTCCCGTCAAGGCTTTGCCATGGGAGCCGTGCTCGCAGCCGAATACACACAGCAGCACAGTGGACTGCTGACCATCAGCGACATGTTTAAGTTCTAACCCCTTAGCACGATGATTGACAAGGAAAAGGAAAGAATGAATATGAAGGTGCAGTGGACCAAGTTCGCCGTGGTGACCGTGCTCTATCTCGCCTTTCTCGTTTGGGTACAAAGCTGGCTCGGACTGGTAGTGCTGCCCTTTATCTATGATGCTTACATCTCGAAGAAAATCAAATGGAAGTGGTGGATGTATGCAGAGCGCCCCGTCAAGTTCTTGATGAGCTGGGTCGACGCGCTGGTGTTCGCCTTGGTGGCGGTTTATTTCATCAACCTGTTCTTCTTCCAGAACTATGTGATACCTTCCAGCTCCCTTGAGCGCTCCCTGCTCACTGGCGACTATCTCTTCGTGAGCAAGATGAGCTATGGTCCCCGCATCCCAGAGACACCGCTCACCATGCCTCTCACCCAGCACACGCTGCCCGTGGTGAATTGCAAGTCGTATCTGGAGTGGCCCCACTGGGACTACCGACGGGTGAAAGGTTTCGGCCATGTGCAGCTCAACGACATCGTGGTGTTCAACTACCCTGCCGGCGACACGCTGTGCAGCGCTGACCGCTACCAGGCAGCCGACTACTACCAGATGGCTTATTCTTTCGGCGAACAGCTCAATCCGCCAACCACAGACCTGACCAAGCTCCCCGTGGCACAACAGCGTGTCTACTTCGAGCAGGCTTATGCCACAGGCCGGAAGTACATTCTCGACAACAGCAGCGAATATGGCGACATCATCAGCCGCCCTACAGACCGTCGGGAGAACTATGTGAAACGCTGTGTGGGACTTCCCGGACAGACCCTGCAAATCAAGAACCGCATAGTCTATCTTGACGGCAAGGCGAACAAGGAGCCCGACAACGTGCAATACACTTACTACATCAAGTTGCGCCGTCCAATCCCTGAGGACCTCATCGACGAGCTCCACATTTCGGGCGAGAACCTGCAAATGCTCGGCAACACAGCCACGCCTACCACGCCAGGCTACATGCCACTCACCAAGACCATGGCACAAGCACTTGCCAAGCGCAAAGACATTGTGGAGAGCATCCGCATCAATACGGATGCGCCTGTGGGCGAGACCTATCCGCTCAACGCCATAACAGGATGGACACGCGACAACTATGGTCCGGTGTGGATTCCTGCCAAAGGCAAGAGCATAAACCTCACGCTGAAGAACCTGCCCGTCTATGAACGTTGCATCAAGGTTTACGAGGGCAACGACCTGCAGGTGAAAGGCGGCAAGATATACATCAACGGCAAACCATCCAACCGCTATACATTCAAGATGGACTACTATTGGATGATGGGCGACAACCGCCACAACTCCGCAGACTCCCGCTACTGGGGCTTCGTGCCTGAAGACCACATAGTAGGCAAACCGCTCTTCATCTGGTGGTCGAGTGACCCAGACCACAAGGGCTTCGGTGCCGTGCGTTGGAGTCGTCTGTTCAGTTGGGTAGACAACATCAAGTAAACGAGTGAAGAATGGAGTTAAGTTCATAACAGCACTCCTGACGGCAGCCCTATCGGTGTTGCTCTTCAGGACATTGGCCTTCACCATCTATTCTGTTCCCGTGGCAGGCATCGACAGCCAGCTGCAACAAGGCGACAGGGTGATGGTGAACAGGTGGAGTTATGGACTTCGTTCTGGCGACGGACGCATATTCCGTCATGCCCGACTTCTGCCACACGCCATTGAAAGAGGCGACATAGTGGCGTTCAATCCGCCAGCCGACAGTGTGCTGAACCACCTGATGCGTCGGGTGTGCCTGGGGCACATCATAGCAGTGCCGGGCGACACCATACGCCTTACCAGTTCCGAATACGCCATTCCCCGACGCAAGATAGACTGCCCGCTGCTGGGCGAAAAATATTATCTCATAGCTACCCGCCACAACCAAGAAAGATGGCTGGTGGCCGAAAGAATGATTATTGGCCGTGCTTTCCTTGTGCTCTACAACAAGGAAAGCACGGCTCAACCCTTTGGCGGTTTCAGGAAAGACCGCACCTTTAAGTTGATAAAATGAGCAAAGCTTTACTCTCTACCACTTATTTCGGTCCCGTGCAATGGTATCAGAAACTGTACCGCCATGAGGAGGTAGCGATAGAGACTGCAGAACATTTCGTTAAGCAGACCTACCGCAACCGCTGCCTTATTGCCACGGCCAACGGCACACAGGCACTCACCGTACCAGTGGAGCATGCCGACGGACAAGCACTCATTCGGGACATACGCCTCTCTGACCACGGCAACTGGCGCCATCTTCACTGGAATGCACTGGTAAGTGCGTACGGAGAATCCCCCTTTTTCGAATACTATGCCGACGATATCCGTCCTTTCTTCGAGAAGAGGTGGGACTATCTGATAGACTTCAACCTCGACATTACACGGACCATGTGTGAACTGCTCGACATTGAACCGCACGTTTCACTCACTGAACACTATGAGCACAAGACAGAAGCTATTGACTTCCGCGAAGTCATCCGACCCAAGAAGCCTCTGCCCGACCCCGACTTCCATCCTAAGTCCTATTATCAGGTCTATAGTGATCGTACGGGATTCCAGCCCAACCAGAGTATCCTCGACTTGCTGTTCAACATGGGAAATGAAGCCGTGTTCTACCTGTAAAAGCCCCATATTGTGCCATCCACCCTTATATACAACAAGCAGTAAACAGAAATGAAGATAAGAAACATTGACTTGGGTGAACGCCCAATAGTTCTGGCCCCCATGGAAGACGTGACCGACATCGGGTTCCGCATGCTCTGCAAGCGGTTCGGTGCCTCAATGGTCTACACAGAATTTGTCAGTGCCGAGGCACTGGTGCGCTCCATAAAAAGCACAGTGAACAAGCTCACCATCAGCGACGAGGAACGCCCCGTAGGCATACAAATCTACGGACGCGACGAGGAGTCGATGGTGGAAGCCGCCAAGATTGTAGAGCAGGCACACCCCGACGTGATCGACCTCAACTTCGGCTGTCCCGTCAAGAAGGTGGCAGGCAAGGGTGCAGGTGCCGGCATGCTCAAAAACATTCCCCTAATGCTCGACATCACACGTGAGGTGGTCAAGGCGGTGGACACCCCTGTCACCGTCAAGACCCGGTTGGGATGGGACATGAACAGCCTCATCATCACCGACCTGGCAGAACAACTGCAAGATTGTGGCATTGAGGCACTCACCATCCATGGACGTACCCGCTCACAGATGTACACCGGAGAGGCAGACTGGACGCTCATTGGAGAGGTGAAGAACAACCCTCGCATACATATACCCATCATCGGCAACGGCGACATCACATCTCCGGAAGAAGCCAAACTGGCCTTCGACCGCTACGGAGTGGATGCTGTAATGGTGGGACGCGCTACATTCGGCAGGCCTTGGATATTCAAGGAAATACGCGACTATCTCGACGGACGCGAACCTGACCCTAAGATGGACTTCAACTGGAAGCTCGATGTGCTCGAAGAACAATTGCGCATCAACGTGGAACGCATCGACGAGTATCGCGGCATACTCCACACACGTCGTCATCTTGCTGCCAGTCCTATTTTCAAAGGCATACCCGACTTCCGTCAGACACGCATCGCCATGCTCCGCGCCAATACGACCGCCGAACTCCTCGACATCCTCGAACAGACACGCACACGATTGGGGTAGTTCTCCGCAAACATAACGGCAGGACTTATGCCTAAAAGCCAGTCGCCAACCATCAAAAGATATAGCTCATGAACACCTCCTTCCGTCTTTTTGCCGCTATTGTTCTTGCGGCTTCCCTCACTTGTTCTGCTTCAGCACAGGACAAGGTCCGTATGGCACGCTATGCCAATTTGGCATTAGGCGTCGGACATACAGCCGCAGACTCTTCCAGGGTAAAAAACTTTAACATAGGCATCTTCAATTCCACCGACACACTGTCCGGGTTCCAACTGGGACTGCTCACCGCATCCACCCGGAGCGAAACTCGGGGTGTAAACATAGGCGGACTGGGAGCTTTAACGGGAGGTTCAGTGAAAGGACTACAGCTGTCACCTCTTCTCAACAGCGTGGGCGGCACCATGAGAGGCGTTCAGATAGCAGGCGTATCAAGCATAGCCCGTGAGCTGAAAGGGTGGCAGATGTCACCTTTCAGCAATGTGAGTACCCGACAGATGAGAGGCTTGCAGCTGGGGGCCGTGACCAACATAGCCATGGGCGTGGAAAGCGGTATGCAATTCTCGGCGCTCGCCAACGTGAGCAGCGCTCGCATGAAAGGCGTGCAACTGGGTGCCTATAACTATGCCGACACGCTTACCGGTGTGCAACTCGGACTGCTCAACGCTGCCGTCGGCCACCCTAAAGGTGTACAGATAGGACTCATCAACTACACCCGGGACACAACAGGACGGAAAATAGGATTGGTCAACGTAAACCCCAGCACCCAAATTGACGTGATGCTCTTCGGAGGCAACACGTCGAAGGCAAACATTGCCCTACGCTTCCGCAACAGGTCAACCTACAGCATTTTAGGTTTCGGCACACACTACATGGGACTTGACGAGAAATTCTCGGGAGCACTGTACTATCGACTCGGCCAGTACTTCCATCTCTCCCCACGCTGGACATTGAGTGCCGACTTGGGATTCTCCCACATAGAGACTTTCAAGGAGAATTCAACCGACAAGCCGGAACGCATGTACTCACTGCAAGCTCATGCCAACATAGACTACCGCATCAACCGCACACTCGGCGCCTTTGCCTCCGTCGGCTATGGCGACACACGCCTCTACGGCAGCAACCATCGCTATGAGAACAAGTTCATTGTCCAACTTGGACTCACTGTGGCATACCACCGCTTCGGAGGAAACTATGTGCCACGAATAGGAGACAGCTATGTGGAGGACCCTGCCGACGACCGCTTTGCCTTACCCGGCAAGAAACGCCCGTGGATAGCAGCTGCAGAGGCTACAAGCGTGAACCTGCTCGTATTCTCGTTTAACCGCTTTGTGATGAACGAGGAATTTGCCCATATCAACATTCACACCATCAAGCACAATTTCCGCCGCTTCGTGTGGGACAACGACTGCTTCACCACAAACCTTTTTGCACACCCCTATCACGGGAACCTCTACTTCAACAGTGCGCGCTCCAACGGCATGAACTTCTGGGAGTCCATTCCCTATGCTTTCTGCGGAAGCATGATGTGGGAGCTGTTCGGAGAGCGTGAGCCACCGGCCATCAACGACCTCATGGCAACCTCCATGGGCGGCACTTGCATAGGAGAAATTACCAACCGCATTTCTCATACCATTCTCAATGACCGCACACAAGGCTTCGGGCGCTTCCTACGCGAAGCAGCAGCCCTCATCGTCAACCCTATACAAGGCTTCAACCGACTGGTCAGAGGTGAAGCATGGCACGTGAAACAAAAGAATTATCTCTACCACGACTTCGACCGTATCCCTGTGCATCTCGACTTCTCTGTCGGCACACGCTATCTCGCAGACGATGGAGGTCTCTTCCGGGGAGAATACAATCCCTATATAAATATCGGTCTGCAATATGGTGAACCTCTCAACGACCAGGAAAACAAGCCCTACGATTACTTCACTGCAGAGATAACCATCGGTATGAGTGCCAACCAGCCCTTGTTCAGCAAGGCTTTACTCACTGGACGACTGTGGGGAGCGCCTGTCTATGCTGGAAAAGACGTGGAGGCACAATTCGGCATCTACCAGCACTTCAACTTCTACAACTCTGAACCCGTGAAAGACGGCACCTCGCTCACCCCTTACCGCATCTCAGAAGCCATGGCGTTCGGTCCCGGCATCATCTACCGTTTCAACAACGTAGGCCACTTGGGCAGCATCGAGCAGCGTATCTTCATTGACGGAATAGCCCTCGGAGGCAGCAAGAGCGACTATTACAAGGTTATCGACCGTGACTATAACATGGGCAGTGGCTTCAGTTTCAAGGCCCATACCATCATGGACTTTCCCCATGTAGGCACTTTCACGCTTAACGCTTCCTACTACCGCATCTTCACCTGGAAGGGCTACGAGAAGAAAGATCTGGAGCACATGGACCCGCTCTACTACGACGTGCAGGGCGACACGAGCAATGCGGAATTGTTCGTGATGAGTCCGACATTCCGCTTCAACCTCAAGGGAAGTCTCTCTGCCGAACTGTCGGGCAGCTACTTCATCCGCAACACGCGCTATAAATACCACGACAACGTAAAAGCCAACACATTCGACTTCCGACTAGGGGTGGCATACAGAATGTAACATTCTCCTCAGAAACACAAATCGTCCCCTCTGCAAACAGACTAGACTGCAAAGGGGACGATTATTACTAATAAAACTTCCTATGATATTCTTAGTCGGAAGTATCGTTTATTGCTTCTTCTTCAACGTGAAGTTAATGAACATTCCGTCCATCCATGCGGTTGGCTTTGCCGTATCATACATGCCATAGTCCTCAAACAAAGGATATGCAAACGACTTTGAGTTGTAATCAACCACATAAACGTCAAGCAAGGTTTCACCTGCTTCATCCGTGATGTTTCTTACGGCAACATAAGCCACCTTATCTTCACTCTGTTTTGTTGATGAGAAGTAACGGTTTACATTGTTAAGTTTCAGCAGTTGTGTTGTTCTCTTTTCACCCATGCCTACTCTAAGTGTATATTCCTTGCCAATGGAGAAGTCGGAAGTCTCGTTGAAATAGTTTTTCAGTTCAGACTTCAGCGAGGTTGTGAGTTTGTAGCCCTCTGCTGAGCCATCCCCCGAGAAGGTGAATGTATCATCAGCATTGAAGGCAGGCCAACCCTCAGCATCCTGTTCCGTACAAGCCCATGTAGATACAAAGTTTTCCTTTGTTGTCACCATCTTGTTCATCACCCATGTGCCAAGCAAGTCGGAAGCATAGCTGCCGATCATGGTCACGGTGGCTGTCGGGAATGCACCGGCAACGAAACCTTCTGTCTCAGTCACCTGGGGAGTAACCACAATCACATTCTTGTCGGCTTCAAGACTGAGAGCCTTTAGTTTGAATGTACACTTACTATCGCCTTTCTTGATGACGGCAGTCTTGTTAACAAACTCATAGTTAGTGCCTTCAACAGCTGTAGAGAGCAACGGATCGGCGTATACGCTTACCTCAATGTCATTCTCTGCAACCATTTGAGAGCCGTCCTTAATGTTGAGAAGGTCGAATTCCACCTCTACCTCGTTACCAAGCACATAGGCTTTCTGTGCGAAAGAGTAAAGACGCTTGTCCTGCACACCGAGGTTGATGGTTGTGGTGGGGTTAGCACCTGTTTCCGCACCGCTCAAGCTCATCGTGATGGTCTTGGCTTCAGTGAAGTTGTTCTTGGCTGTAACAACAATAGCTTCAGTCTTAACGCCGTCTTTCACTGTGTATTTCTCTGCAGATACGGTGTAGTCTTCACCTTTTACGGCAGTACCTCCAAAGGTCACAGGAATGTCGGTAGCCGTAGCGGGAGCGTTGGCTGCAGTAATGTTGATACTCAGATTACCTTTTGTGAGGGTGTAGTTGGCACTCTCAAACGACACCTTGAATGTGTTGTCGTCGTCGCTGCTACATGCGGTGAACACGGTTGCTACCAGCATCAGCAGAAATGGAAAAAGTTTCTTCATCTTTTCTACTTGTTTTTTAGTTAATACTTATTTTGCGTTCTCGTTATACTCTTGTTCTTGTGCACTGATCACCGCACGATCTTCTTGAGTCAGTGTAGTAGGGTCGGGAAGTTTATACTCCTTTCCCTTCGTTATCTGTGTCGGCGGTACTTCATCGTATTTTTCACACGAAGTGAACAGAGGGGCTGTCAAAGTGCCAATGACTAATATTAATAAACATCTTTTCATAATCCTTCTACTTTTAGTATTCTATCTCTGTATAACCCGGATTCTGCTGCAAAGCCGGATTCAATTGTATGTCGCCTGCAGGCAAGGCAAAGGTGTACATAAATTTGTAGGTGGTGTATTTCAATCCTTTATTCATGACCCAGAACTCCGGTCTGCCATTACGTTTTAATTCCGTAAAGCGGTCGCCCTCCAAAAACAGTTCCTTACGACGTTCACAGAGAATAGCATAGATGAGTGGTGTGAGGGCTTTCCCTTCCGCATCTACCTTAATGATGTCATCGGAGTCTACCGCAGGTAAAGTCTCCATTGTATAAGGGACATAGTCCTTGATACGGTGCTTGCGGAAATCGTTGAGCATATCAAGTGCCTCTTGGTTCTCGTCAAGATGATAGGCACTCTCCATGGCAATCAATTCCAGTTCTGCCGAACGCAAACCCGAAAAGAAAAATTTCTTGTTCTTGCGCTTACTACCAACAAACAGTTTATATCGGATGTCACGCTCCCCCTCTTGAAATAGCTTAAGGAAACGGGCACTGATAGGACGGGCGGCAAGGTAAGAATTAAGCGTGGAATAATTCTTGTCGAGCTTGCCCACACGGAATAGCATGTTGCCCGCCATTCCGTCATAGGCTTTCATCATGGTCTCATAATCCTCACCCTCAAGCAAGGGGTGACTTTTCAGCACATCAAGCGCCATTTCCTTTGCATCCTTGTAACGTTGGCTCCAAAAGTAGAGACGGGCAAGATAGCCCTTCATTACATCGCTGTTGAAGAAATAAAGCTCATTCTGTACATCATAGTCTATGGCTTTCTTCATGTCGCTCTCAGCTTGGGCGATGGTTTGATCTATGGTACTTCTAAGTGGTTTTGCCTCCATATCAAATTCAGTGACAAGAGGCACACCTAATTGAGAGTCTGTAGAACCCACTGGCGGGCAGCAGAAACGAAGCAACTGATAGTAGCAAATGCCTCGCAGGGCATACGAAGTGCCTAAGATATCCTTGGCCTCCTGCGTGTCTAAATCGTTCTTCAGGTTGCCAATGACAATGTTGCAACGGGCGATGGTAGAGTAGCACCGTTGGTAGAAGTTTCCGTTAGAGCAATTGGATCCGACATAAGTAGCCAGCATATTGCCCGTAGGATAGGACGTCAAATTAGTTTCAAAGTTGTCACACCAGCATGCTATCACATAAGGATTACTCACCTCAACGGCAATTCTGGCACCGACAGAACTGGAACCATCCTCCTCAATTTCGTTGCACATCTCATGGATAATAGCCGAGAAGTCCTCCGGTGTTTCTGGAATCGTCTTGTCGTCTGGCTTAATGTCGAGAAATTTGCTGCACGAACTTAAAGTCAAAACAAGCAACGTTATATATAATATTTTCTTTTTCATATCTGTATGTTTTATTAGAAGCCTACATTCACGCCCAAGGAGAAACTGCGGCTAATGGGATAGACCGCACCCGGAGACTCGGGGTTTAAACCTTTAAAATTAGTGATGGTGGCAAGGTTGTTGGCGGTGAAGGAAAAGCCCACATTAGTCAGTCCAATCTTGCTGATGACACGTTGTGGCATGTTGTATATCAACGACACACTGCCAATCTTCCAATAAGAAGCATTGCAATAGTCTGCACCATCGCAGATTTTGAAAAAACTGACATTATCGAGGTCCACCGTAATAGCCTTTCCATAGGCATCAACCAATCGTGGATAACCATCAGTTATAGGATTGGCATTAGTCCATCTGTGGGCCGCTTCTTTCGGCTTGTTTACGTGGGCTGTATAAACATCGTTGGCCTGATTCTGCACAATATTGGTAGCAGTGCTGCCTCCAGCCAAAGAAGAAGAATTGGCAAAAGTATTATCTACCGTATACCTTTTCTTCGCTCCCAAAGAGAACGAGGTGTTCATGCTCAGCGTAAAGTTCTTGTAGCTGACGTTGGTGGAGAAACCACCTGTCCACGGTGCATTTTCAGTTCCAATATAGTAAACATAGTTATAGAAATTGCGTTTGTCAGCAGAACTTGAGATTGTGGTGCCGGGGCGGAGGGCAAAGTTCAGCAAACCTGTGGATGCATCAACCCCTGTATACTTACCCATAAAAATGGATGACAATGGATAGTTAAGGCGCGTAGAGGAAAAAGTATAATTGTTGGGAGCATCATACTTTGTGAGTTTATTCTGGTTATATGCCACATTACCCGTCACATTCCAAGAAAAGTTCTTGAATTTCACAGGAGTTGCATTGATGGTCAACTCCCACCCCTGGTTTATTTGTTCCGAAGTGTTATAACTCTGGATGGAAAATCCAGTGGTAGAAACCACACTCACTTGGGTCACCAAGTCATAACCTCTTCGACGATAGGCTGAGAAGAGCAGGTTCAGGCGGTTGTTGAGCAGCCCCAAGTCGATTGAGGCATTATAGTCACGAGTGTGTTCCCAACGCAAGTTTGGATTAGGTGCATTACTAATACTTCCCATGCGATAGGTATCATCAGCAGTGGAACGGTAGCCCATATAGTCCATGATAATTTGTGGATAGACACTCTTGTTCACGCCTCCGGTCAAACCTGTGGACAAGCGCAAAGTGGCACGACTGATGATCGGTCTGAGACTCTGCATGAAATTTTCCTCATCGATGTTCCATGCCAGTCCTGCCGACCATGTGTAGTTAAACTGCTGCTTACTACCGAAGTTGTTGGATCCGTCGGAGCGGATAGTCGCATTGGCTATATACTTGCCTTGGTAAGAATAGTCAAGTGCACCATAGAAAGAGGCAAAGGCGGTTTTGCTGCGTTGCTGACCAGACAAGTAGTCCACATTGTTACGATAATTAAGTAACTCACTTGCCGTCAGCGAACCGTCAGCCTTGGTTCCTATATAGACAGGCGACACATGCTGTCCAGTCACGGGATCGTAGCCATAAAACTTGTGATAGATAGATTTTGTTTCATTGTGGCGCACCTCTGTTCCTGCCACAGCACTGATGCGGTGGTCACGAGCAATGAGTGTGGTATAGTTGGCTTGCATTCGAGCCAACCAACTCAAGTTGCGATTACTTGTCTGTGTAAGCGAACCATAAATACGATTCGACGTGTTTGCCGCCATACCCTCAAAGGGCCTGTCTACCCAGGCGGAATAGGTATTCTTTCCTATCTCGCAGTCGCTGTTATCATTACTGAATGTGAAGGCTGCCAAACCATAGAGTTTAAAACCTTTGAATGCAGTCCAAGAGATGTCACCGCGGATCTGTGTCGATGTACTATTGGCATTCAAGGTCGTCTCGTTGATCTCTCGCATCACGTTGACCCCATTCGACGGGAGTCGTTGACCTGTATCACCGTTGACTGGTGCCAAAGAGTAGATGGTCTCATCAGCAGCATAGGAGCCGTCAGCATTGTAGAGTTTCTCGTAGGGGTTAGCGAAATAGGCATATTGAAAGATGTCGAAACTCTGACTGGGAGACAAACTTGTCAGGTAGGAGAAATCCACACTCGTACTGTATTGCAAGTTGCTTAACGGCGTGCCGTTCACCTTGGCAGAAAAGTTATAACTGTTGGAGTTGGTGCGCTTCACGATGCCGTTGTTTTGGTTCATGCCGGCTGAAACATAGAATGTGTTCTTGTCTGAACCGCCCGATACGGAAACGTTGTGGGAAGTGGAAACACTGTTGCGGAACAGAGTCTTGAACCAGTCGGTAGTGGAGCTGCCCAACTCGTTGATATAATCATCCTGCTGTTGCTTAGTCCAACCAGCAAAGCGACCATAGCCCGAACGTATCTGTCCGACAATACCAATGACAGGATAATAAGAGCCGTTAGCGTAACCATCTGCCGAGAACTCGTCCCAAATGCTCTGCTCGTAAGCCAGTTTTTCACGAGAGTTCATCAATGAAGCATCACGTGTAGGCGATGTCGTGACGCTCACCGTACCATCGTAGCTCACGTGCGTGCGGCCAGCCTTTCCTTTCTTTGTGGTGATAACGATAACGCCAGCCTGCGCCTGAGAGCCGTATATGGCGGCAGCAGAAGCATCCTTGAGTACGGTCACGCTCTCAATGTTCTGAGGACTTATACCAGCAATGCCGTTGGCATAGATGGTACTGAAGTCGCCAGAACGGATAATGGAACTACCTATATTCGGCATGGACTTCTGGATGGGAACACCATCCACAACCCACAAAGGTTCGTTATTGCCGGTAATAGAGCTGATACCGCGCACACGTACCTGGGCAGACTCGCCTGGACGGCCTGACGTAGCCGTGACGCTCACACCAGCCATCTTACCCTGAAGAAGCATATCAACATTCTTGAGCGGCGAGTCGTTCAGTTCCTTGGCTGTGACAATGCTCACTGAACCGGTACTCTTGCGAATGTCTGTCTGGGTATAGCCCGTGACAACCACTTGGTCTAATGCCACTTCTGAACTGGTGAGTTGCACGTTCATCGTTGACGACTTCACCCGAAGTTCCTTGGTGTCTTGTCCAATATAGGAGAAGGTGAGCAAGGCGCCACGCCTCACGGTGATGCAATACTTTCCATTAATGTCTGTCGATGCGCCGTGGGCGCTGCCCTTCACCTTGATCGTAGCCCCGATGAGGGGCTCGCCTGAATCGTCGGTGACGACACCTGTAACAGTGATGTTCTGGGCATCTGTCTTGGTTTGTGCCTGCAACTGGCAAGGTTCCAGCATAAGTAGCAGGATTCCAAGGAAAGCCAATAAAAATCTTCTTTTCATTCCACTTTTTTCTTACTTGTGATTTACTATGTCTATATCTCGTTTTGAGGGATTGACAAGATTCTCGAGGAAATAATAGCGTATGAGATTCTGGTAGTAAGGTCCGTCCACGCCATGGTCTTTCCCCGGGAGCACCATCATGTCAAAACGTTTGTTGTTCTTGATAAGGGCATCTGCCATGCGCAAGGTGTTAGCAAAAGGGACATTGTCGTCCACATCGCCTGAGATAAGCAGTAGCTTGCCTTTCAGGTTAGCAGCCAACTCCATATTAGTCGGAATGTGCTTCAATCCGTTCCATGTCTCGCCCCACCACTGAATATAGATGTTGTTGTCGTGGTTGCCCGAAGCGGCAACTCCCACCTTATAAAAATCGGGATATGTGAGCATCGACGCCACTGTCTCGAAACCACCCCCCGAATGGCCATAGATGCCCACACGAGTAGTATCTACGTAGGAATAACGTTGGGCAAGTTCCAAAATGGCGTTGCGATTGTCTGCCAAAGGATAGTCCCTCAAGTTCCCATAACCGAACGCAAGGAAATCTCTTCCACGATAAGGCGAACTACCCCGGGGCGCCACATTAATGACAATAAAGCCCAACTCGGCAAGCGATTGGTTTCCTGAGTCGTCAATGGCAAACTGAAGAGGAATCTGATCGTCCTGCGGGCCAGGATAGACATTGGAGATGATGGGGTATTTCTTCGCAGGATCCAAGTTGGAAGGAGTATACATCAGTCCATAGAGGTCTGTCTTGCCGTCGGCGGCCTTGACAGTGATGAGTTTCGGTGCATGCCAGCCAGCCGCCAAAAGTGTGTCTGTGGTATTGCGGACAATCTCGAAGTAGCGTTGGGGCGATTTCAGATCAACCAGATTGTAGACCGATGGCATGTCCATACGGGAATAGCGGTCAATGGCATAGTGGTGGTCTGCAGAGAACTGCATCTCGTGATAGCCGTCACCATGGGAAAGCAATTGCTGATGTTTTCCATCGAGTTTTGCCCTATAGTAGAAGCGATAGTAGGGATTGACGCCTGGTTCAGCCCCATAGCCTGCAAAAGTAAGGGTGCGATTAATGGTGTCTACATATTCTATATTTCCCGCCACAAGATTATTACCCCGTGTGATGCGGTTAAGGAGTTTCCCGTTAGTGTCATATAGATAATAGTTACCCTTACCAGTCCGCTCCGACCACCAGACAATATGCTTGCCATGGTCAATGAAACGATAGTTGAACATGTTAACACTCAAATGGGGCTTGCATATCTCCTGAATCACCACCTTGACCTTGCCTGTTGGCACATCGATGCGGCACAATTGTATGGTGTCGACCGAACGACTGCGGCGGGTAAACCATAAAGCTTGCTCTGTACGGTTATAGTCGAGCGCGACGTTTTGGTCCTTAAAACGGTCAATGTCAAGAAAGCGTCCCTCGTCCTTATCGGCATCATACCACCAAAGTTTGAAGCGGCGTATTCCGTTCTCGTTGGGCAGGGGCATCTTCTTGGTGATGAGTTTTGGACGGGGTTGCGCCAGAGAGTTGATGATATAGAGTTCACCCACCTCACTGTCGTCCGTAATAAAGTCGAGATAAATATGACCGAGCCAAAAGCCTGCTGCATTACCCTCCTTGATTTCATCCTTTCTGGAACGGTAGCAATAGGAAGCATAGTCCTTGCCGTCGTTGGTGAGTTTCTTGAGCTTACCGGTTTTGTTGTTGCGCACATAGAGGTTATAGAGGTCTCCAAGCATCGTATAGAGTGAATCGGTGGTGGAAGAAGAACGACCATAGCCAGGCAAGAAGTGACGAGACTTCGGCTTTTCAGTTGTGGTATCCATGGTGAGAATGCCTGAACGGCGATCATAGACCATCCGCTTGCCGTGCGAGCGCCAAAAGAAGCGTGAAGTATCGCCTTGCCGGAAATCAATGCCATAAAGTTTCAACTGTTTCTCCGTGAATGAGGTATCACCGGTTAGAGTGGTATACTGGCGGATAAACGAGGGAATGTCCTTGATGAGCGGTTGAGTGGTACCCTCCTTTGGGTCTAATAAGAAAATCTCTTTTTTCCCGTTTTGAGTACGGTCGAAAGAAATGAGCGAAGTCTGTCCGATCCATGAAGGATTAACCGCCGAAGCGTAATAGCGTGGCGAGACATTCTTTTCAGAAGCGTGCTCAGCCTGTTGCCAATGGATGCCATCGCCTTGCCAAGCGCAGACAGGCAGAGCCACTACGGCTGCTACCAACAACAAATATCTTCCGTTTTTCATTTTACGATTTCTTTCACAGCGTTCAACATATCAATACAACCTCCGCTGACACACTTGCCTTTCTCACCGTTCTTGCGGGCGGTATGCATAAGCAGCATTTTGATTTCGGCAGCCGTAAGCTTGGGAAAATAGGCACGCAACAGGGCAGCGACACCACTCACAACAGGTGCAGCGACACTGGTACCTTGAGAAAGCTCATATTTGTTACCGGGAAAGGCTGAGGCTATGTCTTCACCAGGAGCGAGTACATCCACGTTTGTCGCTCCATAGTTGGAGAACTTGCAGGTAAGTCCTTTCTCATTGGAGGCTCCTACACGGATAAAATTGGAATAAGGCTTTCCCTGAGCATCCTTGCCTGTGGGATAATAGGCCACTGAATCTATGTCAAGCCCGTTGTTACCCGAAGCATTAACCACCAGCACATCGTGCTTGGCTGCATAGGCTATAGCATCGTTGACCATCTGGGGCGTGGGCGACTGGAACTTGCCAAGACTAATGTTGATTACCTTGGCACCATTATTCACAGCATAGCGGATGGCTGTCGCCACATCCTTGTCGTATTCATCTCCTTCTGGACTTGCACGGAGTATCATCAGTTGCGCCACGCCATCTGCCACACCAGCATAGCGTTTGTCCTTGCCTCCATTACCACCCACAACACCTGCAACGAAAGTGCCATGGTCGCACCCGTCGACAGTGAGGGTGTGGTTACCATAATAGATATCGTTGGCATCCTCTATATTGTCCCCCATGAGCAGACGCTTGTCTTGTGCATGCTCTATGCCGTCTATGCGGGTTTTCATCAGTTTCAGATTAGCCAACTGATCCTTGCGATAGTCTGTCCAAAGAGTTGATTTCTTCGTGCGGAGCAGGTCGACATATAGCATCTGACTAAGGCCATTCCACAAAGAATCTTGCACATCTGCACGTATCAGTCCCGCCATGGTGAGCGTGTCAGTGTGGATGTTATTGCGACGCATCAGAGAGTCCATCATTTCGATAGCTGCTATTTTCTGGGCATTAATTTTATAAAACATAAGATAGCCGTTGATGCCTGCTTTCTTGCGCATCTGCATATAATAGTCATACTCTGCCTTGTCTGTGGCATCCTCGCGCTTCATGTTTTTGTATTTGGGGTATAGACGTTTGAACTGGCGGTATTCCTCTGTGCCGGCACTGGTCATGTTGAACTTTCCATCCTTGGTTCCGAGAAAATTCCATCCATGGATGTCGTCTATATACCCATTCTTGTCGTTGTCCACACCGTCAAGTCTTTCTTTCCTGTTGGTCCAGAACGCCTTGCTGATATTGGTAGTAGTGGTGTCGGCTCCAGAATCAATAATGCCGACAATAACAGGCTTACGCACTTTTTTCCCTTTTGCCTTGAGAAAGTCCACCGCACCTTTCACATTGGCACCCTGCAAAGAATCGTTGTAAAGCAGATGCCAACCGACTATATTTTGTGCCGATAGTTGTACTTGTGCATTTGCCGTGTATGAAAAAAGAAGAGCAATAAAAAATCCTGCGAACTTATATTTTCCTTTGCTTGACATATGTTGAGATTATATAATGCTGCTGCCTTGTCCCCTCAGGCAAGCTTTCTGAAAAGGTAAAGCGTGGGAACTCATAGAATATTATCTCTTCTATGTTATGGAAGATGGATAAATTCTTTTACGCACAATTAACATGTCTGAGAATATGGAAACGTCCGAAAAGACACAATCCTACTCGGTTTGCAAAAATAAGGAAATCCCTGCACACTTGCAAAAAGAACGCACAAAATTTTTATCGTAGGCAACTTCTATACAAAATAAACCTATCATTTTGCCTCCTTTACTCACAGACTTTTTACATTCAAATGGCAGATGGTGACTGACGGCAGATAGGGTTATAGTATCCACATGTTGGTTTCCAAGCCCTATGTCCGGCAAGGACAAAAGAACTGATTGACGTATCTTCTGCCCTTGCCAGGCATAGTCATAAATGATAAATCGCCAAGACTTGATGGCATTATTTTAGCCTTTCAGCATTGCCAAAGCCTTGTTTTCAGCGGCTTCCATGATTTCGCGTTCACCAGGTCCCTTGTCGTTGATGCCGCAGAGATGGAGAATGCCGTGGATGATGACACGGTGAAGCTCGTCGTCATAGGACTTGCCGAACTGTTCGGCATTGGTGCGCACGGTGTCAAGCGAGATGACTATGTCTCCACTCACAGTGTCATCCTCATCATAATCAAAGGTAATTACATCGGTGTAATAGTCGTGGCCGAGATACTCGCGGTTCACCTCAAGTATCTTCTCGTCGTCGACAAACATATATCCTATCTCTCCCACTTTACGTCCGTAGGTGGCAGCCACGGCTTTAATCCAAGCCGAGGTGTCGCGCTTTCTTATTTTCGGCATCTTCACGCCGTCTACATTGTATGTTATCATAGTCTTGCTATTTAATTGTCGGAAGAAAATCACTCACATCCTTGCCGAAGTGTATCAACTCACGTACGAGGCTGGAACTTACGCTCGCCATGTCGGGGTCTGCATAAAGGAGCAACGTGTCTATGCCTCCTATACGGCGGTTGATATCGGCTTGCTCACGCTCATACTCAAAGTCCTTGACACTACGCACGCCCTTGATGACATACTGTGCCCCTTCTCGGCGGGCGAAGTCTATAGTCAAGTCGTTGTACACCTTGACCGCAACCCTCGGGTCATTGGCATAAAGCCTGCTGATGGCCTGAATGCGTTCGTCTTGTGTGTACATATACTGCTTGCGTTCGTTGTAGCCCACACCTATTACCAGTCTGTCGAACAGGGGCAAGGCTCGGCGCACGATGGCATCGTGCCCCACGGTAAAGGGGTCGAAACTGCCCACGAAAATTCCTGTTTTCATTGTTTCTTGCGTTTTAGAAGAGTGTCGGCTCCATCGGGTTACCATAGCCCATAGTGCGTCCGAAGTGATTATAGGCAAGTTCTGTAGCCACACGGCCTCGGGGAGTACGCTTGAGGAACCCCTCCATAATCAGATAAGGCTCATAGACCTCCTCTACCGTACCCCCGTCTTCACCGATGGCTGTGGCAATGGTGGAGATGCCCACGGGACCGCCCTTGAACTTGTCGATAATGGTGAGCAGTATCTTGTTGTCTATCTCGTCAAGACCATACTGGTCGATGTTGAGCGCCGTGAGCGACATCTTGGCTATCTTGGTGTCTATACGCCCTGTGCCCTTCACCTGCGCAAAGTCACGCACGCGGCGCAACAGCGCATTGGCAATTCTTGGCGTGCCACGTGAGCGACGGGATATCTCGTCGGCAGCCTCATCGTCGATAGGCACCTTGAGGATGTTGGCAGAACGCTTGATGATGCGCGCCA
Source organism: uncultured Prevotella sp. (assembly GCA_934191235.1). Classification (GTDB taxonomy): domain Bacteria; phylum Bacteroidota; class Bacteroidia; order Bacteroidales; family Bacteroidaceae; genus Prevotella. The sequence continues at coordinate 110,139 of CAKPUA010000002.1, read as the reverse complement.
GGGTATCGGGATCGTAGTACTCCAGATGGAGGTTGATGCCGAAACGTGCACGGAGCGGAGCCGTGAGTGAGCCGCTGCGGGTTGTGGCACCGACAAGGGTAAAGGGGTTGAGGTCTATCTGGATAGAACGTGCTGAGGGTCCCTTGTCAATCATGATGTCGATGCGATAGTCCTCCATGGCAGAATACAGATACTCCTCCACCACCGGTGAGAGGCGGTGAATTTCGTCGATGAAGAGCACGTCGTTGGGTTCAAGCGAGGTGAGAATACCCGCCAAGTCACCGGGCTTGTCAAGCACGGGACCACTGGTAATCTTGAAACCCACCCCCAATTCGTTGGCAATGATGTTGCTCAACGTGGTCTTTCCCAAGCCGGGAGGACCGTGTAGCAGGGTGTGGTCAAGAGGTTCGCCACGATACTTGGCTGCCTCGACAAACACCTCAAGGTTGTCCACCACCTTCTGCTGTCCGCTGAAGTCACTGAACTTGAGCGGCCGGAGAGCGTTTTCAAAGTCTTTCTCCGCCGATGTAAGCTGGTGTTCCTCGCGTATGTCAAAGTTATCGTCTATCATTCTTTGTTTCTATTGTTATGTTTGCAAAGGTAGTGCAAATGAGTGGAATATAAAATAAATCACATTTATTTTTATTACCATACCTCATTTAAAGGTAGCGCAAATGAATGGAAAATGAATATACGTTATTTATCTTTCCGGTCCTCACCATCCTCCTGCGAATTTCTTTTCGCCACATACTCTGTCGGCGAGCAGCCCACTACCTTCTTGAAGCACCTGCTGAAGTAATGCGGGTCGGAGAATCCACAGGCATACGCCACCGTCGACACGTTGTTGCCTGGCAAACTGAGCATTTGCCGGGCACGCTTGATGCGCAGGTCGAGAATGAAATTAAGCGGTGTGCACCCCAGCGTTTCCTTCATGCGCGAATAGAAGAGAGTCTTGCTCATGCCCATGTTGGCCGCTATGTCTGCCACCTGCAGACTGGAGTTGTCTATGTTGGCGTTCATGTATTCCATGAGGCGGTCGGCAAACTGCCTTTGTTCCGAGAGTGTTTCCTCGGGCAAGGTGGTGTGCAACGCATCGAGCGATGGTTTGCCGCCCAGGAGTTCCTGCAGGCGCTGCGAGAAACGCTCGAGCTGGGCATTGGCGGCAAGTTGCACGTCCTCAATCTGGGCACGAAGTCCGTAGATATAGCGCACGATGCCGATGACGGCAATGCCCAACAGCGCCATGAGCAGCGAATAGAGAATCTTTGCCCAAAGGGTCTCGCTGAACTTGGGCTTTACCACAATGGTGAGCGTGCGTACCCGACTGTTCCAGATGCCGTCGCCGTTGGTAGACATCACCTTGAGCGTATAGATGCCGGGAGGCAAGTTCATCAGACTGAGCGAATGGTTATCGCTCACCTGCCATGCATCGTCTATCCCTTCCACCTTATATTTATAGAGTATGGAAGTGTTGCAGTTATAGTCAAGAGTGGAAAAGTCTATCACCAGGTTACGCTCATGGCTCGCCAGCACCAACGTGTCGCCCATATTGTAGTCGCCCGGTTTCTCCTTACCCTCAACGGCAATCCGCACCAAAGCCACTTCCGGCGAATAGGCACTTTTCCGAAACTGTGCCGGTGAAATGGTGAGAGTTCCCTGGGTGGTGCCGAAGGTCATGGTGCCGCCTGCATAAAGCGGACATACTTCGGAAAAGATAAACCCGCCACCGAAGTCCTTGAGCGAAAAGTTGACAGCCTTGCGCTGTGAGGGCACATACTTGGTGAGTGCCATTTCACTCACTATCCACAGGTTGTCATGCGAATCGGTTTGCAGGGTGAGGCACACGTCGGACGCCAATCCGTCTACGGTGGAAATGTTGTCGAACTGCAACCGGTCTGAAAGCAGGTTGCCGCCCTTGATTCTGCCCACGCCGCCGCCCAAGGTGGCAAGCCATATATGTCCGTGAGAGTCGCCTACTATCTCCATCACGTCATTGTTGGGCAACGATGTGAGTCGCTCGCTGCGGGTGTTGACGTGGAAACGGGGATTGCTTTCGTGCGGATTGAAGGTGACCAGGCCTGACATGGTTCCTGCCAGCATTATGCCACCGGCTGAATAAAGACAGCGCACACGACGGCACGCCTTGGGATAATGTGAGAAAGAGAGGAAGCGTTCACCAGCCTTGCCTCCGTTCACCAGCCGGCACACGCCTCCACCGAATGTGGCTATCCAAAGTTGATGGCGGTCGTCTTCCGTGATGGCATAGACCGACGGGCAGTCAAGACCACTCTTTTCGTCTGCGAACCGCTTCACGGCAAAGCGGTCGTTGCCCTCTGGCGTCAACTTGAACACACCGTCTTTCTTTGTGCCAAGCCAATAGATGCCCCTACTGTCCTGGAAAATGCAGTACACGTTGCTGCCAAACGCACAGGGTGACGTTTGGCACGTGCCCGAAGCCGAGAGATAGCGGGTGATGCCGCCACGGACTATGCGCACCACATCGTTCTTGTCGGCTATCCAAGTCTGTGCCCGGTTGTCGTGATAGAGTGCCCTCACAAATTCGTCATTCCCTGCCATGCCCGACTTTTGCGGATGCGCAAGATGGCGTTGTTCGCGAAGCACGGTCACTCCCGGATAGGTAGACATCCAGATGTTGCGCTGCCTGTCCACGCAGATATCTTTCACGACTTTCGTTTCCCATCCCTCCAAGGCTTTGAAGTGTGTAGGCGAATCGTAGAAATAAAGGCCATGATCGGTAGACATGAGTATGCGGCGGTCGTCATAGGGAGCCAGGTTATACACCTGGTTCACGCCATGGGGAAGCCGACCTTCCATTTCACGCTCCGTGCTGCGGTCACGACACATCAAGCGTCCGCCCACACAAGCATAATCGTACTGCCGGGTGACGGCATGGCGACGTATCAGGCACAAGGCTGCTCTATGACGGCTGATACGTCCAGTGATGCGCTGGGGATAGCGGTCGTGCACCTTGTAGAAATCGCCCTGCCTGGTCACCATGCAGGCATTGCCGCCGCCAAGTTGTGCCATATACGACACGGGCGGAAGCTTCTGTCCGCGAAACACGTCGACAAAGCGCTGTTCTTTTCTGCGAAACAGGTAGGGACGGTCTGCCACGATGCACCAGATGTCGCCCTCCACGTTCTCGCCTATCCAGTCTATGCGCCCTGACGGAAGCGGACATACGCTGCCCGGCTCAGCCTTGTAGCACACGAAGTTGCGGCCATCGTAGCGGTTGAGCCCGTTCCATGTGGCAAGCCAGATGAAGCCCATACGGTCCTGCAGGATGCGACTCACGGTGTTTTCCGAGAGCCCGCTGCTTTGGTCAAGCCGTGTAGCGGTATATGTGGAGCCTGCCCATGCACGGAATGTGGAGCAGAAGGCAAGCAGAAAGGCAATGCAAGTTTTTCTCATGACAATTGCAAAGTTAATGCAAAAGCACGGAATAAGGAATAATTTCGTTTCCTATTTTTAGTGCCTAAAGTGGTTTGGCAGACAAGTTGCCAACGGGGTAAGGAAAAGATTTATAACGATTCATTACTTTATTCCGCGTTTTTATTATAACTTTGCACACCGAAAACATAAACGACTGATAGATTATGATTAGATTGCTTCAGTGTGCCAGCAAATGGCTGGCCGACTACACGTCGTGGTTTGTCATCGCCATAGCGGTGTTCACGTTCTTTGTTCCAGCGACGTTTGAATGGGTTTCAGGATTGACACAGACCGTCATTCTCGGTCTTATCATGCTCACCATGGGCATGACCCTCACCACCGACGACTTCCGGATTCTTGCCCAGCGTCCCTTTGACGTGTGCATTGGTGCCGCTGCCCAATTCATCATCATGCCCGGCGTGGCATACACATTGGTGCACGTGTTCCACCTGGAGCCGGCACTCGCCATCGGCATCCTGCTTGTGGGATGCTGTCCGGGTGGAGTGTCGAGCAACATCATGACCTACCTCTGCCATGGCGACGTGGCTTTCTCCGTGGGCATGTCGTGCGCCTCGACCATCCTGGCACCGGTGATGACACCATTTCTGATGAAGCTCACTGCCGGACAAATCATTGCCATCGACGCCGTGGGCATGTTCACCAACATCCTTATCGTCACCATCATTCCCGTGGGCATCGGTGCCTTCTTCAACTACAAGTTCAGCCACCGAAGTTTCTTCCCCACCCTGCAGTCGCTCATGCCGGGCTTGAGCGTGGTGTGTCTCGCCTTGATTGTCGGCGGAGTGATAAGCACCGTACACGACGACCTCGTGGCACGGGGGTTCACACTCTTCATCTGGACGTTCTCCGTGGTGCTGTGCCACAACTCCCTGGGCTACGTGCTCGGCTGGACGGCGGGCCGCCTGTGCCACTTCAACACCGCCAAGAAGCGCACCATCAGCATCGAGGTGGGCATGCAGAACGCCGGACTGGCCACCAATCTGGCCACAAACTTCTTTGCCGCCCAACCGCTTTCCGTGCTTCCCTGCGCCATCTCGTGCGTGTGGCACAGCATCTCAGGCACCATACTTGCCGGCATCTTCGTGGCATGGGACAAGATGCACGGGGTGAAATATTAGCAGAAACTTCCGTAATCCGTATACATCAATGTTAGTGAATAATGCTTATCTTTGCAGCAGGAAACAAAGACAAGCATTATTTTCTTTTTATGGACAGAATCATCAAGATAGACTCTATCGAAGACTACAACAAGCTATACGGCTTCGAGACCTTCCATCCGCTCGTGGCCGTGGTCGACATGAGCAAGGCTCACCACTTTGTAGGAGGCGACGCCACATTCAGCTACGGCATATACTCGCTCTTCCTCAAGCAGACCTATTGCGGCGACATCACCTACGGCCGGCAGCCTTACGACTACCAAGAGGGCACCGTGGCCAGTTTTGCTCCGGGACAGGCCATAAACGTGAAGCATCGACCCGACTACAAGCCCAACGCTCTGGGACTGCTCTTTCATCCCGACCTCATCAACGGCACCACACTGGGCAGGGAAATCAAGAACTACCGGTTCTTCTCCTACAACTCGCGAGAAGCACTCCACCTGTCGGAACGTGAGAAAGAAATCTACCGCGACTGCCTCGGAAAAATACGCGCGGAGATTGAACGGCCCATAGACCGGCACACCAAGACCTTGGTATGCCGCAACATTGAACTGCTGCTCGACTATTGCATGCGCTTCTACGACCGGCAGTTTATCACCCGCGAACAGGCCAACCAAGACGTGCTGACCAGGTTTGAAGCTCTGCTCGATGACTATTTCGACAATGACCATGCCCAGCACGACGGACTGCCTACGGTGAAATATTTCGCCGAGAACTGCTATCTATCGCCCAACTATTTCGGTGACCTTATCAAGAAAGAGACCGGTCGCACGCCACAGGAGCTGATTCAAAACAAGGTGATGGATTTGGCAAAGAACGAGCTGCTCAGTTCCCAAAAGACGATCAACGAAATTGCCTACATGCTCGGTTTCCAATATTCACAGCATTTCAACCGTTATTTCAAGAAGAACACCGGCATGACCCCCAGTGAATTCCGCAAGGGGTAACCGCAGTTCCTAATTTAGGACCAGTGGGATTTCTGCCGAGCAAACGATTGGTAAGCTTCGGCTTTTTATTGGCAGAAAAGTTCGGCTGAAAAACTTTCTCGCACGCACGCGCGCAGGTAATAGTTTTCAAAAAATCACCTCCATCTATCACTAACGGTGTCTAAAGCAACTTAACTCGTTGACAACGAGCAACATAATAAAAGTGATAGATGAGTGATAGATGCAAAAAAATCTATCACTCATCTATCACTTTTTCATCAAGGAAAAGCACGTTGAAAAATGTTAAAGCAAATGCCCAAAATCAGTCCTACACTTTGGGCAATGAATGCCCACGGTGTGGGCATTCATTGCCCAGCGCCTGGGACGACCCGTAAACATGCCATCAGCAGTTGGTTAGTGTGCCGTTAACAATGCGTTAGTGTGCCGTTAACGCCTTCAAAGTTCTCCTAATCACCTGTTTCACCACATCATTTTCCCCATAACGACTATCCTATTTGAAGACTTCAGACACCGCCTCGACAAGTTAAAGACAGTTAATAAAAGAAAAGCAACAAAAAAAACAGCAAAAAGGGTACCCGATTTCGTCGGTTTACGATGAATTAGTAGAAGCAAGAAAAACTAAACTGAAAAGAACTGACCTACCAATAAACAAGAGGAAAAGAGAAGACCTATAACGTCAGTTCTACAACTAAAGCCATAGAGAACCATCAGCATATACAATTCCGCATACACAAAGGATACGACATAATGCGTATCCTAACTTTAAAAAATTAATGCTTATGAGAAAAAAGGGATTTTTTGCAAGTCTCATGCTCGTAGCGAGCTTACTTGCTGTGTTCACAAGTTGCCGACAAGAAGACATTGGCAACAACACGCAGAATGGCACGAAACTCAAGTACCTTTCTGTGACACAGGGTATCTTGGAAATGAATCTATCAAGAAATTAAGAATCAAAAAATATGAAAGCAAATAAAGTTATAACTACCCTTGCCATGCTTTTGGTGGCATTGGGCGCTTGGGCACAGGAGTCATTTGTGACGACAGAACAGTTTAGAGCCTACTCTCATTTTCTAAAAGACAGCGTAGGCATAGAAATGGGAATGCCATCAGATTTCCATATCATGCCCATCATGGACAGCAGGGAGTTCTTCTTGGACTTCAAAGGAAAAGACTGGCGTAGAGATGCAAGATATGGAGCAGGAGGCATTGCCTTGTCATCCAACAAAGATTGTATGTTGGTTTATCCTTTCGAGGAAACGCTCTCATGGTCTTACAATCATCATACACCATACCAGTTGAATATGATGTCGCTAACCAAGATATATGCCCAAAAAGCTGGAGCCAAAGAACGAACCCGGGTCATCACAGACAGGACGCTTTGTGGCGGTGCAGACTCGGTCATCATATCCGAATTCAGACAGCCCACCAAGAACTACTACTACCAAGATTATCAGGTGACTATCTTGATGACCAAGAAGGGTTATTTGCCTATGTACTTCCGGCTGTTCTTCACCGAAGATGGACTGAAACACAAGGATGCAACTATAGACGCCGTGCTCAAAGTCATGAAGTACACCGAATATTCGGGATTTGTGAAAAAGGCAGAAAAAGCCAAACACATATACTGGCCCATCGACGAATTCTACAAGAAACACGGCTATGAAAAGTATTTCGCAAAAACAGCCGATCTCTATCTCAAACACAAGGACAACGGATTGGAGAAAACCGAAAAGAACTAATCCAAGACACAGCAACAGAACGCCCAATAAATAATCTCTTGTCGACCGCCCGACCAAGCCCACTTAGGGTATGGCCGGGCGGTTGCTATTCATAAAATGAAACCTAAATCATTAATTTTTCGTCTTCCACAAGTCAATATTTACATATTTTTCTTACATTTGCACACATAAAGAGAATTATGAACAAGAAAACAACGAATTAACCCAAGCAATGTTTATGAGAAAATCAGTTCTTACCCTCATCGCTTTGTTGACAAGCATCATCACACAAGCACAAAAGGTGGAATACACCACCTTCATCTACACCAGCGACAACCTCGCTGAAGAGATTGCCCAGAAAAGTTCGGAAGCAGAGTCGCGCGGCTATCTCGCCGACCTCTACAATGCCGGCAAAAACGCCTCCAAGGGCATTGCCTCCGGCTACGTGTCGTCGTTCATCGACATGGGCGTCAATGCCATCGGTGCGCTCTTCACCAGCAACGCACGCCACCAGCAGGAGTGGACGGAAACGGTGAAGAAGGAAAACGTGTACCAGACCAAAATCAGCACCGTGTCGGAAGTGAACGACTTCTACAAGGAGACCTCCTTCGACGGAGCCATGGACCCAAAGGGAATGACGTTCGACGGTATAGGCTGTCTGCGCAAGGAAGGCCAGGACACCCTGTTCTACATCTCCTGCCACATAGACCGCTCAAAGATAAACCGCATCATCAACCACTCCAAGTTTGAACTGGTGCTCGACACCCTCATCATCAGTCCCACACGCAGCAACCTGCCCAACACCACACTGGGCATCCCCTACTCGTTCAAGGACCGCAAGAACTTCACCCTCTCCATGGACATCCGCCTGCTCTCCTCATGGATGAACGAGATTGTGCAACTCCAGAAAGACCAGGAACTGGGGCGCTTCACCATCAACATCCCCGTGGACGAAAGCGTGCTCGACAGTAAGGGATTCCTGCACTACGTGCGCAAGGATGGACAACCATCTGCCTACAAGGTCTTGGGCGAAAGTTTCATCGTGCCACGCTCCTTCATGGGCCACCGTGATGAGAACGACAACTACCGCAACAGTTGGGGCACGGGCGAGTATAAGCTCGAAATAACGCTGAAGGAAACCTGCGAGGCCACCGATGCCTACAAGAAGAACTGGAAAGCCGACCGCAAATACCGCAAGAGTCTGAAGCCACAGAAGGGATTCCTCGAAGCCAGCTGGCAGACCATTTCCAACCAACGTTGGGACGAGATGTCGAAGTCGTGGGTCATCACCACCCTCAAGGCACCCGCCAGCATCATCACCCGCGACTTGATAGACAAGCTCGGACTCAACACCGCCACTGCATCGGCAGCCGGAGCCAGCTCACAAGCCGCACAGATGGCAGCCATGAAGGCCGCCCAGGCACAACAGGCAGCCAAACAAGGGGCACAAGGCACAACACCGCAAAAGCCATAACTTCCACTAAACATTCCATCAATGAAAAAACACCTGTCCATATTGCTTTTACTGCTCTGTTGGAGCATGGCCACCTTGGCACAAACCAAGGCTGATTCTCTCATCAACGAGCATCGCCAATGGATGAAGAACCATTATCCGAAAGCCGAATCTCTCAGTGAAGAACATTTGCTGAGAGAGGCGGTTTTCGCCGTATATGACCAATTACAAGAACCCGAAGCCACGTCATTGCTCCATTTCGTTGGCCGACAGATGCCTGCCGTGGAACGCTATGCCACGTCGGTAGAACAACGGAGACCAGATACGCAGTTTCGTCACTCCATCCAGGCATTGGAAGCACTCTATGGATATGCCATGTCGCATTTGGGAGAGGACAACCCCACCACAGGTTGGTGCAAATTCCTGTGGCTGTATTGCAGTAGTAACATGAAGAATGTCGAGGCACAGATGGCAGATGCTGCCACCGTACAACAGCGCATTGCAGACAAGACTGGCAACAAGGAGAATGAAGCATTGGCATGCCTGTTCAAATTAGGAAAATTTTTCGCTTCAGAATGGGAAGATTTCATCTGTTCTCCATTGCAATATGATGATGTACTGAAGACAGAGAAGGACATCTTGAGTCTTTGCTCCTCTGACAACATTTCTATCCATACCAAGACATGGCTCTACACCCTATTAGGCTACGCTAAAAAGAATTTCACACAACCACTTGAAACAAAGTATGCCTACAGAAGAGCCAAAATACAAATAGATGGAAGCTACGTTTATGATTTTCAAAAGGGCATAGCTGATAATTCCGCTCACTATTTCCATTTGGCAGAAGGCCTGTATCTGCAATTGTTTTCCACAGGTCACCCGGAAGCCATGAAACTCTATATGTCTTGGAAGAAACGACATACAGGATCTAAAGTTTGGGGGCATAACGACTTGGACATGCTCGTCGTATTCTCCGATTATGCTCGTCAATATTACGGAAATGGTTCTTTGTCCCAGCTACGGTGTATCCTTGACCTGCATGAAGCCCAAGACAAAACGGGACTTAAAGTGGATGTCAAAGAAGGGTATAAGCCATTGCTTGAAAAATTCAAAGAACTTTTAGGAGAAAACAATTATTTCCTTGTGGTCGCTGCCCGCCGGTTGACCAAACTTGCAGCGTTTCATGCCCCTCAAGACTTCGACTTCATGCGGAAAGCATACAACGACCTCGTCGCCCTGCAAATGGGCAAAGACAACGTGAATGTGGCTTACCATCACTTTTTGCTTTATGCAGGGCTAAAAGACGTAATGTCGGAAGGAGAGCACAACCATGAAATTATTTGTGCAAGAAGTCCCCTGTGCGTAACTCACAAAAGTACTTATCCCAGTATCTTGTTAGCACGCCACCTTGCAGACTATTATAACAATATTGCCCACAATGAACTGAGCGCATTTTTATGCAAAGGTGATGCAACCACAGACATTCGCAAAATATACGGTCATTCACCCATATATTATGAAGAGTGTGCACAACAATATTTGTTATCTTCAAATCATAAAGATTCACGTGATTTAATGAAAACAACCATTGAAGAAATGCGTTATCGCAACTTGGACAGAACAGATGTTCTTGCCCTCTTCGCCCAAATGGAAGTGAACCACAACAAGAACAAAAGGGCTGCCGAACTATTCCAGCAAGCATTTGACGAGTCGGCTACAGAAGGAAAAACGCAGCGAAGGGCCTACTTCTTGCTACAAAAGCTGTATGCGCTCAGAAATGAAAATACCAGTCAACAGGAAGGTGACGAGATGTTCGCTTTAGCCAAAGACATCCTCGACCACAGTGTCGATACAATTATGGCAATCCCTGAAAATTATTACATTGCATCAGCATGGTATGAAGGAAATCTGACACGAGATGATAAGGCTGCACTCGACATGTTGAACAAGGGAATCGCCATCTGTGAACGGCAGAACCACGGGTTTAGCAAGACATACATTAATCTCATTACTGAACGTTACGCATTCTATTATTTTTTTCTGAACGACAAGAAAACTGCATACAAGCTAATGAATGAAGATTTTGTAAAATTTCAACAGCAAAATCTGAAATTCTATACCTTAGACATGCTTCAATATATGTGCAAAGTCTTCGATTACTACGCCCAGAAATATGACGATTTGGTTACATGGTTCCGTTATTACGGACTCATTGGAGTTATGATAGACCACATTGGAAAGCAAAGACAATATGACGCTAAGTTCTCCTGTGAATATGTTACATACCTTATGGATAAGATGGTTTGGTTTGCCATACATTTTTCACAGATGAAGAAGAGTATTAATTGGACTACTTTAAACGAAGAAGAAAAATTAGAAAAAGAGAAGTTCTTTGCGCCATTTGACGAATTTGTTGAGAAATGCGTAAGCTCTTCAATATTGGACAACCTTATTAAGAGATTTCAAAAAGAACTCACTAATTATCAGCAAAATAAAGGATACAGGTTATTACTTGATGTCACATCTCTATTCTATACCTATCTGCACACAGACTTTGCGAAGGCCCAAAGATATCTGAATGAAAAAATTCGTCTCGAAGAAAAGGACGATGATATATCTTATATACGTACATTGATATCCATTGGGGATTTGTTTAAAGAACAAAGTCAATTTGGAAAAGCAGAAAAGGTATACGCCAAAGCTTTACAAAAAGCGCAAAATACAAGATGGACAACAGAGCAAAAGTCTATCATTTATAATAGAATGGCATTCGTCAATTTCAAAAAGGGGAATAACGAGGAAATGCTCAAATATAGTAGGTTGCTTTACAAAAACCTAAAAGATGTCTATGACCAAAATTTTCTGTTGCTCACCCAACAAGAACAGGAAAATATGTTTGCCTTTTATGGTGACCCTGCATATTGGCTAACTTTGTGCATGGCATGCAATCCTAACATGAAAGGCATCAAAGGAGAAATTTATGATGCCATCATTTATCGCACAGGCTTGCAACTTCGTTCCCAACAAGGATTGAAACAAGCCATAATTCAGTCCCAAAACTCAGAATTAATTTCCATGATAAAGGAACTGGAGAATATGCGTTCTGCATTAAAAAGAGAAACAGGGCTGGCAAAGAGGGAATCCACAACAATCCTCGTAGAAAACATTGCCCATACTGGACAAAAACAGGACATCATGAACCTTTTGGAACGCAACATAATTGAAAAAGCGTCACCTTACCTCAAACAACAATCGAAAGAAATAACATGGACTCAAATTCGCGACAAACTCCATTCGTCGGAAGTTGCCATCGAGTTTATCGTTACAGACATAAATGTCATGGCATTGGTGGTGAAGCCAAAATGCAGCGCTCCTGTTCCAGTAGTGCTGACAAGCACAGACTCTCTTAAGAACGCCATCAGCAGTCTCAACACGAAATCGTCTGCCGCCACAGCCCGCAAACTTTACGACAGCAAGACTATTGACTTGTACAGTATACTGTGGCAACCATTGGAGAAAGAACTGAAAGGCGTGACCAAAGTGTATTACGCCACTCAAGGCATGCTCTACTCCATAGCCTTCGCCGCCATCAGCACACCTGACGGTAAGTATCTCACTGACCACTACGACCTCTGTCCACTCACCACAACAGCGGAACTGGTGAAAGAAGAGACGGCAGAGCACCCGCAAACGGTCTTGGCTATGGGCAACATATACTATACCGACAAACAACGGCAACAGGTCGCAGCAGGCGACATCAGCGGTGCCAGAGGTGGAGATGACGACACCTCGCTCGACGACTTCAGCGAGCGAGGTGCCAAGCGCTACCACTTTAAATATCTGCCTTTCACCAAGAATGAAATAGAGGACCTGAGCAGTACGCTCAAGAACCGCCGACTGACACTGATGGAAGAAACTGAAGCTACAGAACAAAACTTGCGCAAACAGCTGGACAAGAAACCGGATGTACTGCATTTGGCAACCCACGGTTTCTTCATTGCCAAAACCGACGACGCACGCAAGGTGCCGTTCTTCAAGCGCTACGAAAACGCCATAGAAAATTCCATGCAACGTGCCGGCATAGCCCTGTCCGGTGCCGAGGACACCTGGACAGGGGCCAAACGGCCCGAGGAGACCGACGACGGTATTCTCACCGCCAACGAGGTGGCACAACTCAACCTTCAGGGCACACAGCTCGTAGCCCTCTCCGCTTGCGAGACTGCTTTGGGTGACTATTCCTTTGAGGGAGTGTTCGGACTGCCACGAGGGTTCAAACAGGCTGGTGTGCAGTCGTTGCTTGTGAGTTTGTGGAGCGTCAACGACAAGTCCACATCGCTCCTAATGTCTTCTTTCTACCGTTATTGGATGCAAGGCAAAACTAAACAGCAAGCCTTCAAGCATGCCGTCAACGATGTGCGCAAGGACTATCCCGATCCCTTCTACTGGGCACCATTCCTGCTGCTTGATGCCCTTCAATAATCGTCAACAGAACAAACCTACAATGACGCATACAACCTTTCCCATAAAATGGCTGTTGACCCTGCTCCTCCTTGGCAGTATCACGTGGCTTCATGCCCAGTCTGCCTATGAACACATTGAGGAGCACCGCCGATGGATGAAAGAGCACTATCCCAAGGCAGAAAGTCTCAGCCAAGAGCAACAACTCCGCGAGGCAGCCTTCGCCGTGATGGACGAAGTGCGTGAGCCAGAAGCGATGGCATTGCTCCATGCCGTTGGCAAGCATGTGCCCGAGGTGGAAACCTATGCCGCCTTTGAACAGACCGACGGCAAGGACTACAAGTTTGCACACTCACTCCAAGCCCTTCAAGCCCTGTATCAGCAAGCAGAACGGCAACTGGGAAGGGAAAACCCCACCACAGGCTGGTGCAAATACTTGTGGATGAACTGCCGCAGCAATTTGGAAAACATATATCCTCTGATGGATGGCATTATCCATGAACAGAAGGCGGCGGCAAAGAAGAACCCCGACAAGGAAAACAAAGCCCTGATATGCCTGTTCCAGCTGCTCAAGTTCGACGCATCCCAACTTGAAACGTTCATCACCTCACCGGACCTTTACGATGATGTGCTAAAGGCGGAACGGGAAGCCGTCAAGCTCTATCCCTTTGCCGACCAGACCCCCAGTCGTATGCGTGCCTGGCTTTACACCCGTCTCGGTGCGGCGAAGAGTTCTTTCGCTGCCATTCACGAATCTGAGGCGGCTTTCAACAAAGTGGAGCCATTGCCCGATTCTTTCTATGGACACAACACCAACACAGGCATTCTGCACAATGCCGAGCATTACTTTAAACTTGCAGAGGAGACCTACCTGAAGTTGTTCAAGCCCGGTCATCCGGAAGTGATAGAATATTACGTATGCGCCGAGAGTGCCCGAGAAAACTACAACACCATCAGCGATGACAACCTCAACGTGCTCAAGGTGTTCTATGATTATGCCTCTCAATACTACGGACAAGGCACGTTGTCGACCCTGTTGCGCAAGGTGAACTACTGGAGCATGCTTGCGTCGAGGGGTAAGGACATCAAGGATGCCTTCATGTGGCGCCCCATGCTGGAATCCTTCAGACAATATTTGGGTGAGGAATGTCCCTATTATTCGTTGATGATATTGCATTTGTGCGAGATTGTCGCCCTCTATGCGCCCAACGACTTCGCCGAGGCGTCACAGTTGTTTGACCAGGCCGTAGCAAAGGCATGGGGTACGGACAACATGAAGTCTGCCTATATGCGCTATATGCTCTACGGTTCTCTCAAGGACATCATGCCACAAGTCTACAAAGAGAAAATAGGACCTATAGCTGAATTCTATGCCAAGAATCACAGCAAAGATTTTGTATCCATCCTGCTCGGCCGCCGCATGGCACTGGACGTATACATGGGAACACGTGATTTGAAAACGGGCACCAACATTCAGCAACGGGTTTGTGAAGACACGAAACAAAGGTATGGAGCATCGTCATACGTCTACCTGCAAGAGAAGGCTATGGAACTCAACTGGCTGGCATCTTACGACAGCCAGTCGGCACGCAAGCAGTATCCCGCCCTCATTGAACAAATGAAAAAGGCACACATTGACCATACTGATGTGTTGGGAGACTATGCGACACTGGAAAACGGAGCCGAAAATTTTAGACTTGCCGCCAAGCTCTACCAACAGGCTTACGACGAATCAAGCAACGAGGGGTTGACCCACAAGCGGGCCTACATGTTGCTGTCAAAACTGAATGTGCTTTCCCTTATCAAGGATACGGAGAAAGAACAGGAAAACATGTATGCACAAGCCAGAAAGATACTGGACACAAACACCGACTCACTCCGTTTCATCCCGACAAACTACAGCCTTGCTGCCGATTGGCTCTACTCAAAAGGCAAGATCCAGGAAGCGCTGGACATGGTCAATAAGGGCATCGAGGTATGCAAATGGCAGGATTCAGGATTCTCAAGCACTTACATCACATTGTTGACCAAACGCTACAACATCTACATGTATGGTCTTGACGACATGAGCACAGCCTATAAACTGATGAACGAAGACCTGGAAGTGTTCGAACAGCAGAACCTCAACTACTACACCACAGACATGCTCGACTTCTTGTGGGGCGTCTATAACCTGATGCCCAAGAATAGCAGCAACCTGTACACCCTCATGAAATACTTCACGCTTATCGTGAAGATGACCTTAAGCATAGGACAACAAAACGGTATGGAACCGAATTTCATGTCAATATATGGTGTCAGACTATATTGCGAATTGATCCGCTTCTATATTCAAGGCACAAATATCAAGAAGCAAGTCAATACGGATCTGTTGTCCGAAGACCAACGGGCGGCATGGGCAAAATCCTGGAAGGAATTTGACAGTAATTTCGATGCACTGGCCGGATTTGAATTCCAGTTGAACAAGTTGCAAGAACAACTGCCCCAATTCAACAAACAAATTGGTTATTTCAGCATGCTTGACGCTTTCGAGAACTATTATCTATACTTGCAGCCCAATAAGGAAAAGGCCTTCAACTATATGATGATACATAAGGCACAAAGCAAATCTCTTTTTCCGGAGGAATACAGAAACACCTGCTTGAAGCTCTTTGACTTCTATTTACAGAACAAACAATATGACGAAGCCAAACAACTCTATGCACAAGACATCAAGCCGCAGGAAGAAGACGCACAGGCCACTCCCAGTTCCAAATTGCCTCTCTACAACCTCATGTGCAACCTCTGCCTGGTGCAACACGATTATGAACACATGCTTCCGTATGCCCGCAAGCACTATGAGGCGGTAAAAGACATCATGAGCCGCAACTTTCCCATGCTCACCGAACAGGAACAAAACGCTTTCATGGAGAGCTATGGCGACCCTTCGGCCTGGCTTGCCACCTGTATGGCGGGGATGAGGGACAAGCAGCAGATAGCACCCGAGGTCTACAATGCCGTGCTCTACCGCACCGGCATACAGCTGCGCTCACAACGGGAAACACGTGACGCCATCTTGAAATCAAACGACAAGACGCTCATCTCGTTGGTTGACTCGCTCAATATCCTACGTTCGGAACAGAAGGCCATCAAGTTTGACATACTCCATGAAACGCAAGAGGAAATCAACCGAAAATACATACTAAACGCTTCCTACCAACAACGTATCAACCTCCTGGAACGGAGCATTGTAGACCAAGCTGCACCTTATCGCAACAAGAAACCGATCGACGCCACATGGCAGCAAGTGCGCAATCAGTTGAAGGAGGGGGAAGCCGCAGTGGAGTTCACCTATGCCTATCCCTATTGGATGGCATTGGTACTGACACCCGGGTGCAAAGAACCGAAGGCCATTCCACTGGTCGTGGCAGACACACTCGCTAACCGGATGAAAGCATTGGGAGTTACTTCTCCCACAGCCATTGCCCGAAAGCTCTATAACGACAGAGCCATCGACCTCTACACCATGCTCTGGCAACCACTTGAAACAGAGCTGAAGGGAATCAAAAGGGTTTACTATGCCACCCAAGGACTGCTCTCGTCCGTTGCCTTTGCCGCCATAGCCAGACCGGACGGGTCTTTTCTCACAGACCATTACGACCTCTGCCCGCTCACAACGACGGCACAGATTTTGACCCCAACGGAGGAACATCAGCCTAAATCCATACTGGCCATGGGTGACATATGCTATTCAGACAAGCAGCAGGAACAAGTGAGCCAGGGCGATACCGAAAATGCCCGCGGTGACGAAGACACGACCATTGATGATTTCAGCGAACGTGCCTCCAAACGTTACCACTTCAAATACCTACCCTTCACGCAAACGGAAATGGCACAAATAAAGAACGCCTTTGCCAACCGGAAGTTCACGGTAAGGGTACGCATGGAAGCTACAGAGAAAACGCTTCGCGGTCTGTTGACACAAAAGCCTGAAGTGGTTCACCTCGCCACACATGGCTTCTTCATTGCAAACGAGACAAGAGCGTTGAGAGTACCCTTCTTCATGCGTTACACTTTAGCTGCAAGCAATTCGATGCAACGCGCCGGTGTGGCCCTTGCCGGTGCTGAGGACACATGGAACGGCACGAAGACACCACCAGAAGCCGACGATGGTATTCTCACAGCCGACGAGGTGTCGCAAATCGACCTGCAAGGCACTCAACTCGTAGCCCTTTCTGCCTGTGAAACGGCATTGGGCGACTACACCTTCGAAGGGGTAATGGGATTGCCAAGAGGCTTCAAGCAGGCAGGCGTGAAATCATTGTTGGTCAGTTTGTGGAGTGTCAACGACAAGTCTACAGCTATGTTGATGTCGTCTTTCTATCGTTACTGGATGCAGGGCGAAACCAAACAGAAGGCTTTCAAGCATGCCGTGACAGATGTGCGCAGACTTTATCCGCAGCCCTATTACTGGGCTCCATTCATGTTACTCGATGCCATTGAATAAAAAAAAACGAAATATGATACATCTGAAAACTTTGATAACCGCACTGACGGTTTCATCCGCTCTGCTCCCTGCCCAAGCTCAAGAATGCTCACCCAAGATAGCTGAGTATAAAGCCGGCTGCCAGAAGATGCTCGACGGTATAGCCAATAAGGACAAGTATGCCCTGTATGAAGCCAAGGAAGACTTCAGCAAAGTCAGCATGGAAAGCATTGAACCGAAATGCAAAGAGGGAAGACAAGCCGAAGGCAAGGCCAGTATCCTGTTCTGCACGGAATTCGCCGACTCACTCATCAAGCACGATTTCATTGTCAACGACCTTGACGACATCTCCATCATGCGCAATGCCGACGACAGCGACCTCCTCGTTTTCCACCGCTCCATAGCTGCCAAGAGCACTCTCTGCTATGAATGGGAGGGATGCGGGAAATGCGAGTTGCTGTTCATCACGCAAAAGGGAGGAAACATAAAAGTAACTGTGACCGACAAATTATCGGGTAAACAATACACAGCAAAACCAAATGCAAAAGGCAACATGAGCTACGTGACTTGGGATATGGGCATTTCTGACGGCATCTATTCCATCCGCGTGGAAAATCCCGACTCGCAACCCGTATCATTTGCCATAGCACTCAACTAAAAACAACAAAACGAATATGAAAAGGCTCCTGTTTCTCCTTACCATCCTCATCTTCCACCTGCACCCGGTCTTTGGCCAATCGTGGATAGCACAGATGCGCACTGCCGACCAAAAGGCCAAAGCGGAACAATGGAAGGATGCTGCCGACTGTTACACTTCTGCCATCAACGCCACACCCGACAAGACCGCCAAGACGGAATGTCTGCAACACCGTGCGTCTTGCTACAAGCATCTGGACCGCTATGACCTTGCCCAAGCAGACTATGAGGCAGCTCTTGACCTGTCGGCCGACCAAGATATAAAAGCCTCAATAACCTACAACATGTCCGACCTACTCATCCAAACCGGTCAATATAGCCGTGCCATCTCTCTACTTGAAAACATCAGGTTGAACAATCCCGAGCAAGACTTCAAACGACTGGCCAACCTCTCCACTGCTTATGCCTATACAAGACAGGAAAGCAAGGCTCTCGCCATGCTCAATAATGTCATTGCCCACTATACCACAAACGATGCCACACGGGCACGGCTCCTGCAAAACCGGGGCTACATACTGTGGAGCCTCAACAAATACGATCAGGCTCTGCAAGACCTCAACGATGCCTTGCAGCAACTTCATGGAAACACATTCTATATCACCCTTGCCAACAAGGCATTGGTCGAAGCGGAAACAGGTAGGTACGAACAAGCATTGCAACATATTGACGAGGTGCTGAGATGGCAGGCACAAGTACTCGGCACCCGTCATTCCACCTACCTCATCTCGCTACGTAAAAAGGCGGAAATCCTGCTCAAGGCTAAGCGGACACAGGAAGCCACGCAGGCCTATAAAGATTTCTTCTCCACAGAGAAGGATTTTGTGCGCTCTAACTTCGGCTCCATGACCGAACAAGCGCGCCTTGACTTTTGGCTAAAAGAAAATCCACTGGTATCGGAGATGTTCTCATTAGGCAATGCTGCAGCCCCACTACTCTATGACGTAGCTCTATTTCGCCGCCACATTGCACTGATGGGCAGACGCACTGCCGAAAACCACAAGGAGTTGGTAACCACACTGGCACACGACCACACTCAAGTGGCAAACAGACTGCAACCGCAAGAGGCAGCCATAGAGTTCGTCTGCTATCAGAACCTGCTGTCAGGTGATTCGGTCTATGCCGCCATTGTCTGCACAAAAACAGGAATAAGATATGTGGACATAGCCACTCGTAAGCAACTTCACAACCATGCCCTTGGCAAAGCGACACTCCAGCAGGCCGTATGCCAAGGAGCACACCATGCTGCAGCCATATACACAGATTCCACACTTGCCGCCATGGTTTGGGCCCCCTTGTGCCTCGTGTTACCCTCATCCGTCAAGCGCCTCTATTTTGCGCCCGAGGGCATCTTCCAAATGCTCGGCATAGAAAACCTCCCCTATCCTGCCGCACAGAAGTTGGACCTGCGTCGTGTTTCGTCAACCAGTCGCATCCATTCTGCCATCTCCCCTTCAAATGGAAATACTTTGGTCATAGGTGGACTCGACTACAACCAAAAGCGTCCTTCCACCACATCGAATCCATCCTCCTCGAACCATACGGCCTATGACACAGCCTTGCGAATGTGCGGTGCGCCATTGTCGTTCAAGAATCTGCCAGCTACGATTCCCGAAGCAGATACCGTGGCACATGTCATGGGCACTGATTGCCGCCAAGTAATGTGGGAACAAGACATTAAAGAGGTTCTAAACAAATATGCCGTCGTACACCTCGCCACTCATGGCTACAGTCTGGAGGTGTCACTCAATCCCCCATCCATATTTCTCCGCGATTCTCTGCGACACGACAATACGCTTTGGACATCGGGGATGGCTCTGACAGGAGCCAATGTAGAGGGCAAGAGCGAAAGCGGAGAAGACGGATTGCTCTCGGCACGGGAACTGTGCGATCTCGACCTGACAAACGTGCACTTCATTGTTCTGTCTGCCTGCCAAACGGCACAAGGTGTGGTCAGTGATGAAGGGCCAGCCGGTATACTCAGAGCATTGAAGAAAGCGGGCACCGGTACCATCATAGCCACCTTATGGGCTGTCAATGACAAGTCTACACGTCTCTTCATGAAAGCCTTCTACCATGCCTGGCGCATCGAACACAAAGACGTACACACAGCCTTTCGCCAAGCTCAACAAGCCATTCAGCAATATGCCATTCCCCAAGCCCAACGCACTGTGTCGGCCATACTGCACAGAAAGCCTAACACACCATCCACCATCATTGTCCACCCCTATCGCAGTCCACAATATTGGGCACCGTTCATCCTCATTGACTGACAGATTCCCGTCTTTTTCCATAGAAAGGTGAGGTTTAGGAATAAAAAGCACAAAAATATTTTGCCAGTTCAGAAAATACGTGTACTTTTGCACTCGGTTTTGAAACATAGGGGCGTAGCCCAGTTGGTTTAGAGCGCTGCAGTCACATTGCAGAGGTCATCGGTTCGAGCCCGATCGTCCCTACTTAGTTTCAAGCGAAAACCGCGGCATGAACTTTTGTTTCATGCCGCGGTTTTCGCTTGAGTATAATCACATGAGAAAAGCGACCCGGTGAAAGTGATTATTGTTTCACCGGGTCGCTTCCGTCAAATAATCTGTGTTTTCTGCATCATTACCTACCATGCCACGCTCATGCCGAGTGTTACACTGGCGTTGGAGCTGAGCGGAATAAACTCCTTGCTGGTCTTGCCAAGTATATGGTCCATGCCCAGATAGAAGTTGTAGCCCTTGGGATGAATGTTGAGCACCCAACCGAAACTGGTGGCAAAGCTGCTCACAGCCATGTTGATGCCGCCGTCAAGCCACTTGGTAGGTGTCCAGTTGGCACTCAGTCGGCCTTCAGTCCAGGAATAGTCGCCGTTGAGACGGGTACTGCTGAGGAAGCCGAAGGTCAGTTTGCGATAAACAGGCAACGTATATTCACACCCCACATTGATGGTGGCACCGATACCGGTAGAACGCTTGCCCTGGTCGCCCTTGTCCTGCAGATTGATGAAATCCGTAATCTGGTCGCCATAAGAGTCGGTCTGGTCGTCCACTGTCACGCCCTGTCCGTCTTTGACAGCCACATCATGGAAGCCGTTGAATTCAAAAGACTTCTTCATGTTGGTGGCCTGGATGTTGTTGGTCCAGGAGATGAAGCCGAGGTCAAGCACCGAGGCACTCACCTTCCAGTCTTCATTAATCTTGTACACCGCTCCCAGGTCTACCGCCATACCGAAACCTCCAAGACCGGCACCGTCCACGTCCACGTCATCGATCTTCTCATAAGTGCCTTTATCTTCCTGATTATATTCCTCGCGGGTCATTGTATACTGGAAGCCCTTCATCGACACGTTGGCCTGCGCATCGCCGCTCACCGTCCATTTGTCGGTTCCCGAGAGATCTGCCTTCACGTCCTTGAACTGGAAGTCGCCACGGGCAGCACCGAAAAGGAATTTCAACTTGGCACCAATACGGAGTTTCTCGTTGATGTCGTGAGAGTGACCGAGTCCCAGTTCCACATACGACATGGCATGCACACCGATGTTACCCATGTCATAAGTCTTGTTACCTGTATTGCGAGCAAATTCAATCAATTCATAAGGCAGGGACAAGCCGAAGTTTGTCTTCGAATTGATTTCTATTATGTTGTATCCGCCAAAGCCTTTGAAGCCCATTGACAGGATGGCAAGGCCCACATCTCCCACAATGCGATTGTTGCCCTTGCTGAACCCCTTGAGTGCTTCCTCATTGGAAAGATAGGGATTCATAAAGGTAGTCATTTTCTTGTCGCTTCCCTGTCCGTACATAGGGTTCTTCACCACCACGTCACCGTAGCCGAAATTTCCCTGGAGCCCCACGCTGATGTTACCCAAAGCGGGAATAGAGAAGTAACCCTGGTCATTGCCGTAGGCTGGGTTCATGTCGTGACGGAACTTATAGTCTTGCGTATGGTAAGCCGAATTCAGGTTCTGGGCTGTAGCCGAGCCTCCTGCCACCATCATGGCGGCGAGGAGGAAATATTTGTTGAATGTCAATTTCATAATGGTTTGGATTGTTATGGATTAGTTAAAGTCGCCTATCACTTTGCCCACGAGCTGTATCTTCACGTCTTTGAGCACGAGCGTGTGCTTTTGGGCGTTGAGGGTTATGCCAGTCACTGCACCTCCTTCACCGTTGGCCTTGCCCGACACGAGGAACACTATACCGTCAAGTTTCTTCACGGCATTCTCTGTCTTCTGCACCAGTTTGACGCTCAAAGGTGATGTCACCGTGGTCTGGCCGTCCAAGGATGCCGCCACATTTCCTTCCACCACGACTTCAATGTCATCGCTGCTCAGCGGCTTGTGGTCAACGCCCACCGGCACGGCCTCTACGTGAAGATAAGCGGGTACTGCACTTTCCACATTGGCTGTTGCAAGAATGTAGCTGTTCTTTGACAATTGCAAGTCTTTCACGTCGTCGTTCCATCCGTCGAGTGTATCCTTATATTCTATGTTGGCATTCTCTGCAAAAGCTATCGGAGCATTCACTGAATAGGCGGGTTGGATGGTGTATTGCTTGCCAAACTCGAACGATCCCTGTTCCTGTTCATTGGCTTCAGCCGTAGCTGCAAAGGTTATCTTGTCGGGTATGGTGCTGATAAGTGTGGAAAGCGTTGGCACCTCAATCACCTGGTCATAGCCAGTCACACCTTCCTTCTTGCGGCAGATGCAAATGGTGGAGGTCTTGGCAGCTCCTACTTTGATGCCGTCCACATTGACCTTGGCCATCTGCCTGCCGTCCTTTACGGCTGTCAATGTTCCTTTTACCTTTCCCTCTACGTTCATGTCGTTGCTAATCGTCAGCTTGATTTGGGGGTTATACAAATCTATGTTCACGTTGCCACCCGTCAGGAAGTCGGGAATGCCTGCCTTGTCTATTTCCACACTGCCCAAGTCGTTGAGGGCAATGTTGGGCTTGAAGTATCCCGTGGCGGAGTTGATGCTGATGGCACTGATGTCTATGCCCACACTGAGGGTTGTTCCCATAATCATTTGTGGATTGCAGCAAAGGGCATAGACGTCCACACCGCCCTTCAGTTCGATGGTGTTGCTGCCCATCACCACGTCATCACCGCCACCGGCATAGTCTATCTTACAGATCGTGATTGTTTTGTCGACAGAACCTGTCACATTAGTGAATTTCACGGTGTTGCCATCCACCTGGTAACCGGCGCCAGCCTCAACAACCATATATTTAGGGAAGGTAATGTCCAGTTGGTCTATCTTACCCAGTGATGCAGGCACAGAAAAATGCACCTGCACCTTGGCGTCGGTTTCCGACTCAAGCAGCCTTACCACCTCTACGGGCTTGTCATACTTGTAGTCCATGTCGAGTACACGCCCTTTGGCTGTAAGAGCAGTAGACTGGGCACGTGTGCCCATGCCGTTCGACTGGGTGGAAGATTTGTAAAACGAGATCACATGGCTCTCCTTGCGTGCACCTTTCAGAATTATCCTGCCAATATTGGGATGCACTGCGGTAACAGGATTCTTCATATCCTGCCGGAACACATAGTCGCCATTGGCTTCTTCCACTACACAACCGTCGGCTTCAAGTTCGAGCACGTCGGCAAGTTTAATAACATCTGTCGAACTGACTGGTATTTCCAGTTTATCGCCCCCAATACCTACCGTGGCGTCGATCTCATTGAAGTCGTAATCGTTGTCGTTACAACTGGTAAACATTGCTACTCCCGACATAAGGCATAATGCGAGGAGCTGAATGTGAATGGGTCTTTTTCTCATGAATTTTTGGGTTAAAGAGATGAATAGATTGTATATAACTGTTCTCTGTAGCAATATCAGTACTAACTGATGATTGTTTGTCAACTGCAAAGATAACTTAAATAACGTTTATCTGCAAACATTTGCCAAACAAAATCCTGTGCAAAACGTAAAACAAAGAAGCATAGGGTAAAAAAGTGAAGGAGACAAGCCTCTTGGGGGTGTCTCCTTCACTTTTCATTCTTGTATAACTCTATTTCCTAATGACTTCGAGTGCCTTCTTGACCACATCGTTGTCCTCGTTCATAATCTGGTAATACTGACTCATGTCCCAGATGTCGCGCGCCACAAGTGCCTTGAGCTGACGGCGCAGGAAAGGCAGGGTCTTGTCGAGTTCCTCCTTGTCTTTCGGCTTTATCTTGTCTTTTTCAGCCTGGGCAAGAATGGTGTCAACCACTTCCTGCGGCACCTCGTAGCCTGCCAGGAACTTGTCGAACTGGGTGTACTGCTTCTTCAGTTGCTTGCGGTTGGCATCAATATACTTCAAGTTGGTATTGATGATATAGTTCTTGGCTGCCAACTGACGGTAGAACTTTGTGTATTTCATTGTGTCGAGCGGCACGAAATAGTCGGGCATGATACCGCCTCCTCCGTAGACCACGCGATGCTTGCGCAGAGTATAGCACTTCAGCGAGTCGGCAAAGTGTATGCTGTCGGCATTGGTGAACTCGCCGTGCTTCAAGCGGTTCTCTATGTCGCGTGCATAGTCCTGAGCATCTCCTTTCTTATAAGGCTTCTGGATGCAACGGCCTGAAGGCGTATAATAGTGTGCGATGGTGAGACGAATCATCGAACCGTCATCAAACGGAATGGGGCGCTGCACCAGTCCTTTGCCAAAACTTCTGCGTCCCACCACCAAGCCACGGTCCTGGTCCTGTATGGCTCCAGTCACAATCTCTGCGGCACTTGCCGAGAACTCGTTGACCAGCACCACCACCTTGCCTTTCATCAGTTTGCCGTTGCCTTGCGCACGGTATTCCTGCCGCTTGCTGGCCCTGCCCGACGTGTAGACGATGAGGTCGTTGTCTGCCAGGAACTCATTGGCTATCTTCACGGCCGTCTGCAGATAGCCGCCGCCATTCTCCTGCAAGTCCACGATAAGGTCTTTCATGCCTTTGCCCTGCAAGTCTTTCACGGCTGTCATGAACTCGTCGTAAGTGGTGGCACCGAAACTGCCGATGCGTATGTAGCCCACACCGGGACGTATCAGGTAATAGGCATCGAGGGTCTTCACGGGAATCTTGTCGCGAGTCACCGTGAATGAGAGTTTGTCACTGATGCCTCGGCGCACGATGCCCAACAGCACCTTCGACCCTTTGGGTCCACGCAATCGGCGCATGATTTCCTCGCGCGCCATCTTCACACCGGCAATGGCGGTGTCGTTCACGCTGACAATGCGATCGCCTGCCAAGATGCCCACCTTCTCCGAGGGGCCGTTCACCACAGGCTGAATGACGAGCAGCGTGTCGTCCACCATATTGAACTGCACGCCTATTCCCTCAAAGCTTCCCTGTAGGGGTTCGTTGAGTGCCTTCACTTCCTTAGGAGTGGAGTAAGAAGAGTGCGGGTCCAGTTTCTCGAGCATGCCGCGTATGCCGTCTTCCGCCAGTTTCTTCTCGTCTACCGAGTCTACATAGAGGTTGTTGATCACCACTTCCGCCATCTGCAACTTGCGCAGCGGACTGTCCTTGCCCATGCGCAGCGAGAACTGTGCATGGGCTATTATTGTGCAAAGCAGCGCAAGGGCTGCCATGATAGTCTTCTTCATGTCTTTCTTGTTAGTCTATTTCTTCTCCCATTTCCTCGGGGCGGTCTTCCTCCACCACCAGGTTGTCTATGATAAAGTTCTGCCGTTCCATGGTGTTCTTGCCCATATAGTATTCCAGGAGTTTCTGCACCTGGTCTGTCTTGTGGAGCGTCACCTGCTCCAACCTCATGTCGGGCCCGATGAAGTGGGCAAACTCCTCGGGCGAAATCTCGCCCAAACCTTTGAATCGGGTTATCTCCGGGTCGGGCCCCAGGTCGGAGATGGCCTTGAGGCGCTCCTCGTCACTGTAGCAATAATGGGTGATAAAGTCGCTTTTCTTTTCCTTGTTGGTGCGCTTGGCATCGGCCTCGGCTATGGCTTTCTTATTCTTGATCTTGGTGCGGCGGTTGCGCACACGGAACAAGGGGGTCTGCAGCACATAGACGTGCCCCTTCTTGATGAGTTCCGGGAAGAACTGCAGGAAGAAAGTGATGATGAGCAGGCGGATGTGCATGCCGTCCACATCGGCATCCGTCGCCACGATAACCTTGTTGTAGCGCAGTGTGTCGAGTCCGTCTTCAATGTCGAGTGCAGCCTGAAGCAGGTTGAACTCCTCGTTCTTGTAGACCACCTCTTTGGTCATGCCGAACGAGTTGAGGGGCTTTCCGCGGAGTGAGAACACCGCCTGGGTGTTCACGTCGCGGCTCTTGGTTATGCTGCCGCTCGCCGAGTCGCCCTCGGTGATGAAGATGCTCGATTCCTCCTTCCGGTCGTTCTTCACGTCACTGAAGTGTATGCGGCAGTCGCGGAGCTTGCGGTTGTGCAGGTTGGCTTTCTTGGCGCGCTCACGGGCTATCTTTGCCACGCCTGCCATGGCCTTGCGTTCTTTCTCGTTGCTCTGTATCTTCTCAAGCATCACCTCTGCCACGTCAGCATGTATGTGCAGATAGTTGTCCACTTCCTTCTTGATGAAGTCGCCCACATACTTGTTGATGCTGTCGCCTCCAGGACTCATGGTGAGCGAGCCGAGCTTTATCTTGGTCTGGCTCTCGAACATGGGTTCTTCCACATTGATGGCTATGGCTGCCACAATGCCGTTGCGGATGTCGGCATATTCAAAGTTCTTGCCGGAAAATTCCTTGATGGTTCTGGCTATGTGTTCCTTGAAGGCGCTCTGGTGGGTGCCGCCCTGGGTGGTGTGCTGTCCGTTGACGAAGGAGTGGTATTCCTCGCCATACTGATTGGTGTGGGTGAAGGCTATCTCAATGTCCTCGCCCTTGATGTGGATGATGGGATAGAGTCCGTCGGTTGTCATCGTGTCGAGCAGAAGGTCTTTCAGTCCGTTGCGACTGATGATGCGTCTGCCGTTGAACATGATGGCAAGGCCGGTGTTCAGGTAGGTGTAGTTGCGGAGCATGGTCTCCACGATGTCTGCCTGGAACTTGTAGTTCAGGAAGAGGGTGTCGTCGGGCTGGAAG
Organism: uncultured Prevotella sp.; assembly: GCA_934191235.1. Lineage (GTDB taxonomy): Bacteria > Bacteroidota > Bacteroidia > Bacteroidales > Bacteroidaceae > Prevotella. The sequence continues at coordinate 82,746 of CAKPUA010000002.1, read as the reverse complement.
AATATGTAGGTTCCGTTCTCGTCTTCTGTAGGTTCCGTGGTGTCGCTCACCAGCTTTCCCCGGTCGAACACCACCGTGCGCACCTTGCCCTCTCGATAGCTTCGTGCCTCAAAGCGGGCGCTCAGGGCATTCACCGCCTTGATGCCCACGCCGTTGAGTCCGATGCTCTTCTTGAAGGCCTTGGTGTCGAATTTGCCGCTGGTATTGAGTTCGCTGACAGCCTCCACGAGTTTTCCCTGCGGAATGCCGCGTCCGTAGTCTCGCACCGACACTTTAAGATTGTCGTCGATGTCTACTTCTATACGCTTGCCGGCATTCATCTTGAACTCGTCGATGGAGTTGTCGAGCACCTCCTTGAGCAGCACGTAGATGCCATCCTCGGCTGTGCGTCCGTCACCCAGTCGTCCGATGTACATGCCGGGGCGTATGCGTATGTGCTCCAGTCCCGACAGATGACGAATGTTGTCGTCGGTGTATTCCACCTGGGACTGGTCGTTTGGCTTCATGTTTTCTTCTTCCATAGTCTTTATGTTGTGTGGCGTGAAAAGGTTATCCTATTGCCTTCTTGTAGCACTTGCGCTTCTTGTGCATGATGGTTTCCAGGTATTCCCACTGGCTCTGCACGCCTTCGTTGCTTGCCATTTCCACCTGGCTCTCGCCCCACTCGAAGCCGTAGGCCTGGTAACGGGGGATGAGGTCGGAGAACATGAGCGCATTGGCTCCCTTCATGCGGTATTCGGGCAGCACGCCCATCAGCAGCAGGTCCACGCCCTTGGTCTTGTGATACTTGATGGCGCGCAACAGGTGCCACCAGCCGAAGGGGAACATTCTGCCACGGTGGCACTTCTGCAGTGCCCTGGCGAGCGACGGAATGGTAATGCCCACGCCCACCAGCTTGTGGTCGGCATTCCAGTCTTCTATCAGGGTGATGAGGTTGAGGTCTGCCATAGGCAGATACATGTCCACATACTGTTCTATCTGTTTCTCGCTGAGTTCAGAGAATCCGTAGAGATCCTTGTAGGTGTCGTTGATGAGCTGGAAGATGCGCTTGCCGTAACCGTCCTTGTAGATTTCCTTTCGGGTGAGTTTCTTCACATGGAGGTTGTAGCGTTTCTCTATCATCTTGGCTATCTTGGTATACTTCTCGGGTATCTTCTCGGGCACCATGAGCTTGTATTCCACATAGTCGTTGTCTTTCTCCCAACCGTCCATCTGCTCGATGTGTTGGGGATAGTAGGCATAGTTGTAGATGGTGGGCATGGTGCCGAGCTGGTCGAAGCCGTAGGTGAGCATGCCCTCGGGATCCATGTCGGTAAATCCGAGTGGTCCCACCACTTCGGTCATGCCTTTGGCCTTGCCATAGTCTTCCACGGCCTTCAGCAGTGCTGCCGACACCTCACGGTCATCGACAAAATCTATCCATCCAAAGCGTACCGACTTGCGCCCCCAGCGCTCGTTGGCACGGTTGTTGATGATGGCTGCCACCCTACCCGCCAGTTTTCCGTCCTTATAGGCCAGGTAGTATTCGGCCTCGCAGAACTCGAAAGCTGCGTTGCGGTCCTTGCTGAGCGTGTTGAGCTCGTCGCTATACAGGTTGGGCACATCGTATTCGCTGCCCTCATAGAGGTCGTAGTGGAATTCGATGAATGTCTTCAAGTCGCGTTTCGACTCGACTTTCTTTATTTCTACTGACATTTAATAAATGAAATAATGATAAAATAGTACTATTTAAACGTGCAAAGATAGCTCAAATTGAAGACAATTCAAAATAAAAAGCCGTTTTTTATTTCTCACGGGCACGTCACAGCAGACCGCTGCGCCAACAGGCGGCAATCTCTCAAATCCGCTTGCAGACGTAAAGCAGATGTTCCCGGCTGTCGGTCGTTGTAGCAAAGATGTGGGTGTCGCCGCCATCTTTCACTTTCAGCCGTTTGCGCAGTTCGGCAGCCGAAAGTGGGAAGTTGCGCACCGAGACACTGGCTCTGTCTATTCCCGTCATTGCTTTCTTGAGTTCCTTCTTGTTCATGGTCGTCACGCGCAGAATGTTGTATTGCTTTCCGGGAAAGTCGTCCACCATGCCCGAGGCGAGAAACAGATGGGAGTTGGCAGCCACGGCACACACGCCAAACACACAGGCAAGCCGGTCAAAGCAGCCAGCCTTCATGACCGAGGCATTGGGCACGAGCAGCACTTGCGGGTCGGCAAGCGAGGAAGGGTCTTCTTCGGTGGTGGCAATCACCTGCATGGGAAGGTCGTCCACGGCGCCAATCATGGCAGAGTGGAGTGGCGCACCCTCGCGATAGGAGAAGGTGCTGTGGTCGTTGACACAAACCACGAGCGGACTGCCCGAGAAGTCGCGGTGCAACACGAGGAGCAACTCCTTGCACTCACCGCCTGCCGACACGATGTGCACCTCGCTCACCCTATCACCAAGGTCTGCCACAGCCTTGTGCCAGTCGAGCATGGGCGAGAGTTTCACCATCACCAGGTCGGCCTTGTTGAGCAACGTTTCTTTTAGGGCGGTCACGTCGGGTGTGCAGTCGCTCATCGCCACGGTCTTGCCGCCATGGCTGTCGCGACGGGCCGGGTCAAGGAATATGAGGGTGGCATGGTCCAGCCGCGAAAGGTAGACCGTGCCGTCGCCTTCAACCACCTCGGCATGGGGGAGGCCGAGCAGGGGCATGTTGTGGCGTGCCACCTGGCAGAGGTGGAATTGCCTTTCCACATAGACCGCCTGGTCGAAGCCATGGGCCATGAAAGAGAAGTCCACACCGAAACCGCCTGTCAAGTCGACAAGTTTGGTTGGCACGCTCCCTTGTCCGTCGCTATCAACCGAGGCGAGTAGCTGCAAGGCAAGCTCGGCCTTGTAGCGGGCAGTCTGTTCGGAAGAGCACTGTTCCATGGAGAGATGGGGCGGATAGACCAAGCCTTCGGCGGCTGCCCACGAAGGCAACTTTTGGCGTGCCGTTTGCCATCCGGCTATCTGGTCAAGGGCGTAGGGCATGTCGATGTCTGGGCAGCGTGTGCCCTGCAAGGCGAGTGTGCGCACGTCGTCGGTCAAGTGTTGGTTTATAAAGTCTTCGGTAGTCATGTGTGCAAACTTAGTGATTTCTTGCGAAATGTGCAAATTTCCAAGCCTTTGCTTTCTGCTTTTACCTCAGGAAACAGGAACCACAGAGGGCTCTTTCCCCCAGAAAAGTGTAGGATACAGCCAAACTTCCCCATAGAAAAGTGTAAGGCAAAGTCTCTACGACAATACGTAATGGACAATCCGGGACTTCACGGACTTCGTTTCTCCATGTCTCCATACAGGAAGCAGGACTGGATGACCAACATTCCACTTTATGCCGTAAGATATGGCTTTTAGCCTTTGCCACAAAAACAAGACAAGAGGCGGCTTTTACCCATTGCGAGTAAAGAGCCGCCTCTTGTTATATAGGGGGAAGTGCGCTTACTTCACGTTCACCTTCACGGTCTGCTTGCCCACCTTGACAAGGTAGATGCCTGGGGTCTGGAAGGTGTAGGCGTCCACACCTTCAGCCAACACCGAACCACCGAGGGTGAACACGCTGAACACGGCTCCGTTCTTGAGGTTGAGCAGGCGGCCCTGCAGGTTCACGCCCACGCGGGTGTCCATCTGCAGCGAACCGACGCCTGTCGGGTCGTACTTGTATTCCAACTTGATGGTCTCGGTGCGGGTGCCGTCGGCTTTCACCTCGGTCACCTGCTGGCCAACGAGCTGACCGGCGTCGTTGTAGGTGAAGTTGATCTCGTCATAAGCCTTTCCTGCCGGCACACTAATGGCACGACTGGCGGGCACTACCACATCATAATCCTCATCATAGTATGCGAAGAGGGTCTGCAACTGACTGCCCTTCAGAATGAAGAGCGGCAGTCCGTCTATGCTGCGGCCCACAGTTTGCTCGCCATCGTGTTCGATGGAGCAATACTGGTCGCCCAGGACGTTGCAATAAAGTTCGTCTGCCTGGGTCAGGTTGTAGCCACCGTCCGTACCATAGACGTTATGGTTGGAAGCCGCAACAACGCGTCCTTTCTGCGATGCCACTACCGGCACGTCGGCAGTGAAGCCTTCCATATCCTTGAGGATGTTTGGAATGGTAAACGTCACGTCCTCGTCCTGCACATCCAGCACCGTGATATAAGGCTCGTCCAAATTAGTGTTCGTGTTCACACTGCGGAGGGTATTGCCTTTGCGGGTCACGGAGAGAGAGTAAGAGGAAGTCTCGCTCGGAACGCCGTCGGTCTGCACATCAAACTGTTTGGTGTCTTCCCGATAAGAGTTGTCGCCGAAGGTGTAGGTGTAGTCAAAAACGGTTTTCGTCTTGCTGTCACCATAACTGCTCTCGTCCACCTCGCTGGCTGAGACGAGGTTGTCACCGTCCCACTTGTAGGTAGTGGTCTCCACCGATTCCTCAACCGAGTCGCCATACGATTCCTTGCTTGTCCAGACGTTCTTCACGATGTGTCCGTCGGCATCCACTTCAACCTTGTTGTCTTCGGTCACACCGTCTATGTCTTCGTCGTAGTAGGTGTAGTTCTTCAGCTTACCCGGAGCGGTCCACTCAAAGGTATTGCGTGTGGTGTAGCCCTCGTCCACGAGCAGTATCTCGGTGGCAGGGCCGTCAAGGTTGAACACGTCGTGCCAGGGATTACCCACACCCCACACGGTGGTGTTGTCGAGATAGGTCCATGTCTGGCAGAACTCTGGCTCTGCTTGCCACTCCGGCTCCGTGGCGGGTGCCTCGGCCGAATTGTCCCACTCGCTCATGCCGCGCGACATGTTCGACGCATACCCCACATCGCTGTCGTCATCGTTGGCATAGTATTTCTTCCAAGAAACAATGCGTCCCAGGTCGTCATAGGCATAAACCGTCTTGCGGTCGTCCCCGTTGCCTCCGTAAACGGTGTATTCGAGCAACAAGCCCTTGGGCGAATATTTGTAATGCTCCACCTTGGTCTTGTCGCGGGTGTTGCTGTCCGAACTGCTGTAGATACGTCCGTAATGGGTAATGGTGGAATCGTTAAGTTCGCCTTCTGTGGTGCGCCATGGCATCAACTCCAGCGTTTTGTCTATCTGGTCCCAGCTCATGAAGAGGCCGGCTTCCTTCACGTTACCCTGTTCCGTGAGTTTATAATACTCGGTATCGCCGGTCTCGCCTTCTGTGGTGTACATGGCAAGTTTGCCGTCGGGATAATAGCTCCACACTTCCGGCGCGTTATTATAGCTGTCCCAGGCATTGTCCGACTTGACGTACTTCACATACAGCACTTTGCCGTCATCCTGGTAGTTCACCTGGACAAAATAGCTGTAGAATCCATAGGCATTGTTCGTTGTTCCGTAGTCCACACTCTTGCTGACAAGCCTGCCCTTCGTGTCATACTGGTACTGGTAGGTGCCGCGCACAACGAGTCCCTTGTCCACATACGAGCCGTCCTGCTGCTTCTCCTTGCAGTAGATGGCCTCCGACGAACGCTGTCCGTCCTTGTCATATCCATACACGTAGCGGAAGATGTGCCCGTTATCGTCCAAGGTCTGCGCTTCGTCGATGGGGATGAAATTGGCCTTTGCAGCCCGTGTCACGCGGCTCTGTGCTGTCTTGTTGGCCTGTCGGTCCACCATGACTTTCCTCACTTGTTGACGCGCACGTGGCTTGCCGAACTTTAGCGATTGTGCCTGGGCACCCATGGCGGTGAGTGCAAGCACAAAGAGTAGAGTTTTCTTCATAACGTTATCTGTTTGGGTTAATATTTTCGTGACCAACATAGAATTTATGTGCAAATATATGAAATATTACCGACAAGCACTACCCACCCCAGTTAAAAAAACATAATTATATTTCAAGGTCTATCTAAGTATATGTTCTTTCTGCTCTTTTTAGGTTCTTCACGACTACCCGTTGCATACACGCCACGGCATGCCAGATGTCGTTAACATTCGTTAGTAACAAATTTCGGCGCGCCGCACAACTATACCGGAAAATGGATCTTTCACTCGGAAAGAGTGCAAAATGTGCGAATTTGAGTGCAAAAATACGGCATGAAAAAGCAGTAAATTTTGTGTGCAAAAATGTCTATTTAACTTTTTTCTATACACGTTTGGGCGTTCAACTGCATTGTTTGGCCTCTCAGTTGCACGTTTTGGGAGCCAATAATGCCCTGTTTTCCGAAGTGTCACGCTTTGATATGTTAAAATCAGCCATGACGAAGAAACGTAATTTTAGAGTGTATACACTTGTACATCTGTCGTTTGACAAGTATTATTATAATTACTCAAAATGTTAAATTCGGAAGAATGTGACGTGACAGTTCAAAATATATACGTGGTAGGTAGGAATGTTAAATGTTTTAATATAATATATTATATATATTATATTACTTTTTCTTGCTTACGATTTGTATAAGCATGCACGCATATATTTTGCGTGACGTCACACTATGTCTGTCTGAAAGTGAGACGGCATCGAAAAGTTTTTTGATGGTAACTTTTCTTTACTTCCAGTCTTTGTTTTCGTCTTTATCCGCGTCTCCGTGCCACGGCGTTTATGCGCAGACTGCCTGTTTTCGTATTTCCAACACCGCAAGAAACTCATTAGTGTGCCCTTAGCACTCTGTTAGTGTGCCGTTAGCGGTGTGAGAATGTGGCGTTAGCGGTGTGGAGGTGCTATCGTCATTTTACAAGGGTGTTCTTGTTTCTTTACATAATTTGACCGTCTGAATTATTTTTCCGTGTTTCTGAATTTTTGGCACGCTTTTTGTAATGGTCGATTGCACACTTCAAAAAAGCCGCAAACAAGGCGAAATCACGAAAAGTGTCACGCTTCTACGGTGTGAGTGGCCACTTGCCCCATAAACACGGAGGTTTCCGCAAGTTCTTCGGGAGGAATGTCCGTGGGTCGCAAGCCAATATTGAGGTTGGCAACTTACAGTTTGAAACCTGAAAGGAGTGGCACGAATGGTTCCGGCAGATTTGTTTTCGTCGCGACCTAAAAAGACGGGATGAAAGCAAAACCTGCACTCAGCCCGGGACAAGCTAAGCAACGGATATGCCGTCGGCTGCCCGAGACTGCCAATGGAAGACATGCAGCGAAGGGCTGCTAACTTTATTTTAACTTTCTGATTTGGCAAGCCACGGGAATTGACGTAACTTTGCAGCCGGATAACTACACACTCAACAACCAACATGCCACAAATCAACGATATGACCGTGGGCTCGCCCACACGCGACATCCTCAAGTTTGCCGTTCCCCTCATTCTGGGCTATATACTCCAGCAGATGTACCTCATCATCGACGCCGCCGTGGTGGGGCGCTTCGTGGGGGTGAACGCCCTGGCAGGCGTGGGAGCCTCAACGTCGGTCATGTTTCTCATCATGGGTTTCTGCAACGGGGCATGCGCCGGCTTTGCCATTCCCGTGGCACAGGCGTTCGGCGCCAAGAACTTCAGCGAGATGCGGCAGTATGTGGCGGGTGCGGTGCGCATATCGGCGGTGATAGCCGCCGTCATCACGCTGCTCACCTGCCTGTTCTGCGACCGCATTCTCCAGATGGTCAACACGCCCCGAGAATGTTTCAGCGATGCCTACGTGTATCTGCTGTTCAACTTCATAGCCATTCCCTTCACCATTGCCTACAACGCCCTCTCTGGATTCATCCGGGCATTGGGCAACTCAAAGCAGCCGTTCTACTTCCTCATCACCTCGTCGGTGGTGAACATCGTGCTCGACGTGGTGTTCATCATCGTGTTCGGCATGGGCGTGGAGGGCGCCGCCATAGCCACACTTGTCTCGCAAGTGTTTGCCTCGGCACTGTGCGGATGGTATATCAAGCGCCACATGCAACTGCTCATTCCCAACCGCGAGGAACGCGTCTATGACGACCGCAAGGTGGGACGGCTGCTGGTCAACGGCATACCCATGGGACTGCAGTTCTCCATCACCGCCATTGGCTCCATCATGCTCCAAAGCGCCAACAACGCGCTGGGCACCGTATACGTGGCGGCATTCACCGCCTCGATGCGCATCAAGTATCTGTTCACCTGCGTGTTCGAGAACATCGGGGTGGCAATGGCCACCTACTGCGGGCAGAACATCGGCGCACGACGGCTGGACCGCATAGCGCTCGGCTTGCGCTCCGCCATCAAGGTGATGCTCGTCTACTTTGTGTTCACGTTCATCGTCATCTATCCCTTTGCCGACTACCTGATGATGATCTTCGTAAAGAGCGGCGAGACAGAGATTGTGCGCTATGCAGCCCAGTTCATGCGGCTGTGCAACTACTACTATCCGGTGCTCGGACTGCTCACCATCCTGCGCTACAGCATCCAGGGACTGGGCTACAGCAACCTGTCGATGCTGTCGGGTGTGATGGAGATGATAGCGCGGTGCGGCGTGAGCCTGTGGCTGGTGCCTGCATGGGGATTCCTCGGCGTGTGCTACGGCGACCCCGTGGCATGGATTATGGCAGACATTTTCCTCGTGCCTGCCATGTGGTGGCTCTATAACCATCTGAAAAGAAGACTGGCACAGGAATGAGGCGGCTTGCGGGATGACGGGCCGCCCTCTGCAATTGACGGAACGGAAGCAGAAGGCCGCCTGTCAAACTTCGGCTTGGCCACCCCACACTGTTCCGCAAGCATAAAGCGGAATGTTGGTCATCCAGTCTTGCCGTTCATAGGGAAGCATGGAAAAGCGTATGCCGTGGAGGTCGGGATGGTTAGAGACAAAAGTGCGCAAGGACTTCGACTTCACGTTGACTTCTGCTTTCACCTCAATGGGCACCACCCAGTCGTGGAATTGGGTGATAAAGTCTATCTCTATCGTAGACTTGACGACGGAATGATAGTATAAAGGCAATCCTTGGACCACCAACTGCGTAAACACGTATAGTTCGGTAAACGCCCCTTTGTAGTCAACAAAGACATTGTCACCCAACAGTATCGGTGCAGCCGGTGTGTCTGTCATCGCCCCCATAAGCCCCACATCAAGCATGAAAAGTTTGAACGCTTCCTGTTCTTCATAGAATTTGAGTGGCAGACAAGGACGTTTCACGCGGGTCACCTTGTAGGCCAAGCCTGCATCTATCAACCATTGTATGGCAAGCTCAAAATCTACGGCTCGAGCACTTCTCTTCACTGCGCCATAGACAAACTTCTTGTTTTCCTTTCCCAGTTGCGCTGGTATACTGTCCCACACCATGTTGATACGAGGAACCTCACGAGCAGGAGCATGCTTGGAAAAATCGCGCCTGTAATCAGCCAAAATCTGTTTTTGGATGCGTCTCACCTCCTGAAGACCACTGTTTTTCACATGCGCCAACACGGCAGCCGGCATGCCACCGACATAGTAATACTGTCTGAGCAAACTTATACATTCCATGGACAATAGGCCAACAACGTTCCAATTGCCACTCTTTAGCGGACTTACAAGTCGGGAATGACCCGAAGCTTCAAGAAATTCGAGAAAGGTCATGGGATATAGACGCAACTCATCGACCTTGCCCACAGGATATGATACACCGCCATAAATAGACAAGCCCAGCAAAGAACCTGCGACAATGATGTGAATGTCCGGTTCTTCTTCACAAAAGAATTTAAGCGTTTCAATCGCTTTGGGACAATCCTGAATCTCATCGAGCACCAATAGGGTGTCGTGGTGTGTTATGTCTACTTGACTGATGGCAGAAAGAGCCATCAGCAAGTCGGCAACCGAACCTCCTCGATTAAACACTTCTACAGCCAATGGAGAACGGTCCAAACTAATATAAGCCATCTTGGAATATTCCCTTTCGCCGAATTCACGAATAAGATAAGTCTTGCCGACCTGTCTTGCACCATTTAGAATCAATGGCTTGCGGGAAGGATTTGCCTTCCATTGCAATAGCTTTTCATAAAGAAACCTTTTCATCTTTCACACTTTTTCTGACGAATATTTAGTGAAACGATACACTTTTTCTGACGAATAATGAGGTGTTTCACGCACTTTTTCTAACGAATATTTGGCAAATATACACATTTTTCCAACATACCAAGGGCCATCTGCCACTTTTTGTTTGACATACCGCCCCAAACAAAACCGGCTGAAAGCAGGTGTTGAGAAGATGATTTCCACTCCAATCTCGAACAGTAGCCAAATAAAACACCGCATTTGCTTTCACATTCCACTCATTTTCATTAACTTTGCACACCTAAACGACCTTGGAGAAACAGCATCCTTGGCACATGGGCAACGGAGGCTCCGGCAAATTTGCAGAAAGCCGAAACACAGGACAGAAGCAAGGCCTGTACAAACACCATGCAAGAGGGTATGGCGGCAAGGATGGGTTTCGCCAACGAAACAGACAAAGGACAAAAAGATTTTAGGACATGAACATAGACAGCGTAATCACAAGTTCCGTGCTCCAGGCAGTGAAGGAACTCTACGGACAGGACGTGCCACAGAAGATGGTGCAGCTCCAGAAGACCAAGAAAGAATTTGAGGGCAACCTCACCCTCGTGGTATTCCCCTTCCTCAAGCTCTCCAAGAAGAAGCCCGAGGACACGGCAGAAGAAATAGGCGGCTATCTGAAAGCCAACTGCCCTGCCGTGGCAGCCTACAACGTGGTGAAGGGATTCCTCAACCTCTCGATAGCTCCTGCCGCATGGATTGCCCTGCTCAACGACATCAACGCAGACCCCACCTTCGGCGAAAAGCATGCCAACGAGGAGTCGCCGCTGGTGATGGTTGAGTATTCATCGCCCAACACCAACAAACCGCTCCACCTCGGACACGTGCGCAACAACCTGCTGGGATGGTCGCTGGCGCAGATTATGGCCGCCAACGGCAACCGAGTGGTGAAGACCAACATCGTGAACGACCGAGGCATACACATCTGCAAGTCGATGCTGGCATGGCAGAAGTGGGGCAACGGAGCCACACCCGAATCGACAGGCAAGAAGGGCGACCACCTCATCGGCGACTTCTACGTGGCGTTCGACAAGCACTACAAGGAAGAATGCAAGGCGCTCAAGGCGCAATACGTGGCTGAAGGCATGAGCGAAAAGGATGCCGAAGAAAAGGCCAAGGCAGAGGCTCCGCTCATCAAGGAGGCTCACGCCATGCTCGTGAAATGGGAACAGGGCGACCCCGAAGTGCGCGCCCTCTGGGAGAAAATGAACAACTGGGTGTATGCCGGATTCGACGAGACCTACAAGGCACTCGGCGTGGCTTTCGACAAGATATACTACGAATCGAACACTTACCTCGTGGGCAAGAAGAAGGTGGAGGAAGGACTGGAGAAAGGACTCTTCTTCCGCAAGGACGACAACAGCGTGTGGGCTGACCTCACCAAGGAAGGTCTCGACCAGAAACTGCTGCTCCGCTCCGACGGCACCAGCGTCTACATGACGCAGGACATCGGCACCGCCACCATGCGCTTCAACGACTTCCCAATAGACAAGATGATCTACGTGGTGGGCAACGAACAGAACTACCACTTCCAGGTGCTCTCCATCCTGCTCGACCGCCTCGGCTTCAAGTGGGGCAAGGAACTGGTGCACTTCTCCTACGGCATGGTGGAACTGCCCAACGGTAAGATGAAGAGCCGCGAGGGAACTGTGGTCGACGCAGACGACCTGATAGCCGAAATGGTGGGCGACGCCAAGAAAACAAGCGAGGAACTGGGCAAGTTCAAGGACATGACCGAGGAGGAGCGCAACGAGATAGCCCGCATCGTGGGCATGGGAGCCCTGAAATATTTCATCCTCAAGGTGGATGCGCGCAAGAATATGCTCTTCAACCCCGCCGAGAGCATAGACTTCAACGGCAACACGGGGCCCTTCATACAGTACACCTACGCCCGCATACGCAGCATCATGCGTAAGGCTGCCGCCGAAAACATCACACTGCCCACACAGCTCAACGACAGCATGCCGCTCAACGAGAAAGAGGTGCAACTGGTGCAGAAGATGAACGACTTCGGGGCTGCCGTGGAACAGGCTGGCAAGGACTACTCACCCAGCGGCATTGCCAACTACTGCTACGAACTGACCAAGGACTTCAACCAGTTCTACCACGACTTCAGCATTCTCGGTGCCGACACCGAAGAGGAGAAACTGGTGCGACTGGTAATAGCACAGAACGTGGCGAAAATACTGAAGAACGGCATGGCACTGCTCGGCATAGAAGTGCCCGAGAGAATGTAACAAACCGCTTATAAAGCCTCTAAAAGAACGACTGGGGGAGTCAAGACAACGCATCTTGTGGAAAAAGACAAGACTTGGTCTTGACTCCCCTCGCCTTTTTCCAACTTCATCAACAACGACAATGCTAACAGACACAAACCCTCCCGACTGGCGGCACGACACCGTGCTGCCCCTGCCCAACGAGGTGGTAGCCAAGGCATGGGCGGTAGACGCGGCATGCTCGGGCAACCCCGGCCCCATGGAATATCAGTGCATAGACCTGCAGACCGGTGCACAGGTGTTCCACTTCGGCCCTGTGCACGGCACCAACAACATCGGCGAGTTTCTCGCCATCGTGCATGCCCTGGCACTGATGGAAAAGCAGGACATACACGACAAGGTGATCTACAGCGACAGCGTGAACGCCATCCTGTGGGTGAAAAAGAAGCAGTGCAAGACCAAACTGGAACGCACGCCGCAGACAGCCCCACTCTACCAAATCATTGCACGCGCCGAAGTATGGCTGCGCACGCACACCATAACCACACCTATTATTAAGTGGGAAACCAAGAAGTGGGGCGAGGTGCCAGCCGACTTCGGACGGAAGTGACATGTCACTGACATACTGCCAATAATTGATTAAAGTCAATAAAACCAAGGGGAAACGGAATAAAAACCTCCTTTTGTGTGCGCACACAGAAAAAAGGCATTACCTTTGCAAGCGTAAAGATTGAACAAAGGATAATAACAAAAGAAGAAAGGATTAAGATTATGGCAATGTTTGGATTTATGGTAGTTGCAGTTGTCGCATTCGCACTGGCTACAACAATCGGTATGACAATCGACATCAAGAGCAACAAGTAAGCTCTCTTGCCGATTGAACAGAAAAACAACGCAGGGGGTATCCCTGGCGACAATATATATTCAGGTAAACAGTATTAAGGATAACAAAAGAAAGAAAGGATTAAGATTATGATGTACTTCGTATTGACAGTAGCCATTATGGCCGCAGTGATTGGAAATGCAGCATTCCTCAATCGCAAGATGAACATGAGCAAATAAGCACATGTTCGCTTTAAAAAGGAAAGTTTAGTAATTTAACGCATATAGTTCGGGGCGTACTCAATCCATGAGTGCGCCTTTTTTTTAGATTTATCCTAAATGAGAAATGATGGCTCTATTTCTGGGATTACCGGCTATGACGGTCTACCGAAGGCTCGGTACAGACCTATAAAAAGGTCGCATATACCGCACTATGGGACATCGCCCCAATTTCCGAAAGCCACCCCGAGCCAATGCCCGTCATTCCCTGTGAGTGTAACAGCGGATGACGTGGCCGTCATAACAGTCCTGCCGGGTGAGCAAAGCCTGCGAGGGAACAAGCGGTGCACGGGTGCCATCAGTAAAGGTGAAAGGAGCCGTCTCCACACGTATCTCGTCCCACCAACCATTGTCAATGAACGAATGGAGTGTCTTGGCGCCTCCCTCAACCAAGAGCGACTGCACACCATCGACATGCAATTCGGCAAGCAACTGAGGCAGCATGCCGGAATGGACCTCACCGTCGGACACGTGGGAGAGCACAATGCGCCGCGGGTCGGGACCACTCCACTCACGAACGTTGAGCCGGGGATGGTCGCGCTCGGCAGTGACACGTCCCACGAGGATGGCATCGCACTCGGCCCGGAGCTTGTGAACCAGCATCTGGGTGAAAGGTGTGCTGAGTCTTACGGGACGATAGCAGTCGTCGAGAAAACCATTGGCACTCTGTGCCCACTTGAGGAGAATGTAGGGCCTATGATGGGTATTGACGGTGATGAAGCGGCTGTTGAGTGCCAGACATTCACGCTCGAGAACACCTAAAGTGACCTCAATCCCGGCATCGCGCAGACGCTGAATGCCCTTGCCGTGGACGCGGGCAAAGGGATCTACACATCCCACAACGGCACGGCGCACGCCCTTGCTCACTATCAGGTCGGCACAGGGAGGAGTGCGGCCGAAATGGGCACACGGCTCCAGACTTACATATATGGTGGCCTCGTGAAGCAAGGCTTCGTCGGCGGGCTTCACAGAAGCGAATGCATTGACTTCGGCATGGCCCTCGCCACAGCGCACGTGGTAGCCCTCGCCAATAATACGGCCCTGTGCCACGATAACAGCGCCCACCATGGGGTTGGGCTTGGCGTTCTGGCGTCCGCCACGGGCCAGTTGCAGGCAACGGCGCATGTACATCTCGTCTATCTCTTGTTGTTTCATCTGCATGAGTATTTGGTATTGCACTTGCAAAGGTAACGCATTTCGGGGAATATAGGCAGTACCGGGAAATAAAAACAAACGAGTTTGTTTTCTATTTCGCCCGTTTGCACTATCTTTCAATAAGACAAGGCTGCACTCGGAAATAAAAACAAACAAGTTTGTTTCCTATTTCGCTCGTTTGCACTATCTTTGCACACACAAGCAAGACTATGACATACAACGAACTATGGCACCGGCTCTCCGATATATATGACAATGGAGAGGCACGCGCCATCACGCGACTCGTGCTGGAAGAACAATACGGCATGACACTTACCGACATCGTGAGCGGCAAGGTGGAAGAACTATCCCCCGAAGAACAGAAACGGCTCGAAGGGATATTCAACAGGCTGGAAAAGGCTGAACCCGTGCAGTACGTGCTCGGAAAAGAAACTTTTGCGGGCAGGATGTTCACTGTTTCGCCGCAAACGCTGATTCCTCGGCCTGAGACGGCCGAGCTGTGCGAATGGGTAAGACTGTCCGTCGAGGAGGACAAAAGCCCGACAGAAGCAAAAGAAACGGCACTGACAAGGATTCTCGACATAGGAACCGGTACGGGATGCATCGCCATTACCCTATCGCTCGACGTGATGGGGACAGAAGTGGAAGCCTGGGACCTGTCGGCAGCAGCCCTTCACGCAGCCCGCGCCAATGCGGAGAGACTGGGAGCCCACGTCAACGTGAAAAAGCAGGACGCACTGAACCCGCCAACGGCAGACAACGGGGTATGGGATGTCATTGTGAGCAATCCGCCCTACATCTGCCTGAAAGAGGAAAAAGACATGGCACGCAACGTGCTCGAATACGAGCCACGGATGGCACTGTTCGTACCCGACGAGAATCCACTGCTCTTCTACCGCAGCATAGCGCACTATGCCCGTCATGCCCTCAAGCCACTGGGCATGCTCTTTTTTGAAATCAACCCAATCTACGTAAAGGAGACGTTGGACATGCTGAAGGAGGAAGGGTTCGGCTCGGCTGACACCCGCGATGACATGTTCGGCAAGACCCGTTTCGTAAAAGCCACCCTGAAAAGACAACCATGAGAAAACCCAAAACCGAACAGGAAGCACTTGCCACACTCGCTGCCCTCTGCTCACAAGCCGAACACTGCGAGAAGGAAATGACCGACAAGATGGACAAGTGGGAAATGACGCCCGAGGCGCAAGAGCACGTCATGAGCTATCTGAAGAAGGAAAAGTTTGTAGACGAGGAACGGTATGCACGGGCGTTCGCCAGAGACAAGATAAGATATAACAAATGGGGACGGCGCAAGGTGGAGCAGGCGCTCTACATGAAGCGTATACCCAAGGACATTTCTAGCCGCGTACTCGACGAGATGGAGGAAGAGATGTATGTGGACATCCTGCGCCCGTTGTTGCAGCAGAAGAGGAAATCGACCCACGCCAAGTCTGACTATGAACTGCGCACCAAGCTGATACGCTTTGCCCTGCAACGCGGATTCACCATGGATGTTATAAGCCAGTGTCTGGACACGGACGACTGTGAGGGCGCTGACGAAGAATGGGAGGACTGACGGCATGAACTGGAGGTGGCTGCGACAAACCTTAGACCTGATAGCACCGCGCTTCTGCCCCATTTGCGACAGAAGGCTCTGTGCCTGCGAAGAAGTGGTCTGTGCCGGATGCAACTTCAATCTGCCCCGTACCAACCTGTGGAAAGACCCTTACGACAATGCAATGGCCCGGTTGTTCTGGGGCGTGTTCCCCATTGAACGGTGTGCCGCTTACCTCTACTATGCAGCCCACTCGGAACTGAGCGACCTCATTCACGACATGAAATACCACGACCGGCCCGACTATGCGGAGATGATGGGATTCATGGCAGCCCAAGAATTGGCCCGCAGCGGCTTCTTTGAAGACATCGACGTGTTGGTACCCGTGCCTCTCACGAAAGGCCGTGAGAGAGAAAGAGGATACAACCAGTGCGTATGTTTGGCAAGGGGCGTGAGGTCGGCCACTGGCATAGGCATGACAACAAAAGCCTTGAAAAGGAAATCGTTCGTACAGAGCCAAACGCAAATGACCATGATGGACCGCCGGGAAAACGTGAATGGGGCTTTCATGGCAGGCGACACACGACAAATAGAAGGGAAACATATACTGCTGATAGACGACGTGGTGACCACTGGATCCACGATGAAGGCTTGCGCCAAGGCGCTGAGTGAAGTGGAAGGACTGAAAATCAGCGTCATGTCACTCTGTCTCGCCCGGAATCCCTTCGAGAAAGTTAACGACGAATTGCCACAGGACTACCGCTGGCGACTCGGCCTGCCAGAAAAGAAATAAAGGTGAGGCAATCATCGTCAACGGCACGTTTACGGGTAGTCACAGGCACTGGGCATGCATTGCCCAAAGTGTCGGACTGATTTCGGACGCTCGCTGCGACATTTGCAAAAGCGTGATGGAGTGATAGATTATTTTGCATCTATCACGCATCTATCACTCTTGTTATATCACTTATTGTCAAGCAGTTAAGTCAACACAAACGCCATCGGTGATAGATAGTGGTGATTTTTTGAAAACTTTTCTCTCGCGTGCGCGCGAAGAAGGGAAAATTCAGTTCTGCAGTTTCTTCCTTGTGAACAAGAGGGAACGGGCAGACATCATCAATGTCGTGCAAAACAAAAAGTGCCGCAGCTTAAACTGCAGCACTTTTTTTGTTTTTATCTATAATTATATTTGCTCGACTTAGTCAGCCAATTTAGCCTTGATGAACTCGCGGTTCAAGCGAGCGATGTTGGCGATAGACTCGTTCTTGGGGCACTCAGCCTCGCAGGCACGTGTGTTGGTACAGTTACCGAAGCCAAGTTCTTCCATCTTCATGATCATGGCCTTGGCACGCTTGGCAGCCTCTGGACGACCCTGAGGGAGAAGAGCCAACTGGCTCACCTTGGAACTTACAAAGAGCATGGCCGAACCGTTCTTGCAGGCTGCTACACAGCAACCGCAACCGATACAGGTGGCACAGTCCATAGCTTCGTCAGCATCCTCCTTGGGAATCAGAATGGCATTGGCATCCTGTGGCTGTCCGGTGCGAACGCTGATGTAGCCGCCAGCCTGCATAATCTTGTCGAAAGCAGAGCGGTCTACCATGCAGTCCTTGATGACCGGGAAAGCGGCCGAACGCCAGGGCTCCACGGTGATGATATCACCATCGTTGAACTTGCGCATGTAAAGCTGGCAAGTGGTGGCACCTGAGTTAGGACCGTGTGGGTGACCATTGATATAGAGTGAGCACATGCCGCAGATACCCTCACGGCAGTCATGGTCGAATACGAATGGCTCCTTGCCGTCCTCGATGAGCTGCTCATTCAGAATGTCAAGCATCTCAAGGAAAGAAGTGTCGGTAGGAATATCCTTCATCTCGAATGTGTCGAAATGGCCCTCTGCCTTAGGTCCGTTCTGACGCCACACTTTCAGTGTGAAACTTATACTGTTTTCCATCTTGAATTTCCTTTTTATTAGTTCTTATAGTTACGTGTCTGAACCTTGATTGCCTCATAGTGCAGAGGTTCCTTGATGAGCTCGGGAGCTGTCTCGTCATTGCCCTGGTATTCCCAGCAGCCCACGTAGAAGAAGTTCTCGTCGTCGCGCTGTGCCTCGCCCTCGGGCGTCTGATACTCCTCGCGGAAGTGGCCACCGCAAGACTCGTTGCGGGAGAGTGCGTCGTAGGCAATAAGTTCACCCATGGTGATGAAGTCACGGAGATGGATAGCCTTGTCAAGTTCTACGTTGAGACCTTCCTTGCTTCCGGGAATGAAGAGGTTGGTGTTGAACTCCTTGCGAATTTTCTTGATAAGTTCAAGACCTTCCTTCAAGCCTTCGGCAGTACGGCCCATGCCCACATGTTCCCACATGATGTGGCCGAGTTCCTTGTGGATGGAGTCCACTGAACGCTTTCCCTGGATGCCCATCAGACGGTCAATCTCGGCCTGCACGTGCTTTTCTGCTTCTTCAAACTCGGGCATGTCGGTAGAAAGGTGTGGCCAGATAGCCTGGTCTGCCAGATAGTTCTGGATGGTGTATGGCAACACAAAGTAACCATCGGCCAAACCCTGCATCAAGGCTGAAGCGCCCAGACGGTTGGCTCCGTGGTCAGAGAAGTTGCACTCACCGATGGCGAACAGACCCGTAATAGAGGTCATGAGTTCGTAGTCAACCCAGATACCACCCATCGTGTAGTGGATGGCAGGATAAATCATCATTGGGTTGTAATACTTCACGCCGTTGATTTCGTTGGCAAGTTCACCTGGGTTCACATCAGTGATTTCCTCATACATGTCGAAGAGGTTGCCATAGCGCTGGCGAACCACATCGATGCCGAGACGCTCGATGCTCTCGGAGAAGTCGAGGAACACGGCAAGACCAGTATTGTTCACGCCATAGCCCTTGTCGCAACGCTCCTTGGCTGCACGTGATGCCACGTCGCGGGGAACGAGGTTTCCGAAGGCCGGATAGCGACGCTCCAGATAGTAGTCGCGGTCTTCCTCAGGAATGTCGCTGCCCTTCTTTGTACCTGCTTGGAGAGCCTTGGCGTCTTCAAGCTTCTTGGGCACCCAGATACGGCCATCGTTACGCAGAGACTCTGACATAAGGGTCAGCTTTGACTGCTTGTCGCCATGAACAGGGATACAAGTGGGGTGAATCTGCACATAGGAAGGATTGGCAAAGTAAGCGCCCTTGCGATAGCACTGAAGAGCGGCTGTACAGTTACAACCCATAGCGTTAGTGGAGAGGAAGTAGGTGTTGCCGTATCCGCCAGTGGCGATGACCACTGCATTGGCCGAGAAACGCTCGAGCTTGCCGCTGACGAGGTTCTTGGCAATGATACCGCGTGCACGACCATCGATAATCACAAGGTCTTCCATTTCGTAGCGGGTGAAGAGCTTCACACGTCCAGTGTGTACCTGACGGCTCAGCGCTGAATAAGCACCGAGGAGAAGCTGCTGGCCTGTCTGACCTTTGGCATAGAAAGTACGTGAAACCTGGGCACCGCCGAAAGAACGGTTGGCAAGCATGCCACCGTACTCACGTGCGAAAGGTACACCCTGAGCCACACACTGGTCGATAATGCTGTTGGACACCTCAGCCAGACGATAAACGTTGGCCTCACGGGCACGGTAGTCACCGCCCTTCACAGTGTCGTAGAAAAGACGGTAAACGGAGTCGCCGTCGTTCTGGTAGTTCTTGGCAGCATTGATACCACCCTGCGCAGCTATGGAGTGAGCGCGACGAGGAGAATCCTGGATGCAGAAGTTGAGCACATTGAAGCCCATCTCGCCCAAACTTGCTGCCGCACTGGCACCGGCAAGACCGGTTCCGACAACGATGATGTCGAGTTTAAGCTTATTCTTAGGGTTCACCAAACGCTGGTGAGCCTTATAGTTAGTCCATTTCTCGGCCACTGGGCCTTCTGGAATTCTTGAATCTATAGTCTTATTAGCCATGATTTCTGATTTTAAATTGTAATTAATAACGGCTTTCGGTTAGCAACCTGCGCAGCAGCAAAGGCTGGGGGCGAGCTTGAAGGTGAAGGCCAGAACCACAAAGAGGAAACCGAGCATCAGCACAGTGGAATAAACAATGCCGATAACCTTCCAACGGCAAAACCAAGTCTTGCCGTTCCATCCGAAGGTCTGCATGGCGCTCCAGAAGCCGTGGGAGAGATGGAACCAGATGGCCACAATCCACACAATGTAGAGAACAACATAAACGGGATTGGCAAACACGTCCTTGATGAAGGCAAAGCCGTCGGCAGGATCGTGAGCCACCGTCATGTGAGTGATCTCAGCGAACATCATGTTAAACCAGAAGTTGAACAGGTGGAGGAGCAAGCCGAGAAGAATAATAATACCCAAGACGAGCATGTTCTGTGAGGCCCATTCCACCTTGGCAGGCTTAGCAGTAACAGCATAGCGGTTGTTACCGCGGGCTGCACGGTTCTGCATGGTGAGCCAAAAGGCATAAACAATGTGCACCACTGCAAGGAATGCCAAACCAAGCGTTGCCGCTACAGCGTACCAGTTGGCACCAAGAAGACCACAAATCATGTTGTAAGCTTCACCAGAGAAGAATGCAACAAGGTTCATTGACATGTGGAACGTCAAGAACAGGATAAGCGCAACGCCTGTTACGGCCATCACCACTTTCCTACCGATAGATGAATTACATAACCACATAAATGATTGAAATTTAAATATTTAACTGTTAGATTTATATTTTCAAAACATAACAGGCCCCATTGTCCTATCCTAAAGAGGAGCAGACAATACCATAAAGTAGGTATGTGAACCTGCTTTGGGGACTGCAAAAATACTATAAATTAGTGATAAATCAAAGTTTTTCTCTGAAAATCCAATTAAAATAATTAATTTTGCGGAAAATTACAGATGATGCTTTTCAATTATGATGTTATTATTATAGGTGGAGGACATGCCGGATGTGAGGCCGCAGCTGCTTCCGCCAACATGGGCGCCAAGACGTGTCTCATCACCATGGACATGAACAAGATTGCGCAGATGAGTTGCAATCCTGCCGTGGGAGGCATTGCCAAAGGACAGATTGTACGCGAAATTGATGCGCTCGGAGGTTATATGGGAATAGTGACCGACGCCACCGCCATCCAATTCAGAATGTTGAACCGTTCAAAAGGTCCTGCCGTCTGGAGCCCGAGAGCACAGTGCGACCGGGGAAAGTTCATCTGGCGGTGGCGCACGATCCTCGACCACACTCCCAACCTCGACATCTGGCAAGACCAGGCTGACGAACTCATCGTGGAAAAAGGAGAGGCTGTAGGTGTAAAGACTGTATGGGGCGTGGAGTTCCGAGCCAAGAGTGTAGTGATAACGGCCGGCACTTTTCTGAACGGACTGATGCACATAGGTAGGCACACATATCCGGGAGGAAGATGTGCAGAACCCGCCGTCTACCATTTCACGGAAAGCATCACCCGTCACGGCATACGCTCCGGACGCATGAAGACCGGCACTCCTGTAAGACTGGACAAGCGCAGCATACACTTTGAGGACATGGAAATACAGGAGGGAGAGAACGACTTCCACCAATTCAGTTTTTTCGGTAAGTACAGGCAACTGCAACAATTGCCCTGCTGGACCTGTGCCACGAACGAAGAGGTACACGCGACACTGAAGAAAGGACTGGCTGACTCTCCGCTCTTCAATGGACAGATTCAAAGTACCGGTCCACGCTATTGCCCGTCAATAGAAACAAAGCTCGTCACTTTCCCCGACAAGGACCATCACCCACTCTTTCTGGAACCCGAGGGTGAAGACACGAACGAAATGTATCTGAACGGTTTTTCCTCAAGCATGCCCATGGAGGTGCAATTGGAAGCCATCCGCAAAATCCCCGCATTCAGAGAAGCCAAAGCATATCGCCCAGGCTATGCCATTGAATACGATTATTTCGACCCCACGCAACTCAGCCACTCCTTGGAGTCAAAAGTTGTGCCCGGGCTGTTTTTTGCCGGGCAAGTAAATGGAACCACTGGATATGAAGAGGCGGGCGGACAAGGCACCATCGCAGGCATTAACGCAGCCATTCGTTGCTCAGGCGGCAAGCCGTTCATTCTGCACAGGGACGAAGCTTATATTGGAGTGCTTATTGATGACCTCACAACGAAAGGCATTGACGAGCCCTACCGAATGTTCACTTCAAGAGCGGAATATAGAATATTGTTAAGACAAGATGATGCTGACGCACGACTGACAGAGAAAGCTTACAACATTGGCATAGTAAAAAAAGACCGGTACGATTGGTGGATACAGAAAAAAGAAGGTCTGAATCGGGTTTTGGAATTCTGCCGAAACACCTCGGTAAAGCCAGTCGAAATAAATTCCGCACTAGAAAAGTTAGGAACTGCCCCACTTCGAGAAGGATGCAAAATCATAGACCTGGTTGCACGTCCACAAATCACACTAACAAATATCATGCAGTTTATGCCCGAGATGAGGGAATTGTTGGAATCTTTCGGAACTCGCAAAGATGAAATCATGGAAGCTGCTGAAATAAAAATTAAGTACAAGGGATACATTGAACGCGAGAGAATCATAGCCGACAAGATGCACCGATTAGAAGACATAAAGATTAGGGGACACTTTAATTATAGCGAAATTCACCAAATATCGACAGAAGGCAGACAAAAGTTGGAGACTATTAATCCTGAAACTCTCGCTCAAGCAAGTCGAATTCCGGGAGTTTCCCCGAGCGATATCAACGTACTTCTTGTACTCATGGGACGTTAAACAAGTACTTTAGCGCTGCACATGTTCCACGTGAAACAAACAAGTAAACAAATTATTTATAAATAACTGACAATGAACAACAAAACACTGCTTGCCAATTTGCGATGTATTCCAGATTGGCCGAAGAAAGGGGTAAATTTCAGAGATGTAACTACTCTGTTCAAAAATCCAAAATGCCTACGCATCATAGAGGATGAACTTTACGACCATTACAAAGACAAGGGTATCACAAAAATCGTTGGAATAGAAAGCCGAGGATTCGTCATGTCATCAGCTCTCGCCCTGCAACTTGGTGCCGGAATCGTACTATGTCGCAAACCTGGGAAATTGCCGTGCGAAACAGTACAAGAAAGTTACGCCAAGGAATATGGCAAGGACACCATAGAAATACACAAAGACGCCATTGAGGAAGGAGATATAATCTTGCTACATGACGATTTGCTCGCCACTGGCGGTACCATGAAAGCAGCTTGCGACTTGGTCAAGAAATTCAAGCCAAAGAAAATATACGTAAACTTCTTGATTGAACTAGTAAACGAAGGACTCAATGGTAGAAGTGTTTTTGACGACGACATAGAAGTGGAATCGCTTATACAAATTTAATAAAAAGAAAAGGCAGGTTTGCAGAACGGGAACCCGCCTTTTCTTTTTATGACATACCATTGGAAGCAACGTCGACTAAGTTACATGGCACTTCCAACACGTATAATAGACAAAATCAGAAGGCACCAAATGATGTCTTATAGTTTTAGGCAAGGACAAGTATCCAAAGCATAGCCTTCTAAAAAGGAAGCACATATATTCCGCACAAGAGACCGCTAAAGTTTCACGTGAAACAGAAAAGACCTTAAGTACTTGATATAAACAACTTAAGCACATGACAAAAGAAGAAAACGAAAAGCGTTTGGCTTATTTGAAGAACATAGTAATGAGCATGCCAGACAAACCTGGCAGCTATCAATATTATGATGAGAAACACACAATCATATATGTAGGCAAAGCCAAAAGCCTAAAGAAACGTGTTTCTTCTTATTTTCATAAGGAAGTAGACCGATATAAAACGAAAGTACTCGTAAGCAAGATTCGCGATATATCGTACACTGTAGTCAACACAGAGGAGGATGCGCTGCTACTTGAGAACAATCTTATCAAGAAGTACAAGCCGAAATACAATGTTCTATTAAAGGATGGCAAAACCTATCCGAGCATTTGTGTAACCAACGAATATCTTCCACGCATATTCAAAATAAGACAAATCAACAAACGCCATGGCACTTTTTTCGGGCCATATAGTCATACAGGTAGCATGTATGCCGTATTGGAACTCATTAAAAAGCTTTATAAACCACGCACTTGTCATTTCCCAATTACAGAAGAGGGAGTTAGACTGGGGAAATACAAACCCTGCCTGGAGTATCACATACATAATTGTAAAGCGCCATGCATAAGCAAGCAATCATGGGAAGAATACCAAGAAAACATCAGAAGAGCAAAAGAAATACTGAAAGGAAACACTAGGGAAATATGCTCGATGTTGTTTCAAGAAATGCAGCAGAAGGCAGAAGAACTAAAGTTTGAAGAGGCAGAAGAAATCAAAAAGCAATACCTTCTCCTCGACAACTACTGCTCAAAGAGCGAAGTGGTAAGCCATACAATCAACAATGTAGACGTGTTCTCAATTACAGACGACGACGGCATGAACAACGCATTTATCAATTATATGCACGTGACTAACGGCAACGTGAATCAGTCGTTTACATTTGAGTATAAGCGGAAACTGGAGGAAAGTGATGAGGAACTGCTTTCAATGGCCATTCTCGACATTAGAGAACGGTTCAACAGTCATGCAAAAGAAATAATAGTTCCTTTCGACATAGAGTGGAAACTAACAGAAGCCACATTCTTTGTACCACAAAAGGGAGACAAAAAACACCTGTTGGAACTGAGCGAAATGAATGGAAAGCAATACAAATTCGACCGATTGAAACAAGCAGAAAAGCTGAATCCAGAACAAAAGTCTGTAAGACTCATGAAAGAACTGCAGAACAAACTCCGGATGGAAAAGATGCCTTACCAAATAGAATGTTTCGACAATTCAAACATATCAGGTACAGACGCAGTAGCTGGTTGCGTTGTTTTCAAGGGGATGAAAGCATCAAGAAAAGACTACCGTAAGTACAACATCAGGACGGTAGTAGGACCGGACGATTACGCTTCGATGCAAGAAGTAGTGAGAAGACGTTACAAACGCATGATAGATGAAAACGCGACCTTACCAGACTTGATAATAACAGATGGAGGAAAAGGACAAATGGAAACCGTACGGGAAGTTATAGAAGACGAATTGCAACTGAACATTCCCATAGCAGGTCTTGCCAAAGACGACAGACACAGAACCAACGAACTGTTATTCGGCTTTCCTCCAATTGTCGTGGGACTAAAACCAGAGAGCGAACTATTCCATGCACTAACACGTATTCAGGATGAAGTACACCGTTACGCCATCAGTTTCCATCGCGACAAGAGAAGCAAACACGCATTGAAATCGGAACTTGACGACATCAAGGGCATCGGACCCAAGACAAAAGATGCCCTATTGAAACAAATGAAAAGCGTAAAAGCCATCAAAGAATCCTCGCTAATCGTCCTAAAGAAGGCAATAGGAAATGTCAAAGGAGAACTTGTTTACAATCACTTTCATAATGCCACAGGCGGAGGAAAGGAATAGCTACAAAGCTATTCACATGTAAACATAGAAAATTTAAGAGCTATTATGAAGAAGAGAAAACAAAGAAACAACAACAGACAAGTCAAAGAAAATAAAGCGTAAAAAGAGCGACAAAAACTTTGAAGTTATTCATTTAATATTGTATCTTTGCAATATGAGAATTGTAATACAACGCGTTTCAAGAGCCTCAGTAACCATCAATGGACACATTAAGTCGGCCATTGGCAAAGGATACATGATATTGCTCGGCATCACCCACAACGACACAAAAGAAAATGCAGACTGGCTCATCAAAAAAGTAGTAGGACTACGTGTATTTGAAGATGAAAACGGAGTGATGAATCTACCGATAACTGATATAAACGGGGATATACTCGTAGTAAGTCAATTTACGCTGATGGCAAGCTATAAAAAGGGTAATAGACCCAGTTATATACATGCCGCAAGTCATGAAATTGCCATTCCACTATACGAGTACTTCTGTCGGGCAATGTCGCAAGCCCTTGGTAAGGATATTGGCACAGGGGAATTTGGGGCAGATATGAAGGTGGAACTCATCAACGACGGACCTGTTACGATATGTATGGACACTCAAAACAAAGAATAAACAGAAATGAGCATCAAGGAAGCACAGGAAGTTGTAGACACATGGATTAAGACATACGGTGTGAGGTATTTCAGCGAGCTCACCAACATGGCAGTACTAACAGAAGAAGTAGGAGAATTGGCACGCGTGATAGCAAGGAAATATGGCGACCAAAGTTTCAAATCTGGTGAAAAGGACAACCTGGAAGAAGAACTTGCCGACGTAATGTGGGTACTGATTTGCATAGCAAACCAAACAGGAGTAGACCTGACTTCAGCCTTGCAAAAAAGCATAGAGAAGAAGACAAAAAGAGATGCTACAAGACATAAAAACAATGCAAAACTAAGATAAGATTATGGCAATTACTCAGAACATCGAACCACAGAAAGGCTCTACTTTAGGTGAGCCAAAGATCAGCAAATACGAAGCTGCTCTCAAGAAATACAACACAGAAATAGACGACAACGAAGTGCGTGAGGCGGTGCGTAAAATCATTGCTGAAAAGGTACATGAGAACGACACACCAGAAGTCAAAAGGTTTCTGTTCGGCAGCATAGAACTGACAACACTCAAAACAACAGATTCAGACACATCGGTCATGGCCTTCACCGAGAAAGTGAATCAGTTTGACGACGCTTATCCGGACATGCCACATGTTGCAACCATCTGCGTATACCCTTGCTTTGCAGAGGTAGTTAAAGACACGCTGGAAGTTGAAGGGGTAGAAATAGCCTGCGTATCGGGTAGTTTTCCATCATCACAGGCATTAATAGAGGTTAAAGTTGCAGAAACAGCTTTGGCTGTGAAAGATGGTGCAACGGAGATTGATATAGTCATGCCGGTAGGCAAATTCCTCAGCGGTGATTATGAGGGCATGTGCGACGACATCAGCGAACTCAAGCAAGCATGTGGAGACAAAGCTATGAAAGTGATACTGGAGACTGGAGCCATCAAGACAGCAAGCAACATTAAGAAGGCTTCAATCCTCTCCATGTATGCTGGGGCCGACTATATAAAGACTTCCACAGGAAAACTTGAACCGGCCGCCACACCTGAAGCCGCCTACGTGATGTGTCAAGCCATTAAGGAATACTACGAAGAAACTGGCATACAAATAGGTTTTAAGCCTGCTGGAGGTATCAACAGCGTGATGGATGCACTCACATACTACACGATAGTAAAAGAGGTCCTGGGCGAAAAATGGCTCACTAACAAATGGTTCCGTTTAGGTACGAGTCGATTGGCCAATATGCTGCTGAGTGAGATTCTTGGAACTGAAACGAAATTCTTCTAAAGAATAAAAAGCATCTCACAGAAAGAAACATCAAAAAGAGTCTCTCCTGTCATAAGACTATCCTCATGCCAGGAGAGACTTTTAGTATAGAAAATAAAGGTTTCGGTATTTGTAATAGTACTTATAAGATCGATGTTTGGCTTGATTAAACAGGATGAAAGCCTGGTAATTAAATGACCTTGTCTTATGATGGTCTGGTTTTGATGAACACCCTTACAAGTAAATGATAATTTTTAGCTTATCTGCCATCATCCATCACTTTATTGATATCTGACAATATATTCTTGAAGGTTAACGAGATAAGAAAAGTGATAGACGCGTTACGGATAGTTTAACCTCTATAACGCGTCTATCACCAGTTAGTAACTCGTCTAATTACAGTGGGGAGTCCAAACTCTGTATCATAGTATGCTCTTTCGATTCCTGCGAAAGTAACAAAGCATGTCCAGACTATAGAGACATGAAAGAGCAAGCTACTTATGTCTTATAAGTCTGCCATTAACGCAACGTAAGTCAGCTATTAGCACATCATTAGTCTGCCATTAACAAAGGCGTAACCATAAAGTATAGTGACCTAATCCGATACGGATGAACCTAAAGAAATTACTTGTTGCGCAATATTATAAAATCCAAATAGGCAGATAGAGAAGCCCTTATATCCACATCGGCAACATAGTCATCAAGGAAAGAAAGAGCTTCCTTATGAAAGTCATTCATGCGCTTTTCCGCATAGTCAATACCACCATTGACCATAGTAAAATCAACTAGTCTTGCTATCTCATCATTGCTGACAGTGTGATCTTTCACTTTCAATGCAAGCAATTTCATTTCCTCATCACCTGTAGAATTAATGGCATAGATCACAGGCAGGGTCAATTTGCCCTCTGCCATGTCATTGCCTGTGGGTTTACCTATATCGGGAGAATCAAAATAGTCAAAGATATCGTCACGAATCTGGAAGATAATGCCTAAATTCTGGCCGAATTTTTTTGCTGCTTCTACCGCTTCTTCACCGGCATTAGCCGAAAGAGCTCCCATGGCTGCACACGCCTCGAAAAGGGCAGCTGTCTTTTGTTTGATAACCTCGTAATAGACGTCCTCCGAAAGGTCGTGATTCTGAATGTTGGAAAGTTGCAAAATTTCACCATCAGACAATGTCTGTCCCAAACGGGCAAGGTATTGAACGATCTGTTCGGAATGAGTACGAGAGACATACAAAAGGGCTGTGGAAAGAATATAGTCTCCCACCAAAACAGCAACCTTATTGTTATATACGGCATTTACTGAAGCTTGTCCTCTACGTTCGGAACTCTCATCGACCACATCATCGTGTACAAGACTGGCTGTATGGAGTAATTCCAAACCAACAGCTGCACACTGCGTTGAATTTGTTACAACGCCGAAATTCTTGGCCATCAATAAGATAAGCATGGGCCTCATGCGTTTACCTGCCCGATTCCGAATATGAAGAAGCGCCTGAGATAGCATACCATCATCATGATAGAGGGACTCATTAAACATAGAAATGAAATCTTGTAATTCCCTCTCAATAGGCTTCTTGATAAGTGATAAATAGTCCATGAACTTAAATTTGTTACAAAATTAAGTATTTTATCGGGATTTACGATATTTTTTTTGTACTTTTACACGATAAAAGAAAATTAAAGATGAACAAATTATTCCTTCTCGACGCCTATGCGTTAATATATCGCTCTTATTACGCCTTTATCCGTAATCCCCGAATCAACTCAAAGGGAAAGAACACTTCTGCCATCATGGGATTTTGCAACACACTCAATGAAGTGCTCACCAAAGAGCAGCCCACCCACATTGGAGTGGCCTTTGATCCGCACGGCCCCACGTTCAGAAGTGAAGCATACCCAGCATACAAAGCGCAAAGAGAGGCAACCCCCGAAGATATCAAGGCATCTGTACCAATCATAAAAGACATACTGAATGCATACCACATACCGATACTCGAAGCCGAAGGCTTTGAAGCAGACGACGTAATTGGCACATTGGCTACACAAGCCAGCAAAGAAGGCATAACCACCTATATGCTCACGCCAGACAAGGACTACGGACAACTGATACATGACAATGTATTCATGTACAGACCAAGACATGGAGGAGGATATGAAATAATGGGAGAAAAGGAAGTGGAAGAAAAATACGGTATCCCCTCTCCTATTCAGGTAATAGACCTGTTGGCACTTATGGGTGACTCGGCCGACAACTTTCCAGGTTGTCCTGGCGTCGGTGAAAAGACGGCAGCCAAACTCATCAACCAATTCGGCACGGTGGAAGACCTCCTCAGTAGAACGGACGATCTGAAAGGCGCACTGAAGAAAAAAGTGGAAGACCATGTGGAAGATATTCGCATGTCGAAATTTCTTGCAACCATCCGAACAGACGTTCCAATAAAATTGGATCTGGAAAAACTGAAATTGGTAGACCCAGACAATGATGCATTGGCTCAGTTGTTCACAGAACTCGAGTTTAAGAGTTTCGCCAACAAACTAGTTAATAAGGACAAAAAGACGAAACAAGACGTTAACGAGCAACTTGATTTATTTGCCGTAAACGCGGACAATAATCAAGAAGTCACTAAAAACGCGAGTTTTGAGAGCATAAAAACTATAGAGCACGAATATAAACTTATTGAAGGAGAGGAAGATAGCCAAAATCTTTCTGATTATTTATTGACAAACAAAATTGTCAGTATAGACACAGAGACAACTTCGACCAATGCCATCGAGGCAAAATTAGTGGGATTAAGCTTTGCCGTGGAAGAAAAAAAAGCGTTCTATGTAGCAATTCCGAAGAACCGTGAACAGGCGCTAATAATTGTTAATGTTTTCAAACCACTCTACGAAAACGAAGAAATTGAGAAAATAGGACAAAATCTAAAATATGACATTGAAGTGTTAAGAAACTATGGTGTGACAGTGAAGGGAAAAATGTTCGACACCATGATAGCACACTATCTCATACAACCAGAACTCTACCACAACATGGATTATCTGGCAGAAGTATATCTGAACTACCAAACTATCCATATTGAAGAGCTCATTGGACCCAAAGGAAAAAAACAGCGTAATATGAGTGACCTTTCCCCTGCAGCCGTCTACGAATATGCTGCAGAGGATGCTGACATCACGCTACGACTCAAAAATGTGTTGGAACCCAAATTGAAAGAATGTGGTGCCGAAGAACTTTTCTACAACATTGAAATGCCACTGATGCCCGTATTGGCAGAAATGGAAATGAACGGAGTTAAGTTAGACACGGCTTCACTGCAAGAAAGTTCAAACATTTTCAACGAGCGACTTGCCATAATCGAGAAGCGAATATACGAACTGGCTGGTGAGACATTCAACATTGCATCTCCCAAACAGGTAGGCGAGATTCTCTTTGTGAAATTGCACATTGTGGAGAAAGCCAAGAAAACAAAGCGCGGACAATACGTCACTTCTGAAGAAGTGCTTCAAGAATTGAAACACAAGAACGAAATAGTAGAGAGGATACTGGAATACAGAGGTTTGAAAAAACTGATTGGAACATACGTGGACGCACTTCCAAAACTGATTAATCCAGAAACAGGACATATCCACACATCATTCAATCAGACCGTAACCGCTACAGGACGACTCTCGTCCAGCGACCCCAATCTTCAGAATATACCGGTTAGGGGCGAGGATGGAAAGGAAATACGAAAAGCTTTTGTACCAGAAGAAGGATGTAAATTCTTTTCAGCCGATTATAGTCAGATAGAGTTACGGGTAATGGCACACCTGAGCGGCGACAAGAACATGATTGAAGCCTTCCGCGAAGGATACGATATCCATGCAGCCACTGCGGCAAAAATATACAAAAAGCCCATTGAAGAGGTTTCGCGCGACGAACGCACCAAAGCCAAGCGGGCCAACTTTGGCATCATCTATGGTATCACCGTGTTTGGCCTTGCCGAGCGTCTCGACATTGACAGGAAAGAAGCACGGCAGTTGATAGATGACTATTTCAACACATTCCCCCAAGTGAGAGAATACATGGACAAATCGATTGCCAATGCCCGAGAAAAGGGCTACGCAGAGACCTTCTTCCATAGACGACGCTATTTGCCCGACATCAACTCACGCAATGCAACCGTGCGCGGGTTTGCGGAACGCAATGCCATCAATGCCCCTATCCAGGGTAGCGCTGCCGATATCATCAAAGTGGCCATGATACGTATATACGAAAGATTCAAACGTGAGGGCATACGATCGAAGATGATACTCCAAGTGCACGACGAACTCAACTTCAGCGTGTACCCAGACGAACAGGAAAAAGTGGAACGTATCGTGCTTGAAGAGATGCAAAATGCCTATCCGCTCGACGTCCCTCTTGTGGCAGATGCCGGATGGGGAGCCAATTGGCTGGAAGCTCACTAACAGCAAATAACGCAGAGACGATATAAAAATAAAAAAGGCAAACATTGTTACTTTTATTTTGTATTGTCTTCAATTTGCACTACCTTTGCACAACTCAACATTAACAAAAAGATGTAGTCATGGAACAAAAACTTATCATTTACAACACATTGTCGAGAAAAAAAGAACCGTTTGTACCTCTTCATGCGCCTAACGTGGGCATGTATGTATGTGGACCGACAGTATACGGCGACCCACACTTGGGCCATGCGCGTCCTGCCATCACTTTCGACATTTTGTTCCGCTATCTCAAGCACTTAGGCTACAAGGTGCGCTATGTGAGAAACATCACTGATGTGGGCCATTTGGAGCACGATGCCGACGAGGGAGACGACAAAATAGAAAAGAAGGCACGGCTCGAACAACTCGAGCCCATGGAAATAGCCCAATACTATACCAATCGTTATCATGCTGCCATGGAAGCCCTCAATGTGCTTCCGCCGAGCATTGAACCACATGCCACAGGCCACATCATCGAACAGGAACAACTCGTACAGGAAATCCTCGACAACGGATTCGCTTATGAAAGCAATGGTTCTGTTTACTTTGACATTGAAAAATACAACAAGAAATACCACTATGGCATACTCTCCGGTCGCAACCTTGACGATGTTATCAACAACAGTCGTGAGTTGGACGGCGTAGGAGAAAAACACAACCAGGTGGACTTTGCCCTTTGGAAAAAGGCTCAGCCTGAACACATCATGCGTTGGCCCAGTCCTTGGAGCGACGGATTCCCAGGCTGGCACTGCGAATGTACAGCCATGGGGCGCAAGTATTTGGGCAAGCATTTCGACATTCATGGAGGTGGTATGGACTTGATATTCCCTCACCATGAGTGCGAGATAGCACAGGCAGTGGCAAGCCAGGGAGATCAGATGGTGCACTACTGGATGCACAACAACATGATTACCATCAACGGACAGAAGATGGGCAAGTCGCTGGGCAACTTCATCACACTGGAGCAATTCTTCACTGGCAACCATCCTACCCTGCAGCAAGCCTACAGTCCAATGACCATACGATTCTTCATTCTTTCCGCCCACTATCGCGGCACGGTAGACTTCTCCAACGAAGCACTCATTGCCAGCGAGAAAGGACTCAAGCGGCTCATGGACGGCATCAATGACCTTGAACGCATTCAGGCTGGAGAAACATCAGACGAAAACACGCACAAGATAGTGGCAGAACTGCGCCAAAAGTGCTACGATGCCATGAACGATGACCTTCAGACACCTATCGTCATCAGCCATCTCTTTGAAGGATGCCATCTTGTCAACACCCTTACAGACCACAAGGAAGCCATCTCTGCAGAAGACCTGAAAGAGTTGGCAGACACCATGAGGCTCTTCGCCTTCGACCTTCTCGGTCTGAAGAGCGACAAGGGCAACAACAACGCTGCACGTGAGGAAGCATTCGGCAAGGTGGTAGACATGGTGCTCGACCTACGTTCCAAGGCTAAAGCAGCCAAGGACTGGGCCACCAGCGACCAGATCCGCGATGCACTTGCCGAAGCCGGTTTCCAGATAAAGGACACCAAGGACGGTGCCACATGGAAGCTGGACAAATAAAGACATTTCTTATATTACACCAAGTGGGGGCAATGACGACATGCGCATTAGCCCCCACATTTTTCAGGATACGCCCCTACTCCACCAGTTCTACAAGAACGGGGACACATTGTTTTTAGGATAGACAATATGAAGAAAAGTTTGATAGCCCTGGCCTTCGGCACACTCGCCTTAGGCATGACTGAGTTTGTAATGATGGGCATACTCTCAGATGTAGCCAACGGACTCAATGTATCAATCCCAACGGCAGGTCACCTCATCTCCGCCTATGCCCTGGGCGTGACCTGCGGAGCGCCACTGCTCACCGTGGCTTACAAATACCGCCTGAAGAACATCCTGCTCTTTCTCTCCGCATTGATGTTGCTCGGAGCCATACTCTGCTCAGTGGCGACCAATTTCTACATGCTCCTTGCCGCACGATTCATAGCCGGCCTACCCCACGGAGCCTATTTCGGTGTGGGGTCGATAGCCGCCGTCAGACTCGCCGACGAAGACCACAAGACCGGAGCTGTGAGCATCATGATAGCCGGCATGACCATAGCCAACCTGCTCGGCATTCCCCTCGGAACAGCAATGAGCCACAATCTCACATGGCGCGTACCGTTTGTGTTGGTGGCAATGATGAGCCTGTTGGTGTTGTTCTATATATGGAAATGGGTGCCCGACATAGGCAAGACAGAAGCCACGAGCTATAAAGGACAATTCCATTTCCTGAAAACCCTGGCTC
Source organism: uncultured Prevotella sp. (assembly GCA_934191235.1). Taxonomy (GTDB): domain Bacteria; phylum Bacteroidota; class Bacteroidia; order Bacteroidales; family Bacteroidaceae; genus Prevotella. The sequence continues at coordinate 48,609 of CAKPUA010000002.1, read as the reverse complement.
CTTGGCTTATTCTCGGCGCCACCTGTGTAGGCAACTGCGGCATCTTCTGCATGTACAGCTACGTCAATCCGTTGATGATCAAGGCTGGAGGATTTGCGCCCGAAGCCTTGTCGCTCATCATGGTGGCGGCAGGTTTCGGCATGGTGGTGGGCAACATCACGAGCGGAAAACTGAGCGACCACTATAAACCAGGTTTGGTGGCATGTATCACACAGGCTTGCGCATCGGTAGCCCTGCTTGCCATCTTCTTTGCAGCCCCTTGCGGATGGTTGAGTGCCCTGCTGGTAGTAGTCTGCACCACATGTCTCTTTGCCGTGAGCAGTCCGCAGCAATTTCTCATTCTCAAGTACGCACCAGGCGGTGAAATGCTCGGCGGCGCCAGCATACAGATGGCATTCAACATAGGAAATGCCATTGGAGCCTTCTGTGGTGGTCTCCCCGTGGCACACGGATTGGGCTACAACTACCCTGCCCTTGTGGGAGTTCCGTTTGCCGTAGTGGGCAGTCTCTTTCTCCTATGGTTCAGTCTGAAATACGAAAAAGGAAGAAAATAGGAACGGAAATATTTGATAATAACACATAAATGCATTAATTTTGCAGCATTAATAAAGACAGAATGCCTATGAAGTAAATAATCACGTAAGCGATTAATGACATATTATAAAATAAGAGCGTAATGCTTTTGTACGTTTAGTCCCGAATCTGGAAAATTCACACATACTAAACAACGGCAAAAGACAGGACGCCCGCACCCATAGGTGTGGGCTTGACTGCATTTCCGTTTAGTTGGTATTTCCAGAACCAGGGACTAAGAAAAGCGGCCAACTCCACGCCTTTTTTATTTTTGTCCGCAAATCTCAAGCACAACTACTATTATTAACCTCTGAGGAGTTGCAGATCACCTAAACAAAAAGTTATATGAGAATTTTATTATCCAAAAGACTATTGGCAACAATCGTCACGCTCTGTTGCATATATGTGGCACAAGCAGGATGGACACCAAGCAGGCCAAAAATAGACGGAATATGGTATTATTTCGACACGAGCAAACGCACGGCAGAAGTAGCTTGGCCCAACAGTGAGTACAAATCAGACTACTATAAAGGCGACATTGTTGTTCCGAGTACAGTTACCTATAATGATGTTGAATACACTGTTACGGCCTTCTTTAACAGCCCTTTCAGTGGGCAAACGGAATTGACATCCATTACGATACCAAGTACAGTCACATCCATAGGAGACTTTGGGGGATGCAGCAAATTGACCAAGATTATCATCCCAAACAGTGTAACAAAATTATTTAACTTTAATGACTGCACGGCTTTGAAAGAAATCACGTTGCCGGAAGGTCTTACCGACTTAGAGACAAGTTTCTGTAATTGCACAAGTTTGGAAACGATAACCATACCCAAAAGTGTAGAAACTATCAGCAGGTCACGTATGTTTGAAGGTTGTACATCTCTGAAATCCATCATTATAAAAGGAAAATGTACGATAGGAAGTTGGACATTTGGGGATTGTAATGCGGATTATGTGAAATTTGAAGAGTCTGCAATATTCGACAAGGAGGCATTCAAAGAGAGCAATATCAACGTAGTCTACTGCCAACCCGAAGATAAGGAAGAAGTTTCAGCAATAAGAAGGGGTAATGTTTGCGATATAAATTGTCCATATTACATTGATGTCAATGGCATTGTAAGCAAGCCACGTTCAGTATCGTTCAAACTTGTCCGCAGCCTGTATTCAGACGACCAGACCTCGCTTACAAAGGTAACCGTAATGGGAGAAACTTGCCTCCAAAGAGCAGACGGCTCGTATATATACAAAGGATTAAAGCCGAAGGAGGGTACGCCGGTACATCTTACGGTCAACCAAAACGGAAAAACAGAAATGTTCTGGACACAAGACATCTTTGCTTCAGACCACGAATGGGAAACTAAGCCATACGAAAATACGAACACAACCATTCAGCAGATGGTAAAAGTAACCGGTGACGACAATTACGAAGTAGAAGAGTGTGGCTTGTATTACAACAAGAATTTCTACCCTGCAATCATGCGCAACACATGGGACGGAATGAGCCCCGTGGCATTGGTAGACAATCTCGAACCAGGAAAAAAATACAGCTTCAACTGCTACGTGAAATATACTGACGGAGTAACCTTCCTGGGAAAAGAAGTACAAGAAACACCTAACATACCCAACATCTTCATAAAGCAAATCTCAGTTGGGCCGACCAGCATCAAACTTAAAGGTGTTGTCTATCTTGACGACGCACACATTATTCGCCGAGGTTTTGTAGTCGATGGATATGGTTCAGACAAAGACAGCATATATTTGATACGCAACGATTTTGAACCGGAAAAAACTTATGCTATAAGCTATGATGTCGACCTGAAAGAGAGTTTAAAAACATTCTCTTCTTCAACAAAAATTACGACCCCTTCCGTCACCCTTGAGACCCAGCAAGCGAAACCAACCAGCGAAACTTCTGTCATTTTATCCGCCAAGACCAATCTGGAAACCACTGTCACCAATGCCGGGTTTGAGTGGCGACGTTATGACGCCCCAGAAGAGCTGCCCAGCACGAAAGTGGCATGTGCGGTAATAGACAACCAACTGATGGGTACCTTGCGAAAACTCAAATCTGAAATATACTACAAATACAGACCTTATTACACCACAACATCCGGTAAAAGCTACTACGGTGATTGGGTGGCATTCATACCTGGTGATGCATCTACCTATTTTGAACCCGTAACGCGCACTTATACCGTGGCAGAAATAACCGAAAATACAGCACAGGTCTGCGGTGCGGTAGTAGCAGGAACTGACGACATCATTGAACAAGGGTTTGAATATTGGAAAACCACGGAAGTACAGACACGTGCAGCCAGCAGCGATGTGAAAAAAGTCAAGGCCAACGGACAAATGATGACCGCTACACTGACAGGTTTGGAGCCAGGCACTGCCTACTCTTATAGAGTCTATGCTAAAACAAGCAATGGTGTAACTTACGGAGACGAACAAAACTTCACCACAGGCGGAACGCCTACCGGTATTGACCAAACTACCAGTGCTGCCAATGAAGAGATTGCCATAAAAGGACAACTAAATGCCAGGATATTTGTCAAGGCAAACACAGGAACAAGCCCTATAGTATGGGAAATCATCGGAATAAACGGACAGACAATAGACCACGGTAAGACAACAAGCAGTGGAAACTGGACGGAAATTAACCACAAACCGCTCAGTCCAAGCATCTATCTGTTACGTATAACCACGAACCAAGAGGCCAAGACCTACAAACAAACAGTCAGATAAGAATCAAACACACACATAAAGGGACGGGATGATTATCCTGTCCCTTTATGTGTAAGTAAGAAGGAAAAAGACCAAAATTACTGCAACCTGACATGTTCAACACTTGCTACACACGCGGCATGAAAGACACAAAAAGACAGATGCGCAGGCATGAAATGTTGTTCCCCGGACAATAAATCCCACTGAAAAACAGACTACATTCAAAATAAAAGACGTAACTTTGCACTTGAAATTAACAATACGTATTAAGACATGTCATTAAAATGTGGTATAGTAGGACTGCCCAATGTGGGCAAGTCTACTCTTTTCAACTGCCTTTCAAGTGCCAAGGCACAGGCTGCCAATTTTCCCTTTTGTACTATCGAGCCTAACGTGGGCGTGATTACCGTGCCCGACGAGCGACTCACCAAGCTTGCCGAAATCGTGCATCCGGGCCGCATTGTACCCGCCACATGCGAGATCGTAGACATCGCCGGACTGGTGAAAGGCGCCAGCAAGGGCGAGGGACTGGGCAACAAGTTCCTGGGAAACATTCGTGAAACAGACGCCATCATCCACGTGCTGCGCTGTTTCGACGACGACAATATCACCCACGTAGACGGCACCATTGACCCTATACGCGACAAGGAAATCATTGACACCGAGCTGCAGCTCAAAGACCTTGAGACCATTGAAGGCAAGCTCGTGAAAGAACAGAAGATGGCCTGCGCCGGCGACAAGGATGCCAAGGTGCAGGTGGCAGTGATGGAAGCCTACAAGGAAGTGCTCGAACAAGGCAAGAACGCTCGTGCCGTACAATTCGACAGCAAGGAGGAACAAAAGGCCGCACGCGACCTGTTCCTGCTCACCGCCAAGCCCGTGCTCTACGTGTGCAACGTGGACGAAGCCAGCGCCAAGACCGGCAACCAATATTCCAAGAAGGTAGAAGAAGTGGCAGCCGCCGAAGGTGCAGAAGTACTCACCATAGCCGCCAAGACAGAGGAAGACATTGCCTCGCTCGAAACCTACGAGGACAAGCAGATGTTCCTCGACGAACTGGGGCTTGAAGAGAGCGGCGTGAACAGGCTCATCAAGAAAGCCTACTCTCTGCTCAACCTCGAAACCTTCATCACCGCAGGCGAAATGGAAGTGAAGGCATGGACCTACCACAAGGGATGGAAGGCACCCCAATGCGCCGGCGTGATACACACCGACTTCGAGAAAGGTTTCATCCGCGCCGAAGTCATCAAGTATGACGACTACATCAAGTACGGTTCCGAGGCTGCCGTCCGCGAAGCCGGCAAACTCGGCATTGAAGGCAAAGACTACGTGGTGCAGGACGGCGACATCATGCACTTCCGCTTCAACGTGTAAAACACCCATACTCATGAACAACTTACTCTACGTGCTCTGGAACCCGAGTCCTGACATGATGCACATAGGCCCGCTAACCCTGCACTGGTATTCCATGTGCTGGCTGATGGGCCTGTTGGGCGCCTATCTGCTGATGAAGCGCCTCTACAAGGAACAACACATCAAGGACGAACTCTTCGACCCGCTCTTCCTCTACTGCTTTGTGGGCATCCTCATCGGTGCCCGCCTGGGCCACTGCCTGTTCTACCAGCCCGACTACTTTCTGAGTTCGGGCAAGCACATCGTGGAGATGCTCCTGCCCATCCATTTCATGGAAGACGGAGGATGGCGCTTCACGGGCTACGAAGGACTCGCCAGCCACGGCGGCACACTGGGTCTGATGATTGCCCTCTGGCTCTATTGCCGCAAGACGAAACTCGGCATCTGGCACGTGCTCGACGACATTGCCATCGTCACCCCCATCACAGCCTGCTTCATCCGGTTGGGCAACCTGATGAACAGCGAAATCATAGGCAAGGTGACAGACGTGCCCTGGGCTTTCATCTTCGAGAAGGTGGACACAGCACCACGCCATCCCGGACAACTCTACGAGGCCCTCGCCTATGCCCTGCTCCTTGTTATCGGCTATGCCGTTTATCGCAAGCATCCCGAAAAGGTGGGTTCAGGATTCTATTTTGGCCTCTGCCTCACCTACATCTTCACAGCCCGCTTCTTCATTGAGTTCACCAAGGACATACAGGTGGCCTTCGAAGCCTCGCTCCCTCTCGACATGGGACAGCTGCTCAGCCTGCCCTTCATAGCCTTGGGCATAGCCTGCATGGCAGGCGGAAAATGGATGAAACGGACAGGAACGAAATAACCAAACCAAACACTATCACAATGGCCAAGAAAGAGAATGAGCTCACCCCGATGATGAAGCAGTTTTTCGACCTCAAGGCGAAACACCCTGATGCCATACTGCTCTTCCGTTGCGGCGACTTCTACGAAACCTATTGCGAGGATGCCGTCACGGCGTCACGCGTGCTCGGCATCACCCTCACACGCCGCTCCAACGGAGGCAGCGGCACCAAGGCGGCTGCCGAGATGGCCGGTTTCCCCTATCATGCCCTCGACACTTATCTGCCCAAGCTGATACGTGCCGGCATGCGTGTGGCCATCTGCGACCAACTGGAAGACCCCAAACTCACCAAGAAACTCGTCAAGCGCGGCATCACCGAACTCGTCACGCCCGGCGTGGCGATGAACGACAACGTGCTCAACTACAAGGAGAACAACTTCCTGGCAGCCGTGCATTTCGGCAAGAACGTGTGCGGCGTGGCATTCCTCGACATCTCCACAGGAGAGTTCCTCACCGGTGAGGGCTACACGGACTACGTGGAAAAGCTCCTGGGCAACTTTGCGCCCAAGGAGGTGCTCTACGACAAGACCTGCCGCCAGGAGTTCGAACAGTGCTTCGGCTCGCGCTATTGCACCTTCCAGCTCGACGACTGGGTGTTTACGGAGCAGACTGCCAACCAAAAACTGCTCAAGCACTTCGGCACCAAGTCGCTCAAGGGCTTCGGCGTGGACCATCTCCACTGCGGCATCATTGCCGCCGGAGCCATCATGCAATACCTGGAACTCACCCAGCACACTCACATTGGCCACATCACTTCACTCTCACGCATTGAGCAGGAACGCTACGTGCGCCTCGACAAGTTCACCATCCGCTCACTCGAGCTCCTGCAGCCCATGCAGGAAGACGGCTCTTCCCTGCTCAATGTCATCGACCGCACTGTCACGCCCATGGGCGGACGCATGCTCAAGCGCTGGGTGGTGTTTCCACTTAAAAGCGGGAAGCCCATCAACGACAGGCTCGACGTAGTGGATTATTTCTTCCGCGAACCCGAATTCCGACAGTGCATTGACGACCAGTTTCACCGCATTGGCGACCTGGAGCGCATCATCTCCAAGGTGGCGGTGGGCCGCGTGTCGCCGCGTGAAATCGTGCAACTCAAGGTGGCGCTGCAAGCCATTGCTCCCATCAAGACCGCCTGCCTCTATGCCGACAACCCCACCCTCAAGCGCATCGGCGAGCAGATGAACCTCTGCGAAAGTCTGCGCGACCGCATTGAGAAGGAAATCAAGCCAGACCCGCCACAGGTGGTCAACAAGGGCGGCGTGATAGCCGACGGCGTGAACGCAGAGCTCGACGAACTGCGCAACATAGCCTATAGCGGCAAGGACTACCTCATGAAAATACAGGAGCGCGAAACCGAACAGACCGGCATCGCCTCGCTCAAGATAGGCTACAACAACGTGTTCGGCTATTACCTCGAGGTGCGCAACACCTACAAGGACAAGGTTCCTGCCGACTGGGTGCGCAAGCAGACCCTGGCTCAAGCCGAACGCTACATCACCCAGGAACTCAAGGAATATGAAGAAAAGATTCTCGGCGCCGAGGAGAAAATACTCTCGCTCGAGGCACGGCTCTTCAACGACCTGGTGACAGCCACCCAGGACTTCATTCCACAAATACAGATCAATGCCAACATGATTGCCCATCTCGACTGCCTGCTCGGTTTTGCCAAGACAGCCGAAGAGTGCCACTATGTGAGGCCCGTCATCGACTCATCCACTGTTCTCGACATCAAGCAGGGCCGGCATCCCGTCATCGAGACGCAACTGCCCCTGGGCGAACGCTATGTGCCCAACGACATCTATCTCGACACCGAGAAACAACAGATTATGGTCATCACCGGACCCAACATGGCGGGAAAGTCCGCTCTGCTGCGCCAAACAGCCCTCATAGTACTGTTGTCCCAAATAGGATGTTTCGTGCCGGCAGAGAGCGCGAGAATAGGCCTGGTGGACAAAATATTCACCCGAGTGGGCGCGTCGGACAATATTTCGCTTGGCGAAAGCACGTTCATGGTGGAAATGACCGAGGCTGCCAACATCTTGAACAACGTGTCGGAACGCAGCCTGGTGCTGTTCGACGAACTGGGACGAGGCACAAGCACCTACGACGGCATATCCATTGCCTGGGCCATCGTGGAATATCTGCACGAACACAAGCGTGCACGGGCCCGTACGCTCTTTGCCACGCACTATCACGAACTCAACGAGATGGAGAAACTCTTCGACCGCATCAAGAACTACAACGTGAGCGTGAAGGAGGTGGACGGCAAAGTGATATTCCTGCGCAAGCTGATGCGTGGCGGTAGCGAACACTCGTTCGGCATCCACGTGGCACAGATAGCCGGCATGCCGCAGAGCATCGTGAAGCGTGCCAACGTCATACTCAAACAGCTGGAGGCCGACAATGCCTCAGTCGGTGCAGCCGGCAAGCCTTCCACAGAAAAGATAAGCAAAGGCAGCGCTGGCATGCAACTGAGTTTTTACCAACTCGACGACCCGGTGCTCTCCCAAGTACGCGACGAGATTCTCAACCTCGACATCAACAATCTCACCCCTGTGGAGGCTCTGAACAAACTCAACGAAATCAAGAAGATTGTAACCGGAAAATAAATTCTTCCATCCTGATGCAAGAGTATAGCCACAGCAACGGCTTACTTATGCACTGTTAACAGTACACTAATACATCGCTAACGGCACACTAACGAATCGTTAACGGCACACTAACGGCTTATACAGGGCCGCTAGCATTGACAGATCAAACCGAATAACAAAATTTAGGCACCACATTTCTGTCCGACCAAACCATTGCGTGTGACAGGAAACAGGCCATCATGACATGTGAAAACAAGCGGAGAAAGAAATTAAAGGCAGAAGAGGTTTCACTACGCCAACCTGACGTAACGAAACCTCTTCTGCCTTTGCTACATAGAATATCGGGTAATTACTGTTGCATGTCGTGCAACTTCTTGTAGTAGCCATCACGCGAAATGAGTTCATCGTGAGTGCCTTTTTCCACAATTTTCCCCTCGTGAATGACATAGATTTCATCTGCACTTTTGATGGTAGACAACCGGTGGGCAATTGCCACCGTGGTGCGCGTCTTCATCAGCCGCTCGAGTGCATCCTGCACCAGCCGCTCGCTCTCGGTGTCGAGAGCCGAGGTAGCCTCATCAAGGATAAGGATGGGAGGATTTTTCAAGATGGCCCGTGCTATGCTCACGCGTTGCCGCTGACCACCCGACAACCGCCCGCCACGGTCTCCGATGTTCGTCTGATAGCCCTGCTCGCTCTCCATAATGAAGTCGTGGGCATTGGCTATTCTGGCGGCCTCTTCCACCTGCTCCTGCGTAGCGTTCTCCACGCCGAAGGAGATGTTGTTGAAGAAGGTGTCGTTAAAGAGGATGGCTTCCTGATTGACATTGCCTATGAGTTGGCGCAAGTCATGAATGCCCAGGTCTTTCACGTTGATGCCGTCAATGAGCACTTCTCCCTCCTGAACATCATAGTAGCGCGGGATAAGGTCGACGAGTGTCGACTTGCCGCCGCCACTCTGTCCCACAAGAGCTATGGTCTTGCCTTTGGGAATGACGAGGTTGATGTCGCGGAGCACCCAACGCTGGTCATATTTGAAGGAAACATGGCGGAACTCAATCTGATGGTCGAATGAGCTGATGTGCTTGGGATGCTCCGGCTCCTTGATGTTGGACTCTGCCAGCAAAATCTTGTCGACACGCTCCATGGAGGCAAGACCCTTGGGAATGTTGTAGCCTGCCTTGGAAAAGTCTTTCAGAGGGTTGATAATGCTGTAGAGGATGACCAGATAATATATGAAGGTAGGCCCGGTGATAACTTGCTGATTGAGGACAAGTATGCCTCCGAACCACAACACGATGATAATCATCACCGTGCCCAGAAACTCACTCATGGGATGTGCCAGCTGCTGGCGGGTGTTTACCTTGAGCAACTGGTTGCGGTAGTCATTGTTTATCTTGTCGAAGCGTTTGTTCATCTTCTCTTCCGCGCAAAAAGCCTTGATGATGCGCAGACCGCCAAGTGTTTCCTCCACCTGGCTCATCGTATCGCTCCACAATGCCTGAGCGTCTTTGGATTGCTGCTTGAGTTTGCGGCCAACGATTCCCATCATCCACCCCATGATGGGCACGAATATCATGGTGAAAAGCGTGAGTTGCCAACTAATGCAAAGCAAGGTGACGAAATAGGAAATGATGAGAATGGGGTTCTTGAAAAGCATGTCGAGAGAACTCATAATGGAACTCTCTATTTCGCCCACATCACCCGTCATTCTGGCTATGATGTCACCCTTGCGCTCTTCAGAGAAGAAGCCTAAGGGCAAGGATGTAATCTTGGCATAGAGCTGGTTGCGAATGTCGCGCACAATGCCTGTACGCATCGGGATGACCGTGGCGGAAGACAGGAAATACATGCCCGTCTTGAGGAAAGTGGTTGTCGCCAGGAACAAGCCGATGAGCAGCAACGTAGTGGTGGCACCCGCAGACGATATAAGCTGGTTGACATAATAGTCCACATTGTTGCTTAACACGACTTTTGCATTGTCCCAGTCCCATGCCATAAGTTGCGTCACAGGAGCCGCAGACTCCGTCTTGAACAGAATCTGGAGAATCGGGATAATGGCTGCAAACGAGAAGATGTTCAACAGAGCCGACAGGACATTGAACAACACAGTAAGTGCCAGATACTTCTTGTAGGGCGGCACGAACCTCTTCAGTATATACAGGAATTCTTTCATTTAATCAATGGCTTCTCCTAAAAGTGTTGCACTTGTGCTGCCTGTTATATGCACCATGACACGCTCGCCGATGTGATGGTTGCCCTTGTCAAACACCACCATCTTGTTCTGCTCAGTCCTGCCGCAAAGTTGTTCACGGCTGCGCTTGCTGAAGTTTTCCACCAGCACCTCGAAATCCTTGCCTTCATCGCGCTTGTTGGCTTCGGCAGAGAGCTGGGTCTGAAGAGCTATCATCTCATTGAGACGGCGAATCTTCACTTCCTCAGACACGTCATCGGGAAGATGCTTGGACGCATAAGTGCCCGGGCGCTCGGAATATTTGAACATAAAGGCTGAATCATAACCCACCTCACGCATCAGCGAGAGCGACATTTGATGGTCTGCCTCGGTTTCGCTGTGATAGCCCACGAATATATCGGTGGATATGGCTGCATCAGGAACAATGCGGCGGATGGCATTGACACGGTCCATATACCATTCGCGGGTATATTTACGGTTCATCAGTTTCAGGATGCGGTTGCTTCCGCTCTGAACAGGAAGATGGATGTGCTTGCACACGTTGGGCACGTCGGCAATCACGTGCAAGGTATCATCGCTCATGTCTTTCGGATGACTTGTGGTGAAACGCACACGCATCTCGGGCACCGCTTCGGCTACGATGCGGAGCAACTGCGGGAAGAGGATAGGGTCTTCCCCAGCCTCAGGCACAAATTTATAGGAGTTCACGTTCTGTCCCAACAGGGTCACCTCTTTGTAGCCGCGGTCTCTCAGGTCACGTACTTCGCGGAGTATGCTTTCCACATCGCGCGAGCGCTCACGTCCTCTTGTATAGGGAACGATGCAGTAGTGGCAGAAATTGTTGCATCCACGCATGATGCTCACAAAACCTCCGATGTGGTTACCGCCAATGCGTCGTGGCACTATGTCACGATAAGTCTCGGTGGTCGACAGTTCTATGTTCATGGCCTTCTGTCCCATCTCCACCTGTGCCACGAGGTCGGGCAGGTTGAGGTAAGAGTCGGGACCCGCCACGAGATCAGCGTGATGGTTGTCTATCAAATCCTGTTTCACGCGCTCAGCCATACAGCCAAGCACGCCTAGAATGAGCCTGCGCTTGTCCTTGTGGGCTTTGGCCGACAGGGTGTCGAGTCTGTTGTATATCTTGTTCTCCGCATTTTCGCGCACCGAGCAAGTATTCAGAAATATGGCATCAGCCTCATCCTCGTTGTCACAAAGTTCGTAGTCGGCCATCTGCATGACGGAAGCGACCACCTCACTGTCTGCCACATTCATCTGGCAGCCGTATGTTTCTATAAAGAGTTTCTTCATCAAAAAGAATTATTATTTATTTAAGTGTGCAAAGTTAATGTAAAAAAACGAGTATGCGAAGAGAATAAAAGTTTTATTTCTTCATCCTACTTGGCGTGTTTCATCCCTTTGGAAAAGTAGAGGAGAACAAAATAGAGAGCAACGGCACTCAGAAAACCGGCAATAGCGTCAATGGCATAGTGAGCCTGAATATAGACCGTAGCCATGCACAGGAATACGTAGAAAGGCAACATGCCGAAGAACAGCCGATGGCATTTGCTGTGCCATGCAAGCAGCATCAGCACCGTGCTCACGCCTACATGACTGCTTGGGAAAGCTGCGGTGGGGCGTTCGCCGGCATTCTTGGCACTTTCCACCAAATCATAGAAAAAGCCGTCCGTATAGCCTGGAGCAGGAAGACAGTCGGTATTGTAATTGAAATAGTCGTGGATGTTGGGAAACACGCCATGGGTTATATCGTGCAAACCCACAGCCTTGTAATAGAACGTGGGCCCTGCGACAGGCACAAAAACAAAGACTACATAATAGATAAAAAAAGAGGTAAGCACAATAAACGATGCCCGCTCAAACTCTTCGTAACGCCGGAAGAAATAGAAGAATACAACCAGCACTATCATAGGATAATAGGCGGCATAACCCATGTCCATCAGTTCGCTGATGATATGACTCGGGAACTTCTGGCTGAAGAGCAATGCGGGCTGACAGCCAAACAACTGTTGCTCAAAAGAAGCAAACAGGTGATCCAGATTGGGAAACATGCGGTTGAGTTCATAGGTGTCTGGATACCACCATGAGAGTAGCGCCATCTGGGCTACTACCCTGACAAGACGGGTAAACCGGCAAGGCACCAACCTGTAGACAATCCATAGAGCCACGGTCATGGCTCCTATGCGGATACGTCCCCACACCATGGATTCCGGGTTCTGCACTTTGGTGTAGGCAAAAAGGATAACCAGGAGCGTAAGCACCATATAGCCCAAAACCACCCATTCAAGGGCAAACAGTCCCTTGTGGGGCTTTTTCTCTATCTTAAACAGTTTTACGAGATAATTCATTCTTTTGTATTACTTGGATTATGCCTATAGCCAACCTTCTTGCTTATACCAGGCAATGGTTTCCTTGACGCCCCGTTCCAGGTTGTACTGCGGCTGATAGCCCAATTCTTTCCGAGCTGGTTCTATGTCACACCGCCAGTTTCGTTGGCAAAGGATATTGTATTTGTCGTTGTTGAGAGCCGAAATCTTTCCTGTCAGACGCGCCGTATATTCACCACATGTGGTCACCACCCTCAGCAGCCACAAAGGAGCCTTGAGGCGGAGAAGAAACGGATGACCCAATTCTCTCTGTATAAGGTCGCTAAAGGTACGCGACTGATATACCTCACCGTCACTGAGAAAGTATTTCCTTCCGCTCTTTCCATGGTCAATGGCCAGGAACACGGCCTGTACCACGTCTTTCACATAGACAAAAGTTATGTCCTGGCGCCGGTAACCTACTGAGAAATCCACATGCTGCTTGATACTCTTGGCCATGAGGAAGTAGTCTTTCTCCCGGGGACCGTATACACCCGTGGGACGCAGTATCACATAAGGGAAATCCTGCAACGCATCGAGAAACTTCTCGGACTTCAGCTTGCTGCGGCCATAGGCCGTGTTGGGACGAGGCTCATCGTTCTCGTTAATGTCCTGATAAGGTTGCTGCTCGCGGATAGCACCGTAGACACTCAGTGAACTGAGATAGATGAACATGCGCAAAGGCTGGTGTGTGTGAATCAATGCCCACACCAGGTTCTCAGTACCTTGGGTGTTGATACGTTCAAAGTCGGCGGAATGCAGACACTTCGTGATTCCTGCTGCGTGCACCACATAGTCAAATTGATGGTCTTTAAGCTGGTCACAGAGTTTGTCATATGATGAGAGGTTGAGTTCTATGAAATGAATGCGGCCGTCGTTGAGATAACGTTTGGAACTGGTACTCCTCACGGCAGCCCACACTTCAAGACCTCTTTGCAGGGCTTCCTCAACAATAAAGCTGCCGATAAAGCCACTGGCTCCTGTAATGAGTATGTTCATGATTTGTCTATTTGTTTTTTTCGGGAGCCTGGTAGTGTCCGTCTATCTTCACGGGTTCCACATGCAGGCCAATATGTGTCTGTTCGCCGAACCTGGCCTTGAGCTTGTGCTCAATATTCGTGGCATGCTGGTGTGCCGTGTAAAGCGTAGTTTCACCAGGCATTCTCACATGCATCTCAATGGCAATGCCATTTCCGATGCGCCGGGTCTGAAGATTGTGGACCTCGCTCACGCTATCCTCACTCTCCGCAATTTGCTTGATTTCCTCTTCCACGGCAGAAGAAAGACTCTTCTCCAACAATTCACCAAGAGCGTTGTTGATGAGTCCATAAGCCGTCTTCACGATGAAAAAGCTGACCACAACGGCTGCAATGGGGTCAAGAACGCTCCATTTGCTGCCCAATAGTATGGCTCCTCCAATACCTATAGCCGTGCCGATAGAGGAGAGAGCGTCACTGCGATGGTGCCAAGCATTGGCAACAACAGCCTCGGAATTCACTTGCCGTCCCACTCTCACGGTAAACTGAAATGCCCACTCTTTGAGAGCAATGCTGGCCAAGGCTGCCACAAAAGCTATCACTCCCGGCTGTGGAAGCACTTCCCCTCTGATGGCATGATAAATTTTCGCAACTCCCGAATAGGCTATCATGACACCAACCGAAAGTAGAGCCAAACCAATTATCATGGAGGCGAGCGTCTCATACTTGCCGTGTCCATAGTCATGGTCTTCATCTTGAGGCTTGCTGCCAAGCTTGACAAGAACCAACACGACTATATCTGACGCAAAATCCGACAACGAGTGCACGGCATCCGCAATCATTGCGGCAGAACCGCCAAGAACACCTGCCACGAACTTGAAGATTAGCAACACAACGTTTACCAGTCCGCCCATGAAGGTGACACGATAAATCTTTCTCTCACGTTTTGCAATTTCCATATTCCCAAGACTGTTAGAAACTTAGAAAGTGCAAAGGTAACCGATTTTAAAGACAATGCAAAATAAAACGACTTATCTTTAGTCTTTTAGCCGTCTGTAGTTAAAAAATAAAGCCTTTCTTTTGTCAATATCAATTTTATTTCGTTAATTTGCACACAAACAACATTAACAACCAAGACTATGGGAAAAGGAAAAAAAGGCGGTAAAAGGATGACGAAGAAGCAGCTTGCGCCAAAGCTGGAAAGCTTCTTCCAGTCGAGACCCGACGAAACAATTAGCTTCAAGCAGATATTCAAGTCCCTTAACCTGAACACGCATCCATTGAAAATGCTCGCCATTGACATCATGGACGACATGGCTTTTGATGACTTTCTGGTCAAGGTAAGCGACAACTCATACAAACTCAATACTAAAGGCCAGGTGCAGGAAGGCACCTTCGTGCGGAAAGCCAACGGAAAAAACTCCTTTATTCCCGAGGGAGGCGGAGAACCTATCTTTGTAGCTGAACGCAACTCCATGTTTGCCCTCAATGGCGACAAAGTGAAAGTCACCATGATGGCCCGTCGCCGCAACCACATCAAGGAGGCTATGGTCGTGGAAATCATTTCCCATGCCAAGGATACATTCGTGGGCAAGCTGAAAGTGAACAAGGACATTGCCTTTCTTGTTCCAGAAGGCAATCTCTATGTAAGCGACATATTCATACCCAAGAGCAAGCTCAAAGGTGGCAAGACCAACGACAAGGCTGTAGTCAAAATTACCCAATGGCCTACCAAAGACTCAAAGAACATTGTTGGAGAAGTAGTTGACGTGCTTGGACAGATGGGCGACAACGATGTGGAGATGAACGCCATCCTTGCCCAATATGGGCTGCCTTACAAGTATCCACAGAAAGTGGAAGAAGCTGCCAACAAGATAACCGGTGAAATCACCGAGCAAGACTACAAGGAGCGCGAAGACTTCCGCAATGTCTGCACAATGACCATCGACCCGCACGATGCCAAGGATTTTGACGACGCACTTTCTATCCGCAAACTCGACAATGGATTGTGGGAAGTAGGCGTACATATTGCCGACGTTTCCCACTATGTCACGGAAGGTTCCATCATTGACAAGGAAGCCGTGAAGCGGGCCACGAGCATCTATCTCGTAGACCGCACTATACCCATGCTGCCGGAACACCTGTGCAATTTCGTGTGCTCCCTACGCCCTGACGAAGAGAAGTTGGCCTATAGCGTCATCTTTGACCTTGACGAGGATGCCGAGATTAGAAGTTGGCGACTCGTGCATACGGTTATCAAGTCTAACAGACGCTTCTGTTATGAAGAGGTGCAGAAAATACTGGAAGACAATGGAGTTATCGACAGCACAGGACAGCCTGCTCCACCAGCACCCAAAGGTGGCTATCAAGGAGAACTGGCTACAGAACTTGTCACTCTTGACAGACTGGCCAAGAAGCTGCGCGAGAAGAGATTCAAAAACGGCTCAGTGAAATTCGACCGTGAAGAGCTTCACTTTGACATAGACGAGAAAGGACATCCTACACGTTGCTACTACAAGAAATCAAAGGATGCCAACAAGTTGGTAGAGGAGTTCATGCTGCTCGCCAACAAGACAGTAGCAGAGAGTGTGGGCAAGGTGAAAAAAGGACAAAAGCCCAAGACCTTGCCCTATCGTATACACGACGCACCCGACCCACAGAAACTGGAAACACTTCGGCAGTTCATCGTGAAGTTCGGATACAAGATGAAGTCTACCAGTACGAAGGGAGAAAGCGCTCGTGCACTGAATAAGCTGATGGACCAATGTGCCGGCAAGCGGGAACAAAACCTTATAGAATTGGTAGCCTTGCGCGCCATGATGAAGGCGAAATACAGCGTGCACAACATCGGACACTACGGCCTGGCCTTCGAGTACTACACTCATTTCACCAGTCCTATCCGCCGTTATCCCGACACTATGGTACACCGTCTGCTCACCAAATACCAGCAAGGCGGACGTTCAGCCAACAAGGAACATTACGAGGAACTTTGTGAGCACTCCAGCGAGATGGAACAGATAGCCCAGAATGCAGAACGCGACTCCATCAAATATAAGATGGTAGAATTCATGGGAGACAAACTTGGCGAGACCTACGATGCACACATCAGCGGCATCACATCGTTCGGCATCTATGCTGAGATTGACGAGAACCACTGTGAAGGAATGATTCCGATGCGCGACCTAGACGACGACTATTATGATTTCGACGAACGCAACTATTGTCTTGTAGGACGACGTCGCCATCACAAATACCAGTTGGGCGATGCTATCAGAATTAAGGTGGCACGCGCCAATATTGAGAAACGCCAGCTTGACTTCACCATTGCTGACGACAAATAAATGAAGCCTATATTTTTCAACCATAAAGAAGAACTTTGGAACTCGTGGTCACACTTTGGCGGCATTGTGCTGGGTGTGGCCATGGGTATTGCTTTCCTTGTCTTTTGCATCAGGCACGAGGACGGATGGGCCACTGCCGGAGTGGTGCTCTATCTTTTCGGCATGCTCTGTTCCTATATTGCCTCCACAGTCTATCACGCCCTGTCGGCATGGAGCAAATGGAAAGAAAGATTGCGCAAGTGGGACCATGCTGCCATCTATTGGCATATTGCAGGCAGCTATTCCCCCATCACGCTCATCGCCCTTCGGCAACAAGACTATTGGGGATGGAGCCTTTTCATCTTCATTTGGGCTTGTGCCATTGCCGGTACAGTGATGAGTTTCGTTAAACTTAAAGCCCACAGCAATCTGGAAACCTTTTGTTTCATTGGTATGGGACTAAGCGTACTTGTGGCTTTCAAGCCGCTTTTTGACAGTGCGGGTCCCGGTGCCGTGTCTTGGATCATTGCCGAGGGTGTTTGCTACATCACGGGCGCTGTGTTCTACAGCATCAACAAGAAGCGGTTCATGCACACGGTTTTCCATTTCTTCGTCTTGGCTGGAAGCATTTGTCACATCGTAGCTGTTTGGGATATATTAATGCGCTACATATAACCTCAAGCCAACTTCATGAAGCATATCTTGTTAACCTGCATTTTCCTTTTCTTCTTTAGATTGCCTATTATCCATGCCCAAGCTACATATTCCTGGGAGCAATACTATGAACAGATAACCGGCGAAGAAGAAGAAACCATGCCTGCCAAAGAGGACATATATGACTTGTTGTGCCAACTGGAAGACAGACCATTCAACATCAATACTGCTACACGCGAGCAGTTGCAGCAACTTCCTTTCTTGTCAGACCAGCAGATAGAAGACATTAGCTACTATCTTTACATCCATGGTCCCATGGTGACCAAGGCTGAACTGATGGTCATACGTTCGTTGGATTATTACAGGCGCAAACTTTTGGAGTGCTTTGTCTACGTAGCAGAACCTGATAAAGACGATACTCCGCCTGTAAAGAATATCTTGAAATACGGCAAACACCAGTGGGTGGGCATGGTGAAAGTTCCATTTTATGAGCGAAAGGGAGACAAGAGCGGTTATTATGGTTATCCCTACAAACATTACCTGAAATACGATTTCCACTATAGAGACTATGTGAAGGCTGGCTTTGTGGCATCACAGGATGCAGGAGAGCCCTTTTTCGCTGACAAAAACAAATGGGGCTACGATTATTATTCCTATTATTTCCTGTTGCGTAATTGGGGACGTATCAAGGCTTTTGCATTAGGCAAATACCGTATATCTTGGGGATTGGGACTTGTCGTCAACAATGACTTCAATCTCGGTAAACTCATTTCACTCTCAACCCTTGGCCGGGTATCGCCAGGAATCAAAGCACATTCCTCGTTGTCCGATTACAACAATATGCAAGGCATAGCTACTACGGTGGCACTCGGCAAGCACCTAGACTTATCCGCCTTTTTCTCCTATCGGTCTATTGATGCCACGCTCAACAAGGAAGACCAATCGATTGCCACGATACTGAAGACAGGTTATCACCGTACAAAAAGCGAACTTCAACGAAAAGCCAATTCTCAGCAGATGACCTCGGGCGTCCGTCTCTCTTATGCTAATGGTGGATTAAAAATGGGGGTGAATGGCTTGTATACATGGCTCAACAGAGATCTAAGACCAAACATTCAGCAGGATTACCGTCGATATTATCCACAAGGCAATCATTTCACTAATGCCAGCATCGACTATTCATACGTTCACTACAGATGGTCTGTCAAGGGAGAAACAGCCGTCAATGCCAATCTAAATACGGCTACACTCAATATTGTTGGCTTTCAGTTGTCGTCTTCCTTAACAACCATGTTGCTTCATAGGTTTTATTCCTACAAATATTCCTCCCTTTTCGCCAGTGGTTTTTCTTCTGGGGGAAGTGTCCAAAACGAGAGTGGCGTATACTTGGGTGTCAACTATAATCCCAGCACAGCCTTTTCTCTGATGGCCTATGTCGATATGGCCTATTTCCCGTGGAAGCGTTACCAGAGTTCAGCATCTTCTCACGCTTACGACAATTTGATACAGTTCACTTGGCGCAAGAACAGCTGGACGACTTCCGCCCGCTATCAGCTAAAGATGCGTGAGAAGGACAACAAGAAGAAAACACGGCTTGTCTATGATACGACTCATAGAGGAAGAGTATGGGTAAAATATGAAAACGCATCCTTTTCCAACAGATTCCAACTGGACGGCGTATTATCTCGCTATAAGCAACAGAGTATGGGATGGATGCTAACCAATAACACAGGGCTTGTATGTGGAAAGAGGCTGAAAGCCGGTGTTACTATGGGGTTTTTCCATACGGACGACTACAGCGCTCGTATTTATGCCTACGAACCCGGTTTGCTTTACACTCTTTCCTATGGCATGTATTATGGCAAAGGGCTGCATGGTGACATTAACCTTCGTTGCGCCCTCGGCAAGCGGGTTTTGGTTATAGCCAAGATGACCACTACAAAATACTATGACCGCGACAAAATATCAAGCGGCCTTAGTGAAATAGCTCGTTCATCGATGTCGGATTTGCAGTTGCAAATGAAGGTAACGTTATAAACATTTCCTCCTCGCCATGACTTTGCCGCTTTGTTTCACATGTTACCGTTGTTCGGACGTATTCACAAAGTTCCAACGGGTGAAGTCGAAAAGTCCACGGTCTGTGAGTTTCAGTTCGGGAATGACCGGCAGGCACATAAAGGCCATTGTGATGAACGGAGCCTGTAGTGAGCATCCTGCTCGCCGGATTGTGTCGCGTAGCAGTGAACTGCGATAGGCTATTTCATGTCCGCTTAAGGGTGATATGAGTCCTGCTATGGGCAATGCCGTGTCGGTCATCTCACCGCTTGCGAGTGCCACCTGTCCACCCTTCATCTCTATCACGCGGTTGACAACTTTCACAATGTATTCGTCGCTTGAACCTATTGCCACTATATTGTGGCAGTCGTGGGCTATCGAGGCTGCCATGGCACCATCTTTAATGCCAAAGCCCCTTATGAGTCCAGTCACAGGCCGTGCATTTGCGTCGTAACGGTTATACACCACAATCTTCTGCACTTCCCCCCAGGCATAGCGGCTGTCTTTAAGTGGATTACCCGTCACCAACACTTCCTCACTCTTGGTAAGCAGGCTGCCGTCGAATGCGTGGATGATACGTACCGTGTCACCGCTTTGGATAGGCAGATGAATATCGTCGACTGTGATGGGAGTGGCAAGGAATCGGTTGGGGTAATTGTCTAGGATAGCCATCTGGTTGTTGATGGACTTGGCTTGCGACTGTATGGTGCTCAAGAAGGAATTGCAGTTGTACACCTCCTTACCTTTCACGACCGTGAGAAGCACACGGAAATGTGATGATAGGTTATTCACAGCTATAAAGTTGGCAGCATCACCTTCATGGAGCAGTCCCCACGACAGATGATAGTGGCGTTGTGGTGTTACGCAGACCGCTTGCAGGATGTCCCACAGATTGTAACCGTCGCCGATGGCACGTGCCACTATGCGGTTGATGTGTCCACGTATCAAGTCATCAGGGTGACAATCGTCCGTGCAAAACATTACTTTGTCAGGATACTCCTTCAGCAGAGGGATAAGGGCCTCATAGTTTTTGGCCGCCGACCCCTCGCGTATTTGGACGATCATACCGGCTTCCACACAGGCCCTTGCTTCCTCGAGAGTCACACACTCGTGTTCTGTGGAGATGCCTGCCGCGGCATAACGTCTGCGCTCCTCGCCCACCAAACCTGGAGCATGTCCGTCTACAGGTTTGCCATAGCGCTTGGCAGCCGCTATCTTCGCCATCACTTCCTTGTCGCCGGCAAGCACGCCGGGAAAGTTCATCATTTCGGCAAGGAACCCAATGTCGTCTCGCGCCATGAGTTCCTCTATGTCATGACTGTCGAGCGTGTCACCGCTGGTTTCTATTTCCGTGCCACACGAAGGCACACATGAAGGGGCACCGAAACAGAAATTGAACCGTATGTGCCTGCCGCTTTTAATCATGAATTCTATTCCTTCGCGTCCGAGAACGTTTCCAATTTCGTGAGGGTCTGCCACAACGCCAACAGTACCTTGCTCCACTGCCACGCGGGCAAATTCGGCAGGCACCATCATGCTGCTCTCTATATGCACATGACTGTCAATGAAACCGGGCATCAGATAAGGCGCGTCTGCCGCTATTCCATGACATGGGGCGATACTACTTATCACCCCGTTTTCCACCGTCACCTCGCCATCGTAAATACGGCGTGCGACAACGTCTACTATATGTCCTTTGTATTTCATTGACAAATGTTTTTTAGTCAGTTAAAGGAATATGTATTTCAGCACAAAGAGCACGGCAAGAATCAGCGTGCTAGCTTTCATGCTCTTGACTTTACCGCTCAACAGGTGTAGCACCACCCAACAGATAAGCCCCATCAGGATTCCATTAGAAATGCTGTAGGTCATAGGCATGAGCACAATGCAGAGGAAGCAAGGAATGGCCGTCAGGAAATCTTGGAAGTCTATATCCTTAATGTCGCCCATCATCATCACGCCTACCAGGATCATGGCTGGTGCCGTGGCTTGTGAGGGAATGGCAAGAAAAAGAGGAGAGAAGAACATGGCCAGCACAAAGCATGCAGCCACCACGATGGCCGTCAGACCACTGCGTCCTCCGGCGTTAACTCCCGCAGCACTTTCCACATAAGTGGAAACGGTGGACGTTCCAACCAGTGCACCAAATGTAGTGCCTATGGCATCCGCCATAAATGCCTTGTTGAGTCCGTGCATATAGCCGTTCTTTTCCACCATGCCGGCTCTTTGTCCTACACCGATGAGCGTACCCAGTGTGTCGAACATGTCCATAAACAACAATGTGAACACGCAAATCACCATGTCCATACTGCAGATATTGTTCCATTCCATCTTGCAAAAGATGGGCGAAAGGCTTGGCGGAGCGCTCACGAAGCCGTCGAGATGGGTGAGTCCCATGGGAATACCAATGATCGTTGTGGCGAGAATACCAATGAGCAGAGCACCTGTGATTCGGCGCACCAAGAGCACTGCACTGAGCAATATACCGAACAGGGCCAGCAGTACAGAGGGAGTATGAAGATTGCCCAAGGTTACCAATGTGGCTTCGCTTCCCGTGATAATGCCCGCATTGTGCAGGCCGATGAACGTGATAAACAGTCCGATACCTGGTGAGATGGCCTTGCGCAACTGCAGGGGCATGGCTTCCACAATCTTGTTGCGCAAACCGCTGAGCGTGAGCAGAATGAAGATGATGCCCTCAATGAATACGGCTGTAAGGGCAAACTGCCAACTGTAGCCCATGGTGAGCACTATGGTGTAGACAAAGAAAGCGTTGAGCCCCATGGCGGGAGCCAGTGCGAAAGGCAACTTGGCGTAAAGTCCCATAATCACCGTGGCCACGATAGAAGAGAGGATGGTTGCGGTAAACACGGCTCCGGCATCCATGCCCGACTGACTAAGCAGGGCAGGCTGAACAGCCAGGATATAGGCCATGGTAAGGAAAGTGGTAATACCGCCTACTGTTTCTTTCTTCAGCGACATGGTGGCAGGGTCAAACCTGAACAGCGTTTGGAGTTGATTCTTCATTACAAGTTTTCGTTAAAAGGTACAGCATCTATGCATTTGATGTTCTTGGCCAACTGTTCCGCACTGCTGGCTCCTACCAGTACGGAGGTGACACCCTGCTGGTGCAGGATCCATGCCAGTGCCATCTCTGCCAGCGTCTCGCCTCGACTTTCAGCCACAGTGTTCATGTGCCGCAGTTTGTCGAGCAGTTCCGGTGTGAGTATGTCGGGTTTCAGGAAGTGTGCTCTCTTCATGCGCGAGTCTTCGGGAATACCGTGCAAATAGCGGTCGGTGAGCAGTCCTTGTGCCAGGGGCGAGAAGGAGATGAAGCCTATGCCGTGACTATGGCAATAGTCGAGTACACCCTCTTCCTGTGGAGCACGGTCGAGCAGGTTGAGCCTTCCCTGATAGATGAGCAGCGGCACATCGTGGGCCTTCAGGTAGGCATCTGCCACCTTCAGCGCTTCGAGCGGCCACCGGCTGATTCCCACATAGAGAGCCTTGCCTTGGCGCACCATGTCGACCATGGCCTGAAGGGTTTCTTCAAGCGGTGTGTTGGGGTCGTAGCGATGACTATAGAACAGGTCCACATAGTCCAGGTGCATGCGCTTGAGGCTCTGGTCAAGGCTGGCCATGAGATATTTGCGCGAGCCCCAATTGCCGTAGGGGCCTTCCCACATGTCGTAACCTGCCTTGGTGGCAATGAAAAGTTCATCGCGGTAGGGACGGAAACTGTCGTCCATTAACTTGCCCATGGTCTCTTCGGCAGAGCCATAGACCGGACCATAGTTGTTGGCCAGGTCGAAATGAGTGATGCCGTGGTCGAAGGCATAATGAGTGATTTGGCGGGCACGCTCGTAAGAGTCTACACTGCCGAAGTTGTGCCAGAAGCCGAGACTTATTTTCGGGAGCAACACGCCTGAACGTCCGCAACGGTTATACATCTGCTCGCTCCTGCCATAACGGTCGGCTGCCGCCTGGTAATGTTGTTTAAGTTCCATAGTCTACTTGTCTTTATCTTGATCGGAATGAATGAGCTGCAGCAGTTTCTCCACCGCCTCTTCTTCAGGAATGTTCTTTTCCACACACACCTTTTTCCGATAGAGTGAAATCTTGTGGGGTCCGGCTCCCACATAGCCATAGTCGGCATCCGCCATTTCGCCTGGGCCATTGACTATGCAGCCCATAATGCCTATCTTGAGTCCCTTCATGTCGGCAGTGGCTTCCTTAATGCGGGCAATGGTGGTGCGGAGGTCGTAGAGAGTGCGGCCGCAGCCAGGACAACTGATATATTCTGTCTTGGAAGTGCGCAACCGGCCTGCCTGCAGGATGCCAAATGCCGTGTCTTCAACCACTTCGGGTGCTATGTCGCCGTCGTTCATCAGCCACAGGCCGTCGGTAAGCCCGTCTATCATCAGTGCCCCCATATCGGCAGCAGCCTCCAGTTGGAAGTCGCTTTTCTCGTTGGCACTGTGATGATACATCTCGCAGAAAACCACGGGGTTGAACAGACCGCGACACATCATCTCGTGCACCAGTGCGCGCTGGTCGCCCAGACGGTTCTGGTGAGTGGTCATGCACACCACCACTACCTCCGGATGGTTGCGCAGGCAAGCCTGATACTCCTCGGCTGAAACTCCAAACTGGAGCACCAGGAAATTGAGCTGAGCCTTGCAGGCGCTGACGAACGGCATGGCTGTAAGTGGGTAGATGGGATAGATGGAAAGTTCGGGATGTGCCGACACGGCATCCTGATAGGCGTTGAAGTCTATGATGTATTTCTGTTCTTTCCTCGTGTTTTCCGGCAAGTGGCTTCCCACATACACGTAGTCGGCCTTGAAGGCATAGTCTGTGGGCTTGTAGCTGCTCACCACAATGGGCACGTTGGTGCCGCCAATGCCACAGACTGCACGTGTGGAGCGGCGTTCTGGGCGCAGCCAGTCAAACTTGCCGTAGGCCTCGCCGGGCACCATCATGTGGCCTGCGTGTGCCCCGATATAGTCCACCAGGTGACGGGCCACGGGTATTTCGGCTTCGGGCTCTTCGCTGAGCGACACGCGCACGGTGTCGCCAATGCCGTCGGCCAGCAGGGCGCCAATGCCCACGGCACTCTTGATGCGTCCGTCTTCGCCCTCTCCAGCCTCGGTCACGCCGAGATGGAGCGGATAGTGCATGTTTTCCTTTTCCATCTCGCTCACCAGAAGGCGCACGGAGCGCACCATGACAACCGTGTTTGAAGCCTTGATGGAGATGACCACATTGTCGAATTGTTCCCGCTTGAAGATGCGGAGAAACTCCATGCAACTCTCCACAATGCCTTCGGGCGTGTCTCCATAGCGGCTCATGATGCGGTCGGAGAGCGAGCCGTGGTTCACGCCGATGCGCACGGCCGTGTGGTTTTCCTTGCAGATGTTGATAAACGGAACGAGCCGGTCTTCTATCTTCTTGATTTCTTCGGCATACTCCTGGTCGGTGTATTCCAGTTTCTTGAACGTGCGTGCAGGATCCACATAATTGCCGGGATTGATGCGCACCTTCTCGGCATAGAGGGCCGCAACGTCGGCCACATGTGGATTGAAGTGCACGTCGGCCACAAGGGGGGTGTCGTAGCCGTCGGCACGGAGAGCCGCATTGATGTTCTTGAGGTTTTCTGCCTCACGCACTCCTTGGGTAGTCAGTCGCACCAGTTCGCCTCCGGCATCGATGATGCGCTTGGCTTGAGCCACGCTTCCCTCGGTGTCGGTGGTCTTGGTAGTGGTCATCGACTGGATGCGCACAGGGTTGTCGCCACCCATTTGGATGGCACCCACCTGCACCACACTCGACTGCCGCCGCTGGTAATTGAACAGGTCCATGACTTAGTTGGTCTTGAAATCATACTTCACCTCGGCAAGATCGGCATTGGCCTTCTCAATCTTCTTGCCCAGTCCGGCCTTGTATTCCTCCATCTTGCGAGCTATGTCGTCATCGGCAAGAGCCATCATTTCGGCAGCCAGGATGGCTGCGTTCATGGCTCCGTTGACACCCACAGTGGCCACAGGTATGCCTGGAGGCATCTGGATGATGCTGAGCATGGCGTCGAGACCGTCGAGCATGCCTTTGATGGGCACACCGATAACAGGCAGGGTTGTGGATGCCGCAATCACTCCCGGCAATGCGGCAGCCATGCCGGCACCGGCAATGATGACACGTATGCCGCGGGCCTTTGCACCTTTGGCAAACTGTTCCACAGCATCGGGTGTGCGGTGTGCGGAGAGTGCATTCACTTCAAAGGGGATCTGCATGTCGTTGAGAAACTTGCAGGCCTTTTCCATTACGGGCAGGTCACTGGTGGAGCCCATGATGATACTTACTAATGGTTTCATGTCTATGTATGTTTTTGTCTTTACATTATCGCTATGGTGTAGTAGGCGGTGAGCAGTCCGACGCCGAATCCGCCCAACACTTGCGAGAGCGTGTGCTGGCGAAGAATCATGCGGCTCGTGCCCACCATGCCTGCAACGAGCATCACCAGGCAGAACCACCACGTGGGGTTGAAAAGGAAGATGCCCGAGAAGGCTATCAGTGCTCCTGCCACACCGCCGATGGCAGCCGTATGGGTGGAGATTTTCCACCACACGTTGATGATGGCGCAGAGCACTTGCAGGAAGAGGGCAGCCATGAGAATGCTACCCATGAAATGGGGTATGTGGAACGTCTCCATCAGGTAGAGACAAACGAAATAGCAGAGAATGGAAATGGTGTAGGGCACCATGCGACGCTCCTTAACGCCCAGTTCGATGGGCGACCAACCTTGGTAGCGGCGATAGAAGTGGATGAGCATGGTGGGAAGAAGGATGGTGAAGAGATAGACCATGCACAGCACAAAAATCTTGTAGCCGGTGGGCATCAGACTCAAGTAGCTGAGGAAAAAGAGCACGGCCAGTCCCAAAAGGGGCAGGTAGAATGGGGTGAACAGCATGCTCATCACCCGTGCTATCAGTATAATTGTCTTGTTGTTCATGCTTTGCGTAATCTTGCCACAGGTATTCCCAGTTGCTCTCTGTATTTGGCTATCGTGCGGCGCGCTATGGGAAATCCCTTGCGTTCCAGTTCGGTTCTCAGGGCATCATCGCTCAGGGGCCTGTGCTTGTCTTCGCCGTCTACTATTTCCTTGAGGGCAATCTTGATTTTGCGTGTAGAGAGTTCCTCGCCGTCTTCCGTGGTATAGGACTCCGTGAAGAAATAGCGCAGCGGAAAGGTACCCCAACGGGTCTGGGCGTATTTCACGTTGCTCACTCGCGAGATGGTGGAGATGTCGAGTCCCGTCTTGTCGGCAATGTCTTTCAGGGTCATGGGCCGGAGGTCTGCCTCGTCGCCGTCGATGAAGAACTTGTGTTGCCAGGCAATGATGGCTTTCATGGTGACGTAGAGTGTGTGGCGCCTTTGCTTCACTGCTTCAATGAAACTCTGCGCCCGGTCCACCTTTTGCTTGGCATAAAGCAGTGCTTCCTTGGTTTCCCGGTTCATGCCGCGCTTGTTCTGCTTGTAGGTGTCGAGCATGTCGAGAAACGAGGGAGACACGTAGAGGTCGGGTATGCGCCCCTTGTTGATGGTGAAACTCACGTGGTTGTCGGCATCCGTGTCCACGATGAAGTCGGGCGTAATCTGCTCCATGTTGCGGCCCATGGTCTCGCCCATGGAGGCCCCAGGCTTGGGATTGAGTTTCAGAATCTCACTCTGAAGGGCTGTTATCTGGCTGTCGGTAAGCGAGAGGTGCAGCTTGATGCGGTCCCAGCGTTTCTTGAGGAAATCGTCGTAACATTCGTCTATAACTTGATAGAGCAACATGTTGATGGGGTTTCCTTTCTTGCGTTCCACCTGCAGGAGCAGGCACTCCTTGAGATTGCGGGCACCTATGCCGGCAGGGTCAAAGTCTTGCAGCACATCGAGCATATCCTTGATTTCCCCTTCGCTGGCATCTATGTTGTGGTAGATGGCGAGCTCGTCTTCAATGGAGTCGAGAGGCTTGCGGAGCAAACCGTCTTCATCGAGCGAACCAATCAGGTATTCAAGTATATAGCGTTGCTTGTCGGTAAGTTCCAGTTCGCCTACCTGTTCGTTGAGTTTGTCGTAAAAAGAAGTGGAGTCGCCATAGACCTGCTCTTCGTAGTCGGCAGTTTGGCGCGAATTGTTCACGTGTTCATAGTCGGGCAATGCATCGTCCTTGCCAATGGAGTCGAGCACCGAGTCGAGTTCGTCCTTGCGGTTTTCCCGTTCAGAGTAGTCTTCGAACGATTCTTCACCATCAGGTTCCTCAGTTGTAGAAGGCTCGTTGTCGGCATGGTTGTCGTTCATGGCATCGTCGGGCGATGCGCTTTCCATAGCAGGATTGTCGTCGAGCTCCATCTCTACATTCTGCTCCAGTTCGGCCAAAGGCATTTCCAGCATCTTCACAACCATCATTTGCTGTTGTGAAAGCTTTTGCAACTGTTGCAGCTTTTGGGCTTGTGTCTGAATGAGTTTCTGTGGCATAAACTATCTGCGTGAATTATATTGTCATGCAAAAGTACATAAAAACGGAATATGCGCAAAATATATCACGACATAAAATAAGCCGAGTGAGCGATTTTTGTTGCGCATATATTGTACCTTCTGTCGGTTCTTTGTCAATGCAAAGGGCAGATGCAAGCCTACCGGAGTTTATCGGGGCTTGAATCTTTTCACCTTGAGGCCATACTATACAGGTAAAAGACATCTGTAGATATGGTTCTTATGGCGCATCCGCTTCGGTCGGCAGCAAAGGCATGACAACCAATATAGGAGTATCAAACAATCCTGTTACAACTCGTTAATGGCAGACTTACGGTGCGCTAATGGCAGACTTACGGTGCGCTAATGACAGACTTACGGTGCGTTAGTGGCAGACTTACGGTGCGTTAGTGGCAGACTTACGGTGCGCTAATGGCAGACTTGCACTCGTTCCCTCTGCTTGGGCATTCATTGCCCACAGCCTGGGCATCGAGTGCCCAAATAGCAGGACAGACATTGGGCAATCCACTTGAACTTGACGAGTGATAGATAAGTGATAGATGTGAGGGATAGTAAACCATCTATCACGCATCTATCACTCCATTTATCTCACTCATATTCAATAGAATAATGTAAAGCATCAAGAAAAGTGATAGATAGTGATGAAAAAACGAAAAACTTTTCCTGCGTGCGCGTGCGCGAGAGGGCACTCATCAAAAAAGGCGGCAAGAGTGACAATCCGAGCAGTGACGGGACTTGAATAGGACTTTCAAAATCCAGAATAGGAATAGACCCGAATCAAGGTTTTGAGAGAAAACACAAAATAAAAGCACCTGCCTTTACGTTATTATGTCAAAAGACACAACAATGATGAAAATGAGAATACCATACATACGAACCACCGTCTCGGCAATGCTCTCCTTGTTGCTCGTCTGGACGTCACTACACGTCAAGGCTGCAACAATAGGGACGTGGAAAGCCTATATGGCTTATCGGGACATAACGGAAATAGAAAAGGGTGGCAACAACTTCTATGTGTTGGCATCAAAGAGTCTTTACAGATACAACACCAGCGACAATAGCATACAGACGTTCGACAAGGCGAGCACCTTGAGCGACAGTGAAATTGCCCACATAGCGTGGTGCAGTTCGGTCCGTAAGCTCGTCATCCTTTACAGCAACAACAACATAGACATTCTCAGCGAGAACTCTGACGTGGAAAACGTGTCGGCCTACTATAACTACAGCAGCAGCCTTGACAAGACCGTCAACGACATCTACGTAAAGGGTAACAATGCCTACCTGTCAACGGGATTCGGCATAGTGCAACTCAACGTGAAGACTGCCGAAATAAGCAACACCTACAATTTGGGATTCAAGGTGGACTACAGCTACATTGAGGGCAACAACATCTATGCAGCCTCGTCCACCCAAGGACTCTACAAGGCGCTGCTAACGGACAATCTGCTGGACAAGAACAACTGGAAACGGACGGCTGCCTATACGCCACAGACCAAGACTCTGGACCCCGACTGGCTCGCACAAGTGAAAAATCTGAATCCCGGCGGTCCTAAATACAACTTCTTCGAATACATGAAGTTTACCGACGGCAAACTCTACACTTGCGGCGGCGGTTACAACACCCTCGACGACTCCATGCGCCCGGGCATGATACAGGTGCTGAACCCCGATGCCGACGAATGGCAGATATACCAGGACCAACTCGACACCATCACTGGCGTGAAATACGTGTCCATCAATTGCATAGCCGTAGACCCGCTGGACAACAAACACGTGTTCGGGTCCGGCAAGAACGGACTATACGAATTCTATGACGGCAAGTTCAAGAATCATTTCAACGAAGACAACAGCCCCATCGTGTCGGTATACAGAGACAACAACAGAGACTATACGTTCGTATTCTCCGTCATCTTCGACAAGGAAGGAAACCTGTGGGTCTACAACAGCTACAACGACCGCGACGTGTCATTGCTGGAGCTTACGAAAGACAGGGAATGGAAGAGTTTTCCGCACCAGGAAATGCGTTGGGACGGCACAACCGTGGAGAGAGCCATTCGGCAACCCATGTGGGACAGTCGCGGACTGCTTTGGACGGTCAACGAAGACTACGCCAAGCAACTCTTTAACTGCTACCAACCCAGCACGGACGCCGTGAAAGTGTACAGCAAGTTTGTCAACGAAGATGGAGAGGAACAGGTTTTCTCCGACGGCAACAACGGATTTCACTGCATTGCCGAGGACAAAGAGGGGAATATCTGGGTAGGTTCACAGTTGGGCCCCATGTATCTTTCCGCAGAAAACATTGCTTCGGGCGACGAAACACTGACCCAAGTGAAAGTGCCGAGAAACGACGGAACCAACTATGCAGACTACCTGCTTGCCAACATCCAGACCACTGCCATAGCCGTAGACGGTGCCGGACGGAAATGGTTCGGCACGAACGGCAACGGTGTGTACCTCATCAGCCAGGACAACATGACCCAGATTCACCATTTCCTCACCACCAACAGCGACCTGATTTCCAACGTCATAAAGTCGATAGCCATCAACGAAAAGACCGGTGAGGTGTTTTTCGGCACAGACAAGGGCTTGTGTTCCTATATGAGCGATGCCACTGGCACCAACGAGGAGATGACCAAGGACAACGTATACGCCTACCCCAATCCTGTGCGCCCGGGCTATGAAGGAAACATTACGGTTGTAGGCTTGTCATACAATGCCGATGTAAAGATAACCACAGCCAGCGGAACACTTGTGGCACAAGGAACGAGCACAGGCGGTTCGTTCTCGTGGAACGGATGCGACCTGCACGGCAAAAAGGTGGCAAGCGGCGTATATATGGTTGAAACGGCAAAGAGTGACGGAACGAAAGGCACTGTTTGCAAAATAGCTGTCGTACGATGAAAAAGCGCCATATTCCCCTTCTTGTCATTGCCGTCTTCACCTTGCTGCAGTTGGTTATATTGGCCGTATTCGGCTACACGCCTTATCCCGACAGTAACGGCTACTTGAATATAGCCCGTGAATGTATGGAACAAGGTGCGCCCTACCCCACGGCAAACCATCTCAAAGAGCTTCCTTTCATTTGGAACATAGGTGCCATTAATGCCGTCTATGCTTCACTTTGGCTTTTCGGGTCTACCTATCCGTTGCTCGTTCTCTATTCCCTTTTAAAAGGGGCAACAGCTTGGCTTGTCTACAAGGTGACAGAACGAATGTTCAACACGCAGACTGCCTATACAGCACTTGGTGTCTATGTGCTCTATTTGGCAAACTATGGCGAGAGTACTTCGTTCAACAGCGACTTGCCTTTCACCTTTTTCAGTATGCTCGCCGTTTGGCTGATGCTTTGCAGAAAACGTTTTGTGGCAGGCGGAATAGTGCTTGCCTTGGCCAATTGGGTGCGTCCTGTTGCCATGGTCTTTCTGGTCAGCATGATCGTTTATGCCCTTTTGCAGCGGAAACGCGATTGGCCCGGAGTAGGCAAGATGGTTGCCGGTTTTGCATTAATGGTTTGTCTGATTGGGTCAGGATGCTATTGGCGTACAGGACATTTTCTTTATCAGGCGACGACAGGATGGGAGATACTGATGCAATATCATTGGGAACAAGACACCGAAAAGCAGGCTGACCGGAGTTTTTTTGCCTGTGGCGACCCTACCGCAGTGCCAGACTCCACTTTCGACTATCGGCAGCGCGACTCGCTCAGCCGCGTTAATTTCTTCAAATGGTTGTCACATAACAAGGGCGAATATGCCCGTCAGATACCTTATAAAATAGTAAAGACTTACGTGTCGGACAATCCCAACATGTGCGCTTTCATGGATAAGGAGCAAAAGGCTGCCTCATACATGTATAGCCCAATAAGCATGGAAGTGTTGAAAAAGGATTTTCCGCATTATTGTGGCGTGCAATGGCTGACGGTCTGCAACCTCCTGTTTTACTACGTCTTGATGCTTCTTGCCTTGTCGGGAGCATGGATGGCTGCGAGCAACAGGACGTTGTGGCTACTTGTCCTGATACCTTTGTTGGGCACACTATTCATTGCCTTGGTCGGACATGGCGAGGCACGCTATCACCAGCCGTTCATGCCCTTCTTGATAATGCTTGCTGCATGGCGGATAAAAACATGGCGTGACACCATTCTTTCGAGGAAATGATGTCACGCCAAGGTGAGTTTGTTATTATTCTTCTACAGGTTTGAAATCTTCCTTGCCTACTCCACAAAGTGGGCAAACCCAATCTTCTGGAATGTCTTCAAAGGCTGTGCCAGGGGCGATACCGTTGTCGGGGTCGCCTTGTGCCGGGTCATAAATATACCCACACACTTCGCATACATACTTTTTCATCATGTTTTTGTATTAAAAGGTTATTATTAAAGAGGTGGAAAAATGGTTTCTCACCATCATTTTCGATTGAGTACCGACTCTATATGCTCCACAATATGATTGGGAGTAATTTGCCG
Organism: uncultured Prevotella sp.; assembly: GCA_934191235.1. Taxonomy (GTDB): domain Bacteria; phylum Bacteroidota; class Bacteroidia; order Bacteroidales; family Bacteroidaceae; genus Prevotella. Next base: position 15,853 of record CAKPUA010000002.1, on the reverse strand, counting down.
CAGACAGGGATAGTCGCCCTTGGCACACGGTTTGTTGCCGTAGATGGAACAAGGCCGGCAATCCATGTCTATCTGTACCACGTCTTCCGGATTCTGGTTCCATCCAAGAAAGCCTGCGTAAGGGTGCGTGGCACCCCAAATGCTGACCACTGGCGTGTTTACAAGCGAAGCAAGGTGCATGTTGGCACTGTCCATGGAAACCATGATGTTCAGATGGCTCATAAGTATGAGTTCCTGGTGTAGCGAACCGAGTGTGGCAGAGGCGTTGACGCAACAGGGGTATTTGGCAGTCCACCTGTTGAACACTTCTCCTTCCTTGTCACCGCCTCCGAAGAGGAATATACGGCAACTGGGATGGAGCGCGATCAGCTTTTCCACGACCTGCTCCATCAATTCCGTGGGATAGATCTTGCCCTGATGGGCAGCAAAAGGTGCGATGCCTATCCATTGCTGGAAGTTCTTCTTCAGCCCAATGATCTCAGGAAGCAGCCGCAGATTGCCACCTTCTTCCGGAAAAATGGAACGGAACTGTATGTCAACCGGATAGCCCAAGCGTGCCAACACATCTGCATAGTTCTGGAAAGAAGTGGGTTGCTGCACCAAGTTCTTTTTGTTCACAAGGTCGCGTTTTCCCTTGCGGTGCTTGTCAATGTGCTCCACCCTGTAACGACTCAAGTTGAAACGCAAGCGCAGATAGCTGGAGCGAAGCACGCTATGGAGATCGGCAATAGAAGTGAAATTCTTGGCTGCAAGTCGACGGTAAAGCGAATTAAGCCCCTTGATACCATGATACTCCATTTTCAAGTCTGCCCCCATAAAACCTACATTGGGAGCCAAATTCTCAAAGAACGTACGGGCAAAAGGCTTGCTCAGCACCGTAATACGCAGATGCGGATATTGCTGTGCCAGCGAATAGACAACAGGCACAACCATAGCCACGTCGCCCATGGCCGAGAAACGAATTATCAGGATATGTTCAGTTTTCAACTTGCAGATTATTTGGGAATGAACTATTTCTTTTGATAGAGCACAGGATTCGTGTCAGGATCGTTGTACATTTTCATCTGACGATACACTTTCATGTACTTTCTGCCGGCCTTGATGTCGTCAAGCAGTTGGTCAATGGCCGTTGAAAGGTCAACTTGCTGTTCCTCAAGCACGGCAAGCTTGGCCTTGCACTTGGCTATATGCTCTTGGGAAGCATCACGACGTTCAGCCTGCTCACGCATATGATAGATTTTCAGAGCCAGAATAGAAAGACGGTCAACAGCCCAGGCGGGACTCTCCGTGTTTATGGTAGCATTGGGAAGCAGCTTCACATCGGAAAAATACTGGCGAAAATAAGAATCGATTTGCTCCACCAAGTCAGTACGGTCTTGGTTGGAACGATCTATACGCCGCTTGAGAGAAAGAGCCTCAGAAGGGTCAATGTGCGGGTCACGTATAATGTCTTCAAAATGCCACTGCACGGTGTCAATCCAGCATTTCAAGTACAGGCGGTTCTCAATAGACTCACGATCGTAGGGATTGTTAATGGGTGTGTCAACATTGTCGGTGACATGATAATCACGTATAGCCTGATTAAAAATGCGGTTGCAAAGTTCTGTAAATGACATAATTTGTTGTTTTTGTTATGATTGCAAAAATACGAAATTAATTAAAAAGGCGCAAGACAATCGACTTATTTATCTGTAAAAGGCAGAAAAAACTGCACAACCAATGGTGTAATGTGCAATAAATGGTGCTTTTTTATATAAAATATTTGCAAGTATCGTTTTATTTTTGTTCCTTTGCACTCGATTTTTTAATTAGAAAACGATTATAAACATTTTAAAAACTTACAATTATGTCAGAAATTGAATCAAAAGTAAAGGCAATCATCGTAGACAAACTTGGTGTTGACGAGGCTGAAGTAAAGCCAGAAGCAAGCTTCACAAACGACCTTGGTGCAGATTCTCTCGACACAGTAGAGCTCATCATGGAATTCGAGAAGGAATTCGGAATCTCTATTCCAGACGACAAGGCTGAAAAGATTGCAACTGTTGGCGATGCTATCGCTTACATCGAAGAGAACGCAAAATAATTAGTTTGCGATAATTCATATAATGGAACTAAAAAGAGTAGTAGTAACAGGTCTCGGTGCCGTTACTCCATTGGGCAACACTCCTGAGGAAACTTGGAAGAACATGCTCGAGGGTGTGAGCGGTGCTGCACCTATTACATCTTTCGATTGCTCCCAGTTCAAGACACAGTTTGCTTGCGAGGTGAAAAACCTCAACGTCAACGATTTTATTGACCGTAAGGAAGCTCGCAAGCTTGACCGCTATACCCAGCTGGCAATGATTGCCGCCATGCAGGGCGTGAAAGACAGTGGTCTTGATTTGGAAAAGGTTGACAAGAACAATATCGGCGTCGTTTTCGGCGTGGGTATTGGCGGTATCCGCACATTCGAGGAAGAGGTGACTTACTATGCTACCCACAAGGAAGCAGGTCCAAAGTTCAACCCGTTCTTTATTCCAAAGATGATTGCAGACATCGCTTCTGGTCAGATATCTATCCACTTTGGATTCCATGGCCCCAACTACACAACTACTTCAGCCTGTGCTTCTTCAAGCAACGCTGTAGCAGATGCATTCAACCTCATTCGCCTTGGCAAGGCTAACGTTATTGTCAGCGGTGGTGCCGAGGCTGCTATTTGTGCGTGTGGTGTAGGTGGATTCAATGCTATGCATGCCCTTTCAACCCGCAATGATGATCCTCAGCATGCTTCACGTCCATTCAGCGCAAGCCGTGACGGATTCGTAATGGCAGAAGGTGCAGGTTGCCTCATCCTTGAGGAACTTGAGCATGCCAAGGCTCGCGGTGCAAAGATTTATGCAGAGATGGTGGGCGAAGGCGAGAGCGCTGATGCTTACCATATCACAGCATCTCATCCAGAAGGACTCGGTGCTAAACTGGTGATGCAGAGAGCATTGGACGATGCCGGACTGAAACCGGAAGATATCGACTATATCAACGTGCATGGCACTTCTACTCACGTGGGTGACATATCAGAGGCAAAAGCCATTAAGGAAGTATTCGGCGATGCAGCCTACAAGCTCAACATTAGTTCAACCAAGTCTATGACTGGTCATATGTTGGGTGCCGCAGGTGCTGTTGAAGCCATGGCTTGCGTGATGGCAGTACACGATGATATCGTACCTCCTACTATCAACCACGAAGAAGGCGATAATGACCCTGAACTCGACTACAACATGAACTTCACGTTCAACAAGGCTCAAAAGCGCACTGTTCGTGCAGCATTGAGCAATACGTTCGGTTTCGGTGGTCACAATGCATGTGTTATCTTCAAGAAATATGCTGAATAACATTATTGATAGAATAAGGCTCCCTTTCCGCAAGGAGAAGGAGCTTTATTTGTCTTTACACCAAATTATCGGTGTCTACCCCCACAATATCAGTTACTACAAGTTGGCACTCATGCACAAGAGTGTAGCACGCCGCAATGAGAAGGGTAGACCCGTGAATAACGAGCGACTTGAATTCTTAGGCGATGCTATTCTCGACGCTATCGTAGGCGACATAGTCTATCAACATTTCCCTGGAAAACGTGAAGGATTCCTCACCAATACCCGCAGCAAGATTGTACAGCGAGAGACGCTGAACAAACTTGCCCAGGAAATGGGAATCAACCAACTCATCCTTTCAAGCGGACATTCCTACTCGCACAATAGCTATTTGGGAGGTAATGCCTTCGAAGCATTGGTGGGAGCGCTCTATCTCGACCGGGGATACAACGCATGCATGAAATTCATGGAACAGCGTATTCTGTCTCAACTCATCAACATAGACAAAGTAGCCTATAAGGAGATGAACTTCAAAAGCAAGTTGATAGAGTGGTCGCAGAAAAACCGGGTGAAACTGGAATACAAGTTGCTAGAACAAAAGAAAGACGAGCACGGCAGTCCCGTGTTCCGTTTCCAAGTGCTCATCGAGGGACTTGAGGGTGGCATAGGGTCGGGATTCTCTAAGAAAGAGAGCCAACAGTTGGCTTCAAAACTCACCCTGCAACGCCTGCGCCGAGAGCCCCAGTTTATCGACGAGGTATTTGCCGCCAAGGGCAACCGCACCAAGATGGAAGAGGAACCAGTTCTCGACGTGCCCAGCACGGAGCAGAAAGACGACTTCCTCATCACCGAAAGCGCCGTGGAAGAACAGAAACACGTTACCGTATTCAAGGAACGCGTGTTCTCCCAAGACGGCAATGACGAAGAGGTGAAAGACAACAATGAAAAGGAAAGCACAGGCAACGACGAATTCGACCTAAGCGACATTACAGCTACTCCCAAAGAGAAGTCACGCGAGGACATCATTGCCGAAGCCGAAGCCGCTGCTTTTTCAGAAGATTAGACAATAAAAACATAAGAATATAATCCCCTGTCAACCTTGTACCTGACAATATCAGAACAGGACGGACGGGGGATTATTATATACTCAAGTTTCGGATTTAGGATGAACTGGTAAAAAAAGACCTGAATTCGGGATAAGAAACCTCAACAACCATTTGTTGTCCCCTCTTGAATGTATGGACACAACACATTTGTCATCCACTCAAGTTGAATGACAAAACAATAAAAATCTCAGTTAAGCAAGTCTCAAAATTCGCAAGCAAAAAAAAATACAAGAATATAAATATCAATAAACATTTAAAGGAATGAAACATTACTTACAACAGTTATGCAGGCATCTCGCTATGCTTGTCACAATTATTGTCATCGGAGCGTCCACGGCGACGGCCCGCGGCCTTGCCAACGGGGATGGCACGGAAATGCAGTACTGGTCACTTGACGGCAAGACCAAGTATACGACCGAACCGACTGACAACCAAACAATCGTTGTGTATTATACTTTTGACGTGTCCTCCAAGACCATCAAAAGTGCCGTTGTCAAGAACCCCGAGACACAAGAAAACTTGGCTGTTGTCATACCATCGGAGCTTGATGTGCGCCATATAGCAGACAATGCTTTCTCGTTTAACTATGATGTGACGTCGCTCGAGTTGCCCGGCACCCTTGAGAGCATAGGGAGCAATGCTTTCGATTTGCCAAACCTGAAGACGCTGACGTTCACCGGCTATCTGAACACAGCCGTCAAGGTTGCGGACGACGCCTATACAGCCGGCACGCTGCTTACAGACGAGGCAAGCACGGTGAACTTTACCATTGACGGAAACATGGACCATGCCTACGATCCGATAGACGTAAGCTACTCTTTCTGTCCTGCGAAGAAAGTGCTCAATGTGACGGGCATCGAAAACAAAGGAATAGGCACCGAGCTACAGATTTTGGGTTCCGTCAAACTGAGCAACCAGCTCTCTGCCGACGACTGCCTTCTGAACGGCAAGTTGCGCGGCACGAAAATTACTGACGTCACCATTACCGATGGACTGAAGAACCTGGGTGCCACGGGCGAGGAAGGTGAGTTTGCCAACTGCACGAAGCTGAACACGGTAACGCTGCCCAAGACTTTCGACATGGGCAAGAACATCAATGCCACAGCCTCGGAAAAGACATTCGACGGCTGCACTGGATTAAAGACGATTAAGGTGTTCTGGAACGGTGTGCCCTACATCGCCGACTGGTCGGAACAAAAGGAGTCGTACGGAAAGAAAACGGCACGGTTAACAATCGACAAGACTCGTCTGAACGCCGAGGCCATTGAGGACGTAGAACTGTGGTATGCCGTTACGTTCATACCCGGATGGGAGGGATTCTACACAGACAAGACTCTGCCGGCAGGGTCGTTCCAGGACTGCACAACAATCAAGAATGTGACGATACACACGGCCCCTGGCAGCTACGGCGGTGACAACATCGAAAAACTGGGTGACGACTGTTTCAACGGATGCACGTCACTGGAGACGGTGAATGTGGATGAAGGCAAGGTTCAATACGGAAGTCCTACTGATGTGACCATTGATTATTATGGATGCGAAAAAATTGGCAACCGCTGCTTTAAGGGCTGCACCTCACTGGGATCTGTAAAGGTTTATACAAACGGCGCCGCCTATTTCCAAATCGGAGATGAATGTTTCAGCGGATGCGCCAAACTGGGTTCCGTCGAAAATGTCACTGGCCTGACTGTCAGCGCCGCTTATCACCGTTCGAAGGGCAAGAATTATGTAAAGGCTGTTTTCGGCAAGAAATGCTTCTATGGCTGCAAGAAACTTGTTGGCTTTAGACTCATTAGCATTGCCAACGTGATGCTGAGCACAGGCACTTTCGAGAACAGTGGTGTAGTGAACATGAACTTTAAGGATAATCCTCTGGTGGAGAACAGTGGCTTTGACGCCGATGCCAAAGGAATGGTACTGCCGTCAAGGTGTTTTGCCGACTGCAATAGTCTCACCGAACTCAATTTCGCACAGGCGATTAAAGAGAGTATGATTGCCTCCGACGCCTTCGCTGACGGCTACCAGTGGAAAAGTGTGGGTTTCTATTATGAGTATTCATCGGGAAGCTGGGCCAGCAGGCTGCACTGCACTTTCAGAAACTATCCCGAGACTGGTGACTATACCACCAAAAAAGGCAAGTATGTAGAGATAACAGGGGCAGACACCGACGCCGACGGGCTTTCACTGGAAATACCAGAGGAGGTATCCTTCTGCAAGGCCGCCGGCATGTCGTCTGACGTGATTGTGCTTGACTACAACTGTTTCGCCGACGTGAAATTCGGTTCCATCGTCCTGCCGAAAGTTCTGGACGAGAAGGGTGATGTGAAAGACAACTGCTTCAACCTGGATGGTCTGAACAAGATTGCCTTCTCCAGCAACGGTTTCCGTTACGAAGGCACGAAGAAGGAGGGAACGGAATTCGCGTTCACTCTGACAAGCCATCCGAAAAAAACAGAAGAATATGACCTTGACTTCAACCTGGAACAGAAGATATCCAACGTGCATGGATATGTCAATAATATTAATCAATACACGTTCAGTAATGACAAACAACTGAAGAACATCACCTTCACAAGCAATTTTACGGACTATCCATGGCAGGGCGATGACGCAGAACTGTTTATCGGCAACTGTGCCTTCAGCGGCTGCACCAGCCTGAAGAGCGTCACCATGCCGCAATGCAAGTCGTATTTCGGCACTGAGGCCTTCAAGGGATGCACTTCGCTTGAGACAGCCGAACTGTCAAACGTTTCTTATCTGAGCACCAATGCTTTCAGCGGTTGCCAGGCCCTGAAACGTGTGCATTTGAATGACCGGCTTACTGGCATATATACAAATGCGTTCTACGGCTGCAACTCACTTAAAAGCATTGTGGTTCCGTTCGACAACATGAACAAGAACAGTTTGAACGTTAATGCTTTCAAAAACTGTCCAAACCTCAAGGCAGTGGTGGTGGACGCTACCTCACTCACCTCTGACCAGGCAGAGGAGCTGAGCACTTTTGTGATTTACAACTCCAGCATGCCCCTGTATGTCACAAAGGATAGCTACGACAAGGCATTTTCAAAGTCAACTCCCGAGAACGTGAAGGTTTACACCGACTACCGCCGCATGGCACGCCAATATACCGACACCGACGAGAACAAGGTAGTAGAGCTGAAGGAAGGCTACGGCTCGGTGTGTCTGCCCGGCGAGATAAGCCTTGCCGACAGCTACAACCTCAAGGCAGTCTACTCGCTCCAGACAATAGAGGGCCGCACCGACGCCTACGGGCTGAAAGCTCAGGCCCAGGCTGACGTGAAGGCAGGCAAACCCTATGTGTTCGCACGCTGCAACGACGACAGCTCCGACCCCGACAACCTCGTGGTGTTCGCTGTTGACAACAGCAAGGAGACCGTTTCCGCGCCCGTAGAGGACGACATGCTTGTAGGCACGTTCGAGAAGATGGCCGCCCCCACGGGCTGCTACATCCTGCAGAGCGACAACCTGTTCCATCCGGTACGCAGCTCAAGGAATGTGGGCGCATACCGTGCTTATCTGAAGAATGAGAGCCAGTCGGCTGCCAAGCTGTCGCTCTTCGTCATCGGCGAGGACACGCCCACGGGCATCACGTCGGCCACCGACGGAGGCGACAATGCCATCGACCCGACACAGCCTGTGTACAATCTCAACGGACAGCGCGTGGACGTACCGCAGAAGGGACAGATTTATCTCATGAAGGGCAAGAACGGATATGTGAAGGTGAGACGATGAGTCTTAAAGCCTTTGATAAACAATGACAATATGAAGCCGTCTAAACTTTTAGAAGAAATAAAACTACAATTCTGACCTTTGCCAGAAAAGTTTAGACGGACTATAGACAGAACATAACGGGTAAGGAAGCCGACGGAACGGCATTCGATGATGTTGTCATCATCACCAATACCGCCTCCAACTACAAAGTCTACCGCTTTCCAACTGTAGGTTCTGCGGGTGAACTCGACACGAATGTTCAGCCCTGCATGAGTGGCACAGGATTGGCAAGCAAGCTGATGTTCCGTCAGGAGTGACGACTTGACAACACCCCACTGCCCCACTCCATCTTGCTAAAAAACATTTGATTTGATTTATAGTTCTCTTTTAGCGCCATGCAACTCTATTCCAAGAGTTCAGCATGGCGCATTTTTTTGCGCGTCAGAACACCAAACACTTGGCTTGGTTATTAATACAAGCACACCAGTATAGAAGCCCCTTGACGCGAAAAAACGATTGGCGGAATAAGCGTCTGCCTGTAACTTTCCAAGAGGAAAGCCCACAAGCATGCATTAACACGCTCATTCCACCAACAAACTATAGGTATACGGATGAATGTTTATTCCTTGTAGGAAGCCAATTTCTTCAAATAGAAGTCCTTGAAGTCGCTCCAATGATAATAGGGAGCCACGTCTGTCTGGATGGGGAGTGTGGCTTCGTCTTCGTTGAGAAGGACTTTAAAGATAGGATCCTTGTCATTGGCAGACTTGCGATAGAACACAAACTGAATGTTACAGGCCATAGGGAATATTTTGTAATCACACCAGCCTTGTTTGTCCACGTCGTCGAGATTGGCTATAGACTTGTCGAAACCATTCAGGCCAAGCAGACAGGTGAGCGGCATGACCATCGTGTCGTGACCATAGCGCAAGGTGGCTCCCGGATGTGGAAGAGCTATGCAGCTGTCTGCTTCAGAGATTATCTTGCGCAACAGATTGCGCTGGGAATAGGGCTGTGTGCCTCCATTCAGAGGTGAAGGTCCGTAGGTTATATACCAGTTGGCGTTGCGCACACGCCAATTCTCATAAATCTCGTCCTTGTTGAATATGTCATAGAGCGAAAGTTTGTGGCGCAGTTCCGTGCTCTGCACGTTGCTTGCCAACTTGAAGAGTTTCTGATAGAGCCATGTGCAGTCTATATTCTTTTCGGCATAACTGGTGTCGTTGAAGAGTTCAGCCATCACACGCTGATGATGATCATTCTGTGCCACAAACTGCCAATAAGCCATATTGGCCTTGTTAGGCATTTTTTTGTCCTGCAGTTTCTTGTCATCCAGATTCATGTAGTACATGTCGTGATAGCTGGCATCGTGCGTGATGTGCAGTTCAGGGTTCATCACGAGCAACTGCTGCAATGCGTTTTCCATTGAAAGAATGCAGCGAATGACAATCGTACTCTTGGCATCCACGTTAGTCTTTCCCTTGAACACCTCCGGGAAACGCTCGTACATACGCTTGGCTATTCCCTTGTGCTGTTCAGCTCCCCGTTGGGTAAGTTCACCGTCACGTCCTTTTGCCTCAGCGCATATCAACTTGAGCTTCTGGAGCACTTCCTTGCCCTTGGGCGTCAATTTCCCGTCGCGCTCGGCCTGCAGGAACACCTGCATAGGCTGGTCGTAATCTTTGGTGCCGATAAGATAGCGTGAGCCGTGGCGTCCATAATGGGAAATATAGAAAGGTTTATAGCCTTTGGGAGCGGATGTAAGCGCTTTCTTGGGACCTGGATAGGCCAGGTAATTGCTACCTGCAAGTGTGGGGTCAGCGTCTATTTCTGTTCTTGACTGCTGTGCCATGGCACCCAAGGAAAGCAGGGCTGCCACTACAATAACAATGTATCTTTTCATATTCTACGTCTTTATTCTTCTTTACTTTCTAACTTGTGATTAGCTTCCATCATGCGGAGACGGGCAAACTCCCATACGACAATGCCTGCCGTTACACTGACATTCAGCGAATGTTTGGTGCCAAACTGTGGTATTTCCAGACAACCGTCGCTCTTGTCTACCACATTCTGATGCACTCCTTTCACTTCATTGCCCAACACGACAGCATACTTCTCGCCAACGTCGGTGTGGAGAGACTGCAATTTTGTGCTGCCTTCAACCTGTTCCACACTGAACACCCGGTAGCCCTCCCGATGAAGGCTATCCACCGCTTCGTCGGCCGTGGCAAAATATTTCCATGCCACACTGTCTTCAGCACCCAGGGCGGTCTTGTGTATTTCGGGCTGAGGGGGTGTAGCCGTAATGCCACACAAATAGATAGCCTCCACACGGAAAGCGTCGCACGAACGGAAGACAGAACCCACGTTGTGCAGACTGCGCACGTCGTCGAGCACAACAACGAGCGGCATCTTCTCGGCCTCCTTGAACTCGTCTACCGACAAGCGGTGCATTTCGATGGTCTTGAGTTTTCTCATGTCTTAGTTCTGCTCAGCTTCTTTTGCCTTGAACGCCACGGCATACATGCGTATCTGCTTGACCATGGAGAGGAGGCCGTTGCTGCGTGTAGGACTCAAATGGTCTTTCAGTCCGATACGTTCAATGAAATAGAGGTCTGCATTAATAATTTCGTCGGGAGTGTGTTCGCTGAGCACCTGGATAAGGAGTGCGATGATACCCTTGGTAATAAGGGCATCGCTGTCGGCAGAAAACACGAGCTTTCCGTCCACATAGTCACACTGTAGCCACACACGGCTCTGGCATCCGTCAATCAGGTTGCTTTCCGTCTTGTATTTAGGGTCAAGTGGACTCAGATCATTGCCCAGGTCGATGAGCATCTGGTAGCGGTCCATCCAGTCAGAGAAGCCTTCAAACTCCTCAATCACTTCGTCTTGTGCTTCGTTGATTGTCATTTTCTTTATCGTTATTATTATTGTTGTTCTACACTAACAAGTTTGAAAAGTTTGTCGCTGGGGCGTACCTTGGCAGGCACGGGAATAGACACGTGGGTGCCCTTGGGTGCTGTCTTCACAGGATCAAGTTCCAGTCGTATCTCTTCGGCATTGAGGTAGATGACACCGGTAGTAGGTCCTGTGATGAGCAGTTTGTCGCCCACACTGAATTCCGAAGCCTCTACGGCAAACTCTGCCACTCCGAGCTTTGAAAAATACTTCACGCCCTTTCCCACGTAGACCTTTCTCTCCGTGGCATTGGAACCATAATTGCTGTTCCATTCGCCCATGGTCTGTCCCTGATAATAGCCGTCCCAAAATCCACGGTTAAACACGGAAGCAAGGCGCTTGTCCCATGCGTCTTTCTTTTCCTCGGTGAACGTACCCTCCACAACACTCTTGATGGCCTCCTTGTAGCAATTCACCACGGTATAGACATATTCTGCTCCGCGGGCACGGCCCTCAATCTTGAACACTCTCACACCGGCTTTCATCATGCGGTCAATGAAGCGGATGGTTTTCAAGTCTTTGGGACTCATGATGTATTTGTTGTCCACCTCCAGTTCCGTACCAGTTTCGCGGTCGGTCACTATATAGGAGCGGCGGCAAAGCTGCATGCACTCTCCACGATTGGCCGACCGGGCTGCATTGTTCAAACTCAGATAGCATTTGCCGCTCACAGCCATGCACAAGGCTCCATGACAAAACATTTCTATCCGGATAAGGTTTCCCGACGGACCGCACACCTTCTGTTCCACGATTTGACGGTAGATTTCTGCCACCTGTGTCATGTTTAGTTCACGGGCAAGCACCACCACATCGGCAAACTGCGCATAAAACTTCAGCGCTTCGATATTGGATATGTTAAGCTGGGTGGAGAGATGCACCTCAATGCCTACTTGGCGGCAATAGGTCATCACAGCCACGTCACTGGCTATCACAGCCGATATGCCAGCCTCATGGGCAGCATCCACTATGTCGTGCATGGTCTGTATGTCCTCGCCATAAATGATGGTGTTGACGGTGAGATAGGTCTTGATGCCGTGTTCGTTGCACGTGGCTGCTATCTCACGCAGGTCGTCAATGGTGAAGTGATTGGCCGAATGGGAACGCATGTTAAGCTGTCCTATTCCAAAATACACGGAATTGGCACCGGCCTGTATGGCGGCTGCGAGACTCTCTCTTGAGCCTACGGGCGCCATGATTTCAAAGTCTTCTATGTTGTAGTTCATAATTATCCTTGTGTTGTAGTCTTCAAAGTAGCGGTCTGCTTATCCCACGAAATAGTCTTTCAACTGTGCGGCAAGGGCTGAGAGCCTGTCGGGATTGTCGTTGCCGAAACGGGTCCACACTTCAGCACACTCCCTCGACAGCGGGTCGTTGCCCAACGGATTACGCTGGAGATAGGGGTCGCACTGCTGGAATACCTGCATCACCTCGACCACACGCGAGGGAGTTATCTTCAACAGTCGCGACAGTTCCACAATCTCTGGAGTTTCCTTTACCATGGTGTTGGGGGTAAGTCGGAAATAGAGTTCAAGAATCATCACCAGCTTCACCGGCTGCAGATCGGGACAAGTGTCAATAGCCTTGAAATCCAGTTCAAACGACTCATTGGTGTGCACACCCTCGTAGAAACCTCCGGCAGTGTTGAACCCATTCATTTGGCGAAGCAACTTCACTTCGCGCTGCAGTTTCCTGGGATTATCGCCATAGGTGCGCCACAGATGTTCTATGTGAGGGGTGTCAAGTTGCCTGAGCCTGAACATCTGTGAGTGGAGAAAGCGTGGAGGTATGTGCAACTCCAGGCTCAAGTCTATCATTGCCCTGCTGAATACAGGCTTCACTCCTTCCGGCTTTTTAAGATATAGTTGCATGAGCAACAGCCAATAGTCGTCCGACCAAGAGATATGTTTTGCCATGACTGAATATGTATTAAGACAATTCAGCCGTAAAGATACGAAGAATAGGTGTGAACGCCAAACTTTTCAGTCCTTTTCCTCAAAATGCCAATGCGAAAACCCCTCCTACGGCTCTCTGTCCGGCATCGTAATAGGGGAGTGCGGCAACAGCCGTGCAGTGCTTGCGCTGCCACTTGGCAAGCAGTTTTTTCTCTGCCGGCAAGAGCCACAAGCTTGCCCTGGCACTGAGAATGCCCAAGCCTGCTCCTGCCACCACATCGTGAATCCAATGCTTGTCGTAGACTATCCTGCTGACAGCCACACCTGTAGCCATGACATAAGCCGTCACGCCATACCAGCCTCCGTATTCCATCCGCACGAGTTCTGCTCCTTGAAAAGCGGTAGTAGCGTGTCCCGACGGAAACGAATGGTTGTCTTCTCCATTGGGACGCCGTTCGCTGACGGTGTGTTTCAAGGTCCAAGCCACTGAAGCACTTAGGGCAAGCGATGTGACGCGAAGCATCAAGCGTTCCTGACGGGAGAAACCTGACTTCACGCCGCACACGTTGAGCCCTATGCCAAAGAGCGAGGGCACGAATTGTGTCCATTTGTCGGGATGGAGCATCTTGACCTTATGCCATTCAGGCATGTGGCGCTTGTGTATAGGGTCGAGCTGTTCACCCCAATCGTTGATGGTGCCCAGGGCACCTGCCAGAACAAGCGCGCCGGGCACTATGAGCTGTTGCGGACGAAACGAACATTTCTTCTTAAGGGCCGTATCGGGTTGCTGATACATCTGAACCGACACGATTGTGCTGTCTGCACCGTTGTGGTTCAATGTATCGGCGAATGCTGTTGCTGTTTCCACGGCTGAACGTACGTGGACTGTATGAGCAGTGAAAAGAAGTAGCAGAACGGTTTTGAACTTCATTTATTACTTGTTGTCGGGAATATATATTGAAAGAAAAGGCCTTCTTGACACAGGAAAAGGATATAGGGATTAGTCTTTCAGATACTCTCCAAAGTCTGTCAACCGCATGTCGCCCTTGCGCATGAAGGTATCGTGGAAGGCGAGGGCGCAACGCATGGACTCCGGCTGGTGTCCGCCACCCGATATTTTGAGATAATCGCGCAGAAGCGGACGGTAGTCGGGATGGGCGCAGTGGTCAATGATTTCCTCGGCACGGCGCAGTGCTCCCTTGCCTCTGAGGTCGGCCACACCCTGTTCGGTGACAATGATATCCACGTCGTGCTCGGTGGAGTCCACATGGCTGCACATGGGCACAATGGCACTGATGGCACCATTCTTGGCGGTCGACGGGGTATAGAAGATACTGATGGAGCCGTTGCGCTCATAGTCGCACGAGCCACCGATGCCGTTCATAAGTTTGGAACCGCAGATGTGGCTTGAGTTCTCATTGCCATAGATGTCACATTCCATGGCGGTGTTCATGGCTATGACACCGAAGCGGCGGATTATTTCGGGCGAATTGGTGATTTCGCTCGGACGCAGAGTAAGATGCTGACTGAAGAAGTCTATGTTGTTGTAAATTCTCTGCAAGGTTTCGTTGGTCACGGTGGCGGCAGCGGCCGAAGCCTGGCTTACCTGTCCGTCCATAATCATGTCGATGACCGAGTCTTGCACCACCTCGCTGTAGACCTGCAGTGGCGGCAACTTGTGACACTGGGCTATGGCTTTCATCACAGCGTTGCCCGTCACGCCGACACCGCTCTGCACGGGAAACATGCAAGAGGGGATGTGGCCTTTCTTGATGTCGTTGATGAAGAAGTCCACCACGTGATTGCCTATCATCTCGGTTTCCGGCGTGAGTGGTTTGAAGGCGCGTGCTTCTTCGGGAATGTAGCAATCCACCACACCGACAATCTTTTTGGCATCTATCGACACGTAGTTTTTGCCTATGCGGTCGCCCACAAAGAGTAGGGGAATGGGCCTGCGGTAGGGAAATTCCTTGCACTCGTAGACATCGTGGAGGTATTTGGCGTTGGTGCTGTGGAAATGGTTGAACTCTATAATGACGTGCTTGGCCAATCGGGCAATGGTAGGCACAATGCCGCCGGCGGACGTGAGATAAGCCTTACACTTCTTGGGACCCTCGTCAAGGTCGGACACTTCAATGATGGCCCAGTCTATCTCGCCATAGAATCCGCGGCGCAACCTTTCGGCCACATGGCCTAGATGCATGTCTTCGTAGTCTATTTCCTGCAGGTTGCAGTGCTTGCGGAAATCGGCATTGGTGGAGAACGGGGCCCGGAACTTAATGGCATGGGCATTGGCAAAGTCGCCTTCCAGACTTTGGCATGAGGATGCTCCTGTGATGATGCCCACCTGAAAAGGACGTCCGGCTTCATGTTCACGAATAGCGCGCTTGGACAACTTGCGTGCCACAGCCTTCGGTACACCATTGGGGGTGAACCCGCTGAACCCAATATTGTCTCCGTCGTGAATCATCATAGCCGCCTCTTCGGCAGTAATCCTCGTATATGCCATAATCGTATAATTATTTAGTTTTTATGCAGTTAGCTGCATTTTTCCTGTGCAAAGGTACTTCAAAAGGGTGAAATATAAAATAAAAATGCCTCATTATTTTCATATAGAAACATATACAACCCTATCCTCAACAGATATCGGCAATTCGGAAGAAACGGAAAAACGGAAAAGCATTGACTTGTCAATGGAACTTTAACAATACGTTAATGGCAGACTTAAGGGGTGTTAATGGCAGACTTACGGAGCGTTAGTGGCAGACTTACGGAGCGTTAGTGGCAGACTTACGGAGCGTTAGTGGCAGACTTA
>CAKPUA010000001.1:0-266810 GCA_934191235.1 uncultured Prevotella sp. | reverse complement strand
TGAAAGAACATATACTACTCACGTTCAATAGAAATATGTATAGAAATAATCAAAGAGTGATAGGTGATAGATATTTGAAAAAAAATGAATTCATGTATGCGTGCTATATGGTATGGGTCATCCAAGAAAAGGACTAACGCACCTACAACTTCTGCGGAACAGGACATACAAAATATGAAGAAGGGAATGTACATAGACTACACATTCCCTTCTTCAATACAAAAAATGAATTACTTTACAGGCGTTATAGTAAACTCGAAGCTTTTCTCTCCGAAATGTACCCGATAAGGAGGCAATGGCCAAGCTCCCCACGAGTTGGTGCCGGCTATACCGCTATGCTCACCATCGAGGAAAAGATTGGTGAAACGAGACTTGCGTAAGTTGAAACTATGACGTTGCTCTTTCGCATCACCGTCATCCAACTCCTCCGTATCAAAATGCAACGCACTGGCATAGAAGGGCTGAGGGCTTTCTACCTTGATACCCCATCCGTCGGAAAAGGTCTGTTTCCACCAACGCATATCGCTCTTGGTTCCGCTTTCTTGCGGGCGAATATAGGGGAAATACTGGTTGTCGGCATCGGAAGAATAAATGCCTATGCGCATGCAATCCTTGCGGTCGCTATAGTTCTCGACAGGCCCTCTGCCATAGTATGTACTGCGGTCCAAGCTATAGGGCAGCTGAAGGACTACGCCGAAACGATACATGTCGCTCACTTGGGCAACGCTGTCAGCTGGTTCCATCTTTTCCACAACAGAAAGTTTGCCGGAAGTGCCATCGAGAAGATAGTGTAGACTCAAACGAGCCTTGACTGACGGGAGAGAATAGTGGCAGGCGATCCACACCTCGCCTTCTTTCTTCAGGTTCTTCACATCAATAGCGGTGAGCTGCATCTCAGGTCTTTTCCATTTCTTAAACTTCTTCTGAAGCTGCGCACCCATATCATTGTCTGTGGCAGCCCGCCAGAAGTTGGGCTTCAGTGTGCCCCCCTCTCCGAGCACAGACCTGCCACCGACCACATACTCCCGCAGCAATCCTGTGTGCTTGTCTACGCTCAACACCACGGAAGGAGCCGTTACCGTGACGGCATCGCCATTCTTAGGATTGTCTATCTTCATTTTCACGCGCTGACGAGAGACGCCATCGACGGCTGTCGCTTGCTTCTCAGCCACGGGCAACTGGGCATATGCCACAACCTGACCGGCCTCCATAAGTGGTTCGGCTCGTTTCAAACGGAAATCCACATTGAGCAAGACCTCATGTCCGTCAATCTGAGAAAGGTCGTAAGGAAGGGTGAATGTCCTGGTCTGCTGAGGAAGCACATTGATGTCGGCAAGTGTACCGTGCTGCTTTTCCTCTCCATCGACGAGCAAACTCCAAGCCAAGCAGTAGTTGCTCAAATCGCGGAAGAAGTACTCATTGTGTACGCTCACCACTCCCCTTTTCGCGTCTTTCATCTCTGCCCAAATGTTCTGATACTGATAAGCCAGCTCGTAGGCATGAGGATTGAGCTGACGGTCTGGTCCGACAATGCCGTTGCAGTTAAAGTTGTTGTCACTTGGATCATAATTGTTGTAGTCGCCGCCATAGGTATACTCTATCTGACGCAACTGCTCATTGCTCATCTTGTCGGCCTGCAAGCTCATCGGCCTGACGGGATGACGGTGTAGAGCCTGGTCGACGAAATCCCAGTCGAAGCCCCCCTGGAAAATAGGATATTTGCGCACGAGTTGCCAATACTCCTTCAGGTTGCCGCCCGAATTACCCATGGTATGGTTGTATTCACACTGAATGAGAGGCATCGGACTGGCTGGATTCTTGCAATAAGCCTCACACCGGTCAACAGGGTAATACATGGGGCAGAAGATGTCGGTGCCCTCTCCGAGTTTGGCCTGTTCATACTGCACCGGCCGACTTGTGTCCTGACTCTTGATCCAACGATAGGCTTGAAGGAAATTGTCACCCATTACCGTCTCGTTGCCCATACTCCACGTAATGATGGCAGGATGGTTGAAATACATCGACACATTGTGCTGGTTGCGTTCCAATATCTGCTTGGCAAACATCGGCTTCTTGGCAGCAGCATCGTTTCCGTAGCCAAAGCCGTGACTTTCCTGGTTAGCCTCAGCCACAAGATAGAGTCCGTATTTGTCGCAGAGTTCATACCAGCGGGGATCGTCGGGATAGTGACACGTGCGAACCGCATTGATGTTGAGCCGCTTCATAATCTTGATATCCTGAATCATACGTTCAAGACTGACCACATATCCGCCATCAGGATCCATCTCATGCCTGTCAGCACCTTTTATATATATAGGCTGACCATTGACGAGCAACTGCTTGTTTTTAATTTCCACCTTGCGGAACCCTACCTTTACAGGAACTTCCTCAAGCACCTTGCCAAGCATCTTCACGCGTGTAACAAGCGTATAGAGATAAGGAGTCTCGGCTGTCCACTTGTGGGGATTGTCCACCAGGAAAGTTATCTCTCCCCCAGCATTTGCACGAGGCTCGGTCTCCACCCGTTGTCCGTCGGCATCATAGAGCGCATATTCCATCTCCACATTGTCCCTAAACTTCTTGGTCTTGCTGACTGAGAAAGACGGACGAACACGGAGGATTCCGTCACGATATTGGGCATCAAGATCACCTACCACCCGGATGTCGTCAAGATGCGCATCTTTGGAACGCGCATAGAGAAAGTTCTCACGAGCCACACCGCTGAGTCGCCAGAAGTCCTGGTCTTCACACCACGAGCCGTCGCACCAGCGGAACGTTTGGAAAGCTATAAGGTTCTTTCCTTTTTTCAAATAAGGCGTAATGTCGAACTCGGCGGCCACCTTACTGTCTTCTGCATAGCCCACGAACCTGCCGTTGATATAAAGATAGATGCACGACGTGACACTGCCGAAGTGGGCAATGACTTGCTTTCCGTTCCAGTCGGCAGGAATATCCACCACACGACGATAGGACCCAACATGGTTGTCCTTGACGGGCACTGCGGGCGGTTGCTCCTTGAAATGTCCGCGCCATGCAAATCCGTCGTTCACATATTCGGGCACGCCATAGCCGTTGAGTTCCCAGTTGCCCGGCATGGGCATGGTTTTCCAGGAAGAGTCGTCAAGGTCTTCACGGAAGAAATCCGTGGGCCGCTGGTCGGCGTTTTCCACCCAATGAAACTTCCACATTCCATCAAGCGACATATAGTTGCGGCTTGATGACCTGTCGAAAATACTCGAAGTTGTCCCGTTCACCTCACCGGCACGAAATCCGAAAAAGTCGGTGTGCGGGGCAAGTCTGTTAATGCTGTTCACCTGCAAGTCGTGCCACTCCGTATAAGAAGGTTGTACCGCTTGCGCTTTTGCCAGGGGCTTGGCAGACATGGTAACTGCCAGGCCCATCATAGTGCATGTAAGGAATAGTTTTGGATGCATCATGTTAGTTGTTCTGTAATTGATTGATTATTTGCCTGCAAATTTATACAAATTTACAGACAACGCAAAGTTCACGCAACACTTTTCACAATGAGATACCTAAATATAATGATAATCGTCATTCGGGCAAATCATCCGATTTAGGTATTGCGCATGCCGGGAATCCGCATTAACTTTGCAACTGCAAATAAACAAAGAACAAACCATATAAATCAACAAGAAAGAATATGAAAAAGACTGTTATCATCTTCGGCACAAGCACCGGAACCTGCGAGGATCTGGCTGGAAGAATTGGCTCCAAACTGGGCGTGGACAACATCATCAACGTGACTGACCTCAACGACAGCGTCATTGCCGACAACGACAACCTCATTCTCGGCACATCCACATGGGGCGCCGGCGAACTGCAAGACGACTGGTATGACGGTATCAAAGTGATTCAGGGTGACAACCTGAGCGGAAAGACTGTTGCCCTCTTCGGTTGCGGCGACTCGGAGTCTTATCCCGACACCTTCGTGGGTGGAATGGCCGAACTCTACAATGCTGCCAAGAATGCCGGTGCAAACATCATCGGTGCCGTGTCGACAGACGGCTATACCTTCGACGAGTCGGAAGCCGTTGTTGACGGGAAATTCGTGGGACTTGCCCTTGACGAGGTGAACGAAGACGACAAGACAGACGAGCGCATCGACGCTTGGGTGGAAGAAATCAAACCAAATCTGTAGCACACTTATAAACAACCTATAAAAGAAGAAAGGCTTTCGAACATGCAACAACCAACAGCATTACCGGTAGACATGAAGGTTCTGATGAACCACATATATGAATACAAAAAGGGCGTGCGCCGCATGGTTCTCTTCACCTTCAACAAGAAATATGAGGACTTTGCCACTCGCAGGTTGGAGAGTCAGAACATCAAATACATCATCCAGCCTGTAGGCAACGACCGTCTGAACCTGTATTTCGGCAGAGAGGAATGTCTGAACGCCATCCGCATGATGGTGACAAGACCACTCAACCAGTTGACACCCGAAGAAGACTTCATTCTTGGAGCCATGCTCGGCTATGACATCTGTGCCCAATGTGAACGGTACTGCGAACGGAAAAACAAATGTATGAAAGCCTGTTGACAACACAAACATCAAGTTGCATTGCAAAAGACGTGGAGGAAGAGAGCTCTGTTTAAGGGATTCTTTCTCCACTATTTTTATTCCTTCCGTTAAACAATAAAACATTTGGGAAATTAAGCAGGTGTTTGAAATCAATTATTCGAACACCTGCTCAGATAAATGTGTATCGATTCCGTGAGGTACCTGATTATTCGGTTGGCGTCACAAGGCTGCGCCAACCCATAAACAGTTTTGCCACCTCGCCATCGTGGTGGTCGAAGAAGAGACTGTGCTTCATGTCGAGCGATGCTATTGCCTTCATGTCCTCGGCATCAAGCTCGAAGTCGAAGAGATTAAGGTTCTCTGCCATGCGCTCCTTGTGCGTGCTCTTAGGGATGATGATGACACCGCTCAGCAACAGCCAGCGCAAGGCCACCTGTGCCACCGTTTTGCCGTGCTTCTCGCCAATCTGAGCGAGCACGGGGTTGGTGAACAGGCCGTTACGCCCCTCAGCCAACGGCGCCCACGCCATGATACGCGTGCCAAACTCTTCCATGAACTTGCGAGCCTCGCGCTGCTGGTTAAACACATGGGTCTCTACCTGGTTTACCATAGGAGCAATCTCCACGTTAGAGGCAAGGTCTATCAAGTGGTCTGGATAGAAGTTGCTCACGCCGATGGCCCTCAGTTTGCCAGCCTTGTAAGCCCGCTCCAGGTCGCGGTAGGCGCCGTAGCGGTCGCAGAACGGTTGGTGGAGGAGCATCAGGTCGATGTGGTCGGTCTGCAGCTTGCGCAGACTCTCGTCGATGCTCTTCATTGTCTTGCCCTCTCCGTAATTGGAAATCCACACTTTTGAGACGAGGAACAGTTCGTCACGGCTCACTCCGCTCTTTTTCCATGCCTTGCCCACGGCCTCCTCGTTGTGGTAAGCCTGCGCGGTGTCTATCATACGGTAGCCCACGCTGATGGCATCCATCACGCAGCGCTCGCACTCATCAGGTGTTACTTGGTAAACGCCATATCCCATCTGCGGAATCTCAACGCCGTTGCTCAATGTAATCTTATTCATAGTCTTGTGTTATATATTACGTGACGCAAAGTTAGCAATAATCTACCACACACACATTGATAAAATTACTGATTGTTTTACCACTATTCCGGTTTCTACAGTTCTTTGATGCAACAGAGTGCCACTTATATTGCCACCGCCGATGGACTGATGCCAAACTGACGTTTGAAGGCTGTCGAGAAATGGCTTAAATTCTTGAATCCGACTTTCATATAAACATCCAACGGCTTCTCCCCTTTATCTTCAATAAGCCGCTTGGCCTCTTCCAACCTGCGTCTCACTATCCAGCGTCCAGGTGAAACGTGGAAGATGTCTTCAAATTCTTTTTTGAAAGCCGACAGGCTACGCCCGGTATAGTGGGCAAAATCCTTCAGCTCCATGTCGTTTGCATAGTTCTCGCTCATATACTGACGCAGGTCTATCTTCCAAGGGTCGGTCATGTCGAAGAGTACCGACTTCAGCTCGGGCATTATCTCGATGAGCGTGAATATCACTTCCTTGATTTTTGTCTCCATCAGCAGCTGGGACGGATAGCATTGCGTGTCGAAATATACCTCAAGCGACTTGAACATTCCCGTAATCAGAGGATTGTCGGGCAGCATGACGTATGGCGACCTGCTGCTGTATGGCTTGCACTCGTTTTTCTGCAGAGCCATCTCGCGCATGGCTTTCTTCAGCATGGGAGCCTTGAGCTGCAAAAACAGTCCCTTGAATGGTGTGCCGTCTTTTGACGGATATTCTATTTTGTGTGCCTTGAAGTTCTTCCGTATGAGATAGGCCTGTCCGCGTTGCAGCTTTCTGCGACGGTCGTGGTAAAGCACGTCGAGCTCACCGCTGATGACGTACACCAGCATGTGCTCTGATACGACAGACTCAAACTCCTGCTTGCTGCTCACCGTGCAGCAATAGAATGTCTCCATGTAATTGTATAGTTGTACTCCTGCCTGTAACATATTCTCCTGTTTTTTATTCTGTTGCCATTTTTATTCCGCTGCAAAATTACAACATATAACTTAAACTCACTTTGCTGAAAAGCCACTTTTAACTTTGCTTAAAGGCTTGTCTGACTTTTTTGAAAAGTTATCAGACGAATTGCTTTGGAAAACTTTTCAGAAAAGTGGATTTGACTTTTCAGCAAACTGAAGTTTGAAGAATGCTCCCTAACTTTGCACCGACAAAAGGAAACAAAGTGTCGTAATCGAAACGACAAAACAACAAGGTATAATTTTAAAAACGATAACACTATGTACAATTTTCAATTCTTCATGCCTACCAAGGTATTGTTTGGAGCAGGACAGCTCCAGAACCTTCACCTCGAACAGATGCCGGGCCGCAAGGCTCTTGTTGTGACAAGCAACGGTCAGAGTACCAAGAAGTTTGGCTATCTTGCTGCCACAGAGAAAGAACTCGACCTTGCTGGAGTGGAGCACGTTCTCTTCGATGAGGTTCGTCCTAATCCTACCCGAAAGAACGTGATGGACGGAGCTGAAAAGGCTAAAGCTGAGAACTGTGACTTTGTCGTAGCGCTGGGTGGCGGTTCGGTGATGGATGCAGCCAAGTGCATCGCTTTGATGATGGTCAACGAGGGTGACCTTTGGGACTATGCCTTCTCTGCCAAGGGCGGACACAAGCCTTTCCAAAATCCGTCAAAGCCCCTCATCGCCATCACTACCAATGCCGGTACGGGGTCGGAGGTGGACATGTTCTCCGTTATCAGCAACGACGAGTTGGAGGAGAAAACTGGCGTGTTCGACATCTCCATGTTCCCGACAATCTCCGTGGTAGACAGCAACCTGATGATGAGCGTACCTCCTAAGTTCACGGCTTACCAAGGCATGGATGCTTTCTTCCATGCTGCCGAGAGTGTCATCAACAAGAACGAGCATCCCATGGGAGAGATGTTTGCGCTGAAGGCCATCGAACTGATTGCCCACAACCTGCCCAAGGCGTACAAGGACGGCAACGACCGGGAGGCACGTTCCAACATGGCACTTGCCAACTCGCTCGCTGGTTACTATATGCTCTGCACGTCGCAGCACACGATGGAGCATGTGATGGGCTCTTATTACAGCAATCTTGCACATGGTGCCGGACTGATTATGATTTGCCACGAATACTTCGACTTCTTCGCCGAGCGTAAGGCGGCAGAGGAACCGATGAAGAAGATGGCACGTGCCATGGGAGTGGAGAATCCGCAAAGCGGAAAGGATTTTATTAATGCCCTCGACCAACTGCTCGCCAGCATCGATTGCGATGACTTGAAGATGAGCGACGAAGGTATTACACAAGAGGAAATCAAGAAATGGCCGGCTCGCATCCGTGAGGTTTTGGGTGGTGACATTACGGCCGACCCATTGCCATTGAGCGATGAGGACTATCTGGGCATATATGAGCGTTCGTTCAAGTAAAAACCAAACAGGAGAATAGGAATGACAGAATTAGAGAAAATGCGCAATGGCGACTATTACTTCATGGAAGATACGGAGATTGTCGCCATCCATAAGCGTGCGGCAACCATCTGCCAGCAGTTCAACGCTCTTCCTGTGACAGAAGACGAGAAGCGTGACCAACTATTGCGCCAGCTTTTTGGCTCAGCGGGAAAGAATCTCAGCATCAAGCCTGGATTCAACTGCGACTTGGGCTGCAACATCCATGTGGGGGATGACTTCCTGACCAACTATAATGTTACCATACTCGACATGGCACCGGTAACTATCGGCAACAACACCTGGCTGGGTCCGAATGTGGGACTGTATGCCGTTGCACATCCGATGGACGCGGCAGGGCGCAAAGAGAGGTTAGGCATAGCAAAACCTATCACCATAGGCAACAATGTCTGGATTGGCGGAAGTGCCGTCGTGCTGATGGGAGTGACTATAGGCGACAATGCGGTCATCGGAGCTGGTTCGGTAGTCACACACGACATACCAGCCAATGCAGTAGCTGCGGGCAGACCAGCACGAGTGATAAGAATGATTGACAACGATTGAAAGTGTACTTCGTAACACTTCAGAAGACAAGAAACCAAGAATCCAGACGAGTCTACTTATATGGCTTTCGGAATTCTTGGCTTTTCTTTATGGGTTGTTTCCGATAATATAGGTAACAATATCCGTAATATAGTTACGCCAGGTCTACAAAATAAAGCATATCTTTGCAGCGGTAATTCAGCATTACACATTAATAATGAGCAACACTATGAAGAAACTGTTAATCATTTTGGTAATATTTATGGCAACAATCAATGAATCTATGGCAGCCTATAAGCTGACCCAGCGCCAGTTGCACCTTGCCACTCTGGCAAGTCTCGAAGCCCTGGGCGACCTCGATCGCCTGGCACCAGCCATCAACGAGGCGCTCGATGGTGGAGTAACCGTCAATGAAATCAAGGAAGCCTTCTCCCAACTCTATGCTTACACGGGCTTTCCCCGCTCGCTCAATGCGCTCGGCACTCTGTCGAAGGTGCTCGATGCACGCAAGGCGGAGGGAAAGACTGACGATGAGGGCAAGGCATGGAAACGACCGGAGATTTGGGACAATGCCGAGTTGGCTCTTAAGAGGGGTACAGAAATCCAGACAAAGCTTAGCGGCAAGCCATTCAACTACGACTTCTGTCCGCAGGACGATTACTATCTGAAGGCTCACCTCTTCGGCGACATCTTTGCCGGCGACCAGCTCTCCGCCGCTGACCGCGAGATTGTGACCGTGGCCGCATTGGCTTCCATCAAGGGCGTAGCCCCACAACTGGCTGCACACCAGAGAGGTGCCGTCAACATGGGCAATACACAGGAGCAAGTGGATGAACTGATGAAATTCCTGAGCGACAACGGACTCTCACAATGCGACAACGCCGCCGATGCCTCAACAGGGGCTTGGCCTAAGGGCAATCCGAACACTGCCTATGCCAAATTCTTCGTCGGCGACAGCCACTTGGCCCGCCTCGCCCCGAAGAACCTGAAGGAAGGTGAGCAGACAGTTCTCCCCATGTCAAACGTAACCTTTGAGCCGGGTTGCCGCAACAACTGGCACATCCACCATGGTGCGCGCCAGATTCTCATCTGCGTGTCGGGCAAGGGATGGTATCAGGAATGGGGCAAGCCGGCCATCGCACTCAACCCAAGTGATGTCATCGACATTCCCGAAGGTGTAAAACATTGGCACGGAGCTCAGAAAGACAGTTGGTTCCAGCATATCGCCACCCATGTGGCTGTGGAGAACTCCAAGCCTGGCTCAGAGCCTAACGAATGGTTGGAGCCTGTATCGGACGAGGAATACGACAAGCTATAAAAATATCGCCAATACAAGTGTGAGCGCAGATGATCATCTTGTATTGGCGGTTATTCTATAGCAACCTTCCATTGTCGTTCCATTCTCCATACATGATTCCTTTCTTCGTATTGTCTATAAGTTTTTGCAGGCGGCTGCGAAAGATTTCCGGTTGCTTCTTCTTGATTTGGATAGTGTCTATCCTAACATGCTGATATAATGTCGGAAACGTTCGGAATGTTTTCCATACAATAGGATCTGCTTGCAAAGCTTCGAGAATATCCTTATCAATGACGAAACCTTTTTCCGTCATGTCGGGCAATACAGCACGTCCTGCATCCGTCATTCTCCCGATGCGTTCCATCCTGCGGCAACGTTCCTTGTTCAATTCCGACCACAGGCTATTCTTTCTGCGCGGGACCAATCGTTGTGCTGTAACACCGCTGTCAAGTTTCTTTATCGTGCTGTCTATCCAACCGAAACACATCGCCTCCTCCACAGCATCGATGTACCAAAACGTACCGTCATCCACAGGACGACCACGCTTCACCACAACCCAGCACTCTTTCGCCGTAGTATGATTATCCATCAGCCACCGGCGCAGTTCGTCACGTTTTTTTGCATCTAATAAGTTTTCCATTTCCTACTTTACAAAAAAGAACTACCCATTGACATCTATCGTCACATATTTTTGCAATCGACTATTCGGTTTATCAGGAATCGTCATAGCTATCTTAGTTCCCAAAATATTGTCGATATACTTTGCTTTTACTTTTTTCTTGTTGGATGCCCCTAAGAAATCTGCTATTTCTCGTAGAGACTTCGGCTCTGAGCAAAACTCCAAGATTCTTTCCTGCAACGTTAGTACATTTGGACCAAAAGGGTGATCTCCTTTTTTCTGACTGGTACCCGACTGGTACCCATTTGCTATTTGACTGGTATTTTTGAATACCGAGACCGCAAACGCAGTCAAAAGATTTACTTCAAATTCAGCCTTAGGATTGCCATTTGCCCGCAATTCCTTTTGCACCTGTCCTATGCCTCGATTATATTTATTGACGTAGCCCAATGATTTCATCGCTCCTGCAATAATTGGATTACGATAATCGTTAATCTTCGGAAAATTCTCTGGTCGGGCATTGCCATAAAGCCCACCTGCATTAGTTATTTCAAGATGATCGCTGAATTCATAGAAGCGGAGAGGAGTATTACTTTGCAGATCTCTATGCATACATCCATTCATCAGCAACTCTCTAATAGCCCAATAAGGATAGTTCCTCACCATATCCTCACGCAACATAGATGCAGGGACAGGATGCTGCTTGATGACAGACATTTCCAAAAGCGACTCAAGTTTAGGAAGCAACTCGCAGTAATTTTCACTAAACTCTCTTTCATTAAGCACATTTGACGTTTTGTCTGTACCTTCGAAACACACATACTGTACGTATGCACCAGGCATGAAGCGGCGTGGATTATGCCCAAACAGCACCAAACCCGCAAATGTAGGACAATTGTTGGCAAGGTCAAACATACCAAGTGCAGCCAGTTGTTCTTCTATTGAACGATTTTCCGAATCAAGCACTTCTTGACTAACAGCCGTTGGAAGGAACTTGTCACGGAACACATCTATATCCAAGTCTGCAAGGGCAGCAGCAAAGCATGGCATTGCATCAAACGTTGCCATATATGAAGCACGGCGTTCAAACAAGATACGTTCTTCTGCTTCACTTGCGATGTCACGACGTGGACCGATACGGATAAAAGTTCGTCCTCTGTAACGCACCGGAGGAATAAGCGAAGGAGAAACTTCTACCACAAGCACGTCACCTTCTGGAGTCTCCACTTTTTCCGTATTCATTACCTGCAGAGGAAGTATATTTCCATCTGAGCGAATACCACTAATCTTCTTCATCAATGTGTCATCAACCTTCAATCCACTGACACGTCCGTCATCATATACACCTATCAGCAAATAACCTTTCTGACGCTTGCCTGGGAGGTCATTCGCTAATACACAGATGGCTTCTTGAAACTTATCCATATTACCAGTAGATACAGTGCGTTCTATCCGATAACTTTCATCAATAGCCAAAATATCATTTAGTTCTTCTCTTGTCATAACTTCAGAACAATTATTTTAAGTTTTCTACTTTACACACAAAAGGTATGTATCTGTTACTACCTTTTCTCTGTGTCTTTAGAACATCAAAATTCCCAAACTCTGCAGCATGAACAGGATTGTATTCTATAAGCAAAAATTGCTTTGCTTCCTTTTCTTGTCTTATCAAGAATCCATCGGGAACATCTTGCCTATTTACAAGTCGAGTTGGGGCAGTTAACTCAAAAGGCGTAGCCTCACTATTTTTCCAATAATGGAACATGATGTAGCGCACGCACTCCAATGCCTTTATCGTCTCTTGTGCCAATTGCTCTTCCTTGATGCCCAAAGCTATCCTTGCCGCCGATTCCGTTCTTTTCCTTGCAACAGGCGAAATTGCATACATCAACACCAAGTCCAAATCTCCAGCAAGCAACTCTTCTTTCTTTGTGTTACGTAGGCGTACTTCAAGGCTTCCAGGAATAATAATATCCTCAGCAACCATTCTTGGCGCATTATTTTCTGCTTCCCATTCAGCATAGCTATGCTGTGGCTTAATTACAGCAACGTTGTTTTCTCCTTGGACAAGAGTCTTTGTTGTCGCAATTTTCTTTGCTCGCCAGTCCTTAACCTTCTGAATTGCAAGCTTCTCTTGCGCCCGTATATATAGTTCCATAAAAGAATAGTCTATTTCCTCCTCAGAAGTGACAGGAAGTTTTATTTGTAAGTTCGGCAATTTGTCTGTTGCATTCAACAAATAATCTGTGAAAAATACCTAAAGCATATTTATTGCTGTAACAAAAAACAAACGTACTTCTTCATTCTTTGCTCCATCTTTAAATGCCAAAGCTTTCACTCTAGTACCTATATGGAAATCCTCAATTTGAGTCGTTGCATAAAATACACCTCTATCAGCCAACGCTATTGTCTTGTCATATTCAAACAACCTTCTTCCTTCCAGTCTCTTTATATTTTTTTGATATACCATTATTGTCATGTTGATGACTAATCAATGGAATTGTACCATCTTGTACCCGACCTATTATGATGTCTCTTCCTGTATTTATCTCAAACAGCTCACTTATCTTAAAATCATAAAATTTCTTGCTCGATAAAGCAATTAATGCTTTTTGCTCATCAGCAGTCAATTCACAATTTTCAAATCCTGCGACTTTTAGATAAACCTCCATCTCGCGGATGCGAGATTCCATAAAAGCAAAATCAACAGCCTCATTTTTCTTAATGGGCAAATAAATAAAATCATTCTCCATTATCTCTTTTGCCCATTTATAGCTATAAGCATACTTTGCTCCAGCTTTTCTTATTGCTGCACACAAATATAAAGCAATCGGCTCATTCATCCTAAATGTTGGATACAAAACATTTATATCATCAGATGCCCAATACGGTTCTGTCTGATAGAATGCTTGTCCTACGGAACCATTATAAGAAACAGTTATTGTGTTGGCAGGATGCAGTGCGTTAGAATTTCCAACTTTCATTGTTATTCCATGGTTTGCCGCTGAAGAACCTATAAAATTTATATCTCCTGCTATTGCATTTGCTTTTGTCAATCGCTTTCCTTTTACGATTCTAAACAACTGACTTATTTTTATTTTCTTATAAGCCCACGCCTTCCGCATTGTAAGTCGTGGGCTTACCGTTTTCCCAGGCCAGACTCCCCTTTAAGGACTTGTCCTACTTTCCAAGAGAGATATTCCCTTACGACATTTTGGAAATCTTCTTCCGTAGGAACTGTATCTATTTTTCTTACGCTGAGTTAGGCAAAGTTACGGATAATTACAGAGATGCACAATTCTTCATCTAAAATTCTCATACGTCACACATTGCTTTTCTTTCTGTTAAATAGGAAACTAACCAGCGCCCCAGCAAGGGCGAAAAGGAAACCAATCAAGCAAATGGCGTTCCAACCGCCATAGTTCCAAGCCACACCTGCGCACAAGGTGCCAAGGCTGCCACCCGCAAACAGATGGCTCATGAAGATGGTGTTGCTGCGGTTGGTAGCCTCCGGAACAAGAGCGAGGCAACCGCTTTGGTTGCTCAACTGGCAGCACTGGGCACCCACGTCAACAAGCATGATTGCCGCGACAAGCCCGATATAACTGTCGGAAAACAGATAGGCCACAGCCCATGCCGAGAACTGCAGCACACTTCCTATCAGGCAAAACCGCTCTATGCCAAGCCAGGGAATGTATTTGCCTATGCCGCTCGCCGCCGCCGCACCAGCCAGTCCGCAAAGACCGAGCATACCGACCGCGTCGCTTCCTGCATGGAACGGTGCACCTGACAGATGGAAAGCCATGCACGACCATATTGCCATCATGCTGCCGAAACTCAGTCCGCCACGCAAGGCATAGATGCGGATGGCAGGGTATCGGCGGTAAATGCTTCCTATCGACCGCATCAGTTTAGCATAAC
This sequence comes from uncultured Prevotella sp., assembly GCA_934191235.1. GTDB lineage: Bacteria > Bacteroidota > Bacteroidia > Bacteroidales > Bacteroidaceae > Prevotella. The sequence goes on along the minus strand of CAKPUA010000001.1, from coordinate 252,392 downwards.
TGCCGTCAAAGCTGTTGGGCATAACGGGCAATGTGCGCAACATGCATACCAAACATACTGCCATGACGACTGCAGCTATGGCAAACATGGTTCGCCAACCTGCCCAATCGCCCACATATCCGCTCAATACTCTCGCACCGAGCACTCCGCTCAACAATCCCGTCAGCACGATGCCCATGTTGCGCGACTTGTTTTCGGGCTTGGAGAAATGGCTTGCCACCGGCACAAACATCTGTGGGACAACACTGTTGCAGCCCAACACCAACGACGCCAACCATATCACCCAAAGATTCTTCGCCAATGCAATCGCCAGGCAGCATACTACCGCCACGCTCATGTTTACTGTAATGATTTTGCGGCGTGACACCTTGTCGGCCAAAGGCACAATCAGGACCAGTCCTGCCGCATACCCCAACTGGGTGATAAACGTTATCAAGTTTGCCTGAAGTTCTGTGGCCCCAAGCGACTGCCGCATGTCTTCAAGCAACGGTTGGTTGTAATACAAGTTTGCTACCGTCAGCCCGCCAATGATAGCCATGGCGAATAGCGTGCTGCGGGGAATCCCCCCATTGGGTATGAGTTTTTTCATCTTATCTTATGTTGAATAAGCAAAGATACAACAAAAAGATGAGAATCTGTAGAATTTGGCGTAAAACAGCAAGAAGCTGCCCGATGCTCCATTTAATGTACAGGTTCACAACAAGTCCACATCTTTTGAGGAAAGAGTGCCCCTGCATCATGCCCCTATACGACAAAAGGCAGAGCCGTGCCGGTCCTGCCTTTTGTCGTATAGCGAGATTTGGATAAACTGTCTTACTTGATATTGCCCACCTTGAGCAGATATTCGGCTATCTGCACGGCATTGAGGGCTGCGCCCTTGCGAATCTGGTCGCCGCTGAGCCAGAAGGTGAGGCCGCAGTCGTCGGCCAAGTCCTTGCGCACACGGCCTACATAGACATCGTCCTTGCCAGCCGTGTCGAGCGGCATGGGATAAACGAGATTGGAAGGATCGTCTTCAAGCGTCACGCCGGGAGCAGCTGCAATGGCCTTCTGGGCCTCTTCCACGCTGATGGGCTTCTCTGTCTCAATCCACACACTCTCGGAGTGGGCACGGAGAGAACTTACACGCACGCACATGGCCGAACAGCGCACGTCGCTGTGCATGATCTTGCGGGTCTCGTTGAACATCTTCATCTCTTCCTTTGTGTAGCCGTTGTCCGTGAAGACGTCAATCTGAGGTATGACGTTGTAGGCCAGCTGATGGGGAAATTTCTCCACGTGCACGGGCTTGCCTTCCACGATGTCCTTGTATTGCTCCTGCAGTTCTGCCATGGCAGCAGCTCCGGCTCCGCTGGCGCTCTGATAGCTGGCGATGTGGATGCGGCGGATGTGGCTGAGCTTTTCGAGCGGATTGAGCACCACGACCATCATGATAGTGGTGCAGTTAGGATTGGCAATGATGCCGCGAGGACGGTTGAGGGCGTCTTCGGCGTTGCACTCCGGCACCACCAACGGCACATCGTCGCACATGCGGAAAGCGCTGGAATTGTCTATCATCACGGCTCCATACTTGGTGATGGTCTCGGCATATTCCTTGGAAGTGCCGCCACCTGCCGATACGAAAGCCACGTCGATGCCCTTGAAGTCATCGTTGTGTTGCAGGAGTTTCACCTCGTAGTCCTTGCCCTTGAATGTGTATTTTCGTCCGGCACTGCGCTGTGAGCCGAAAAGCACAAGTTCGTCGATGGGGAAATTTCTCTCTGCGAGTACGCGAAGGAACTCCTGTCCTACAGCTCCACTCGCTCCTACAATTGCTACTTTCATATCTTAATCCTTTTAATTAGTTGATTACGACTGCAAAATTAATACTTTATGTTGAAAGTGCGCAACATTTGTTTCACTTTTTCTCGTTTTCATGCGCATTTTGACAGAATCCGTAGGTTCTGGTTAGAAAAACCACGCTACCATGCCAGGTCATTCGCTCTCCTTGAGTTCACGATAGAGTCCGTCAACGATGCTGTCGGCAAGGCTGATGTTGGGCACGATGATTTCGTCGGACTGAAGACTGCGGGCGATGGACAGGAAGAGTTCGGCTGCCGGCACTATGACGTCGGCACGGTCTTCTTTCAGTCCGAAGCGTTGCTTGCGCTGCTCGATGGTCAGCTGGGAGAGTTGGCTGTAGATGTTGTGCAGTTGGCCCACCTTGAGCACCTTTTCACCATTTTTCTCCTTACTCAGTTTGAACAGTTTGTTGATATTGCCGCCCGAACCGATGATGCGCGTGTCGGGAAACTCGCGCACATAGTTCTCCAGCATGGTCTTCATGTGCAGCCGCTCTTCTTCCTTGACGTTGCCGCTGAGCATGCGCAGGGTGCCGATGTTGAACGAATGGCTTTCCGCCAGGATTCCGTCGTGGAGGAGCGATATCTCGGTGCTGCCGCCGCCCACGTCGACATAGGCGAAGTTGCCCACCCCACCCTCGGTGTTTTCCACCAGGTTGTTGCACAGCAGCTGTGCCTCCTCGGCACCGGGAATGATTTCGATGCCGATGCCGGTCTCGTCCTTGATGAGCTTCATCACCTTCTTGCCGTTCTCGGCATCGCGCATGGCGGATGTGGCGCAGGCGCGAAACACCTTCACGTTGTTGACAAGCATGAACTGCTTGAAACCTTTCATCATGTGGAGCATGGTTTTCGCCCTCTGCCGGGAAATCTTTCCGAGTGTGAACACGTCGTTGCCAAGACGCAGCGGAACACGGATGAACATCAGCTTGCGGATGCGCTCGAATTCGGGTGCTTCGTCGTCGAAGCGCTTGACGAGCAGACGAGCGCCGTTGGACCCTATGTCAATGGCGGCTATGTTGATGGCTTTCATCATTCTGTCTTATTTTCTGATTGATATGCTTTGTAAAGTTCTTCCTGCGAACGGAACGGTGTGCCTCCCTCGGTGACGGGCTGGATGAGGTTGGTGCCCTTGCCGTCGACGAGGCGTCCGTTGGTGTTGTCGCGCAGTCCGTATTCCACGGTGCGCAGCAAGTCCTTGCGCATGTCTTCGTCGTAGACGGGTGTCATCACTTCTATGCGGTTCACGAGGTTGCGGGGCATCCAGTCGGCAGAACCTATGTAATAGCGGGGCTTGCCGCCGTTGCAGAAGATGAGTATGCGGGAGTGCTCCAGGTAGCGGTCTATGATGCCCACTGCCTTCACATGGTCGCTCACGCCTGGTATGCCGGGCACAAGCGAGCAGTTGCCGCGGACGACTATGTCGACCTTCACGCCTGCCTGCGAGGCTGCGTAGATTTTGTCGACCATGTCGGTATCGGTGATGTGGTTGATTTTCATCTTCACCCATGCTTCCTTGCCTTCACTGGCATTCTTGATTTCTGTGTCGAAGAGGCGCAGCAGACGGTTCTTCATGGAGTTGGGCGAAACGAGAAGCTCCTGGTAGCGCACCTGCGAGAAGGGACGGTCGATGAAGCCGAACACCTTGGCCACCTCGTTGACGATGCGAGGCCGGGCGGTCATCATCAGATAGTCGGTATAGACTTTGGCGTTGCCTTCATGGAAATTGCCCGTGCCCACGCAGGCTATGTTGCCCTTGGTGGTGGTGATGAGGCAGAGTTTGGAGTGGATTTTGAGCCCTTCCACACCGAAGATGACATTGATGCCCTCTTCCTGCATGCGCTTGCTCCACTTGATGTTGCTCTCCTCGTCGAAACGCGCCATCAGCTCTACCACGGCTGTCACCTTCTTGCCGTTGCGGGCAGCGCAGATGAGCGCCTTGACCACCTTGGAGTCTTTGGCCAGCCGGTAGAGCGTGGTCTTGATTTCCTTCACGCTGGGGCGCAAGGCGGCTTCGCGCAGCAGGCGGATGTAGCCGTTGAATGAATGGTAGGGCACATGGATGAAACGGTCTTTCTGGCGTATGGCGTCGATGAGGCTCTCCTCGGCAAGGAATTCGGGCTTGACCACTTGCTGCCAACGGGGATAACGGAGTTCCGGGTGGCCACAGTCGGGAAAGGTCATCAGGTCGCGGTGGTTCTGATAGCGGCCTCCGGCAAGCGAAGTGTCGAGCTCCTTGACATTGAGGCGGTCGAGGATTTTGCGCTGCATTTCCTTGGGCATCTCGCGGTCGTAGATGACGCGTATGGGCGACCCTTTCTTGCGACTGTTCACGCCCATGGCTATCTTTTCCATGGCTCCGTAGTCGCCTTCATTGTCCACTTCCATCTCGGCGTCCTTGGTGAACTTGAACGAATAGGCTTCGTAGGTGCTGGGCTTGGTGCCGATGAAGATGAGGGGCAGGCAGTAGCGTATCACGTCGTCAAGATAGATGATGTCTGAGTAGCCTTCGTCTGAGGGCAGCTTGATGAAGCGGCCATACACCCGGTCGGGCACCTTGATGACGGCATATTTCACCTTGTTGTCGTCCGTGTGGGTTTTCTTCACCGCCAGGTATATGCGGTTGTCCTCAAGGGTGTTGAGGTCGTCGATGGCCGAGAGCCAGATGGGGTTGGTAGACCCGTTGAGCTTGTCTTGATAGAGTTGGGCGAGGTATTGCTTTTGGCTGTCGTTGAGTTGCTGCTCGTCCACCAGACGTATGTGGTGGTCTTCCAGCTGGCGGAACACCTGCTGCGTGGTGGCGGTGTACTCCCGGCTGTATTGCTCGTTGAGCTTGTTCACGGTCTTGATGGTCTTCTTCAGGGCCTTGCGGGCTGCATCGCCCACATGCTTGCTCTCGGCCAGTCGGGTGAGCGAAGCCACACGGACACGGAAAAACTCGTCGAGGTTGTTGGAATAGATGCCCAGGAACGACATTTTCTCGAGCACGGGCACACTTTCCTTCTGTGCCTCCTGCAGTATGCGGTGGTTGAAATACATCCAACTGATGTCACGCTCCACATAGGTGGGCTCAGCCGTTTTCTTCTTTGACTTCATAACTTTGCGTTTCTTTTATTGCCTGCAAAGTTACGGCTAAAGCATTGATACAATGCCTACAAGAATAAGACAATCAGATTACAATGTTGTTACAGGGCGCATTTCAGGGTTTCTGCCGCTCACGATACTCGGAGGGCGAGCACTGGTGGGCAGCGGTGAAAACGCGACGGAACGTGGACACGGAATTGAACCCCGACTGCTCGGCTATGCAGACGAGCGACAGATGGGTGGTGGCGAGCAGGTGTTCGGCATGGCTGACACGATAACGGTTGACAAAATCATAGAAGGTCTGCCCTTTGTCTTGATTGAAATACTGGCTCAGATAAGTGCGGTTGGTGCCTGCCAGGCGAGCCACGTCCGACAGTTTGAGGCGCGGGCTGAGATAGAGCTTCTCTTCACGAAACAGTTTTTCGACAGCCGCACCGAGTGACGGATGGTACCCGGTTTCGGGTTCTTCCGCAACTGCAGGAACCATGGAAACAGAGTCCACATGCTCCATATCGGCACAACTGATTTCGTCGATGACAGACTCATGGCGGTAGACGAAATAGTCTACCGTCATCCAAAGGACCAAGGTGCTGACGGAATAGAGATTGTCATAGTCGGCTGCGTTCATGAAACTGCTCAGCGTCCACAGGCCGAGAATGAGGAAGAACGTGAAGAGAATGCTGCGCAGCCAGTTGAGGTTGATATTGTCTTCATAGGAGAAGCGTTGCTTCAGCAGGCGATGGTATTGGGAGATATGGAAGAAGGTGCGGACGAAGACCACACTGCCGTAAAAGAAGCCCCACACGACGAGGGCGTAGAAACAGGCCGAATGCGACGTGACGGCATAGAGTACGGGCAGCAGGACAAAGGGAATTTCATGCGCCACACCCTTGTGCCACGTAAGCCAACCGGGTTTGACGAGTTCCTTGAGGATGAAATTGTAGAATGGTATGACCACCATGTCGACAGCCGTGATGAGCCGCCAGGAGTAGGTGTTGACCACGAACGGCGTGTGGGGAGAATATACAGCCAGGTCTTTCAGGCACTCCACGTCGATGATGAGCATAAGCACCGTGATAAGCCGTGAAAGCCGGTCGTCGCCCTTGCGCCAGAACATCCATGCCATCATGGAATAGAACATCACGCAGAGGCCATATATAAAATAGGTAGTATTGTTTGTCATCAATATCCCAGATTGTTTATGTGCTGCAAAGATACGGATTTTATTCCACACGTCAAGTATCGACTGCCGAATTTTGCGGAATGCAGCAGGGCGACTTAGGCGTATCCGATGCTTGGCGTGACGCTATGCAGAACGACATCCCTTTTCACCGGAAGCGCCGTTTTCCCCTCCCGGTGAAAAGGGAATTAGTGTGCCGTTAGCCAGCCGTTAGTGTGCCATTAACGGTGCGTTAAGGAAGGCGTGGGGGACAAGGAACGGAAAGAGTAACAGAAATGTAACGCCTGCGACATACGGACGCAACAAGGAATGACGAACTTTGCCGCGGAAAACAAAACGACAAGAAGTGTGATGAACAAGAGAAAAACCCAAATAGTGCTCTGCCTCATGGCAGGACTTTGCCTGGCCGGACCGGCACAGGCGCAGGACAACGACAAAGTGGACCTCACGCCTCACCTGCACGGCACCATCCGTGGCAAGTATGAATATCAGCCCGACGACCATGCCGGGCGATTTGAAGTGCGCAATGCCAGACTGAGCGTAGACGGGAAGGTGGCAGCTGCCGTGGCATACAAAGCGGAGATAGACCTCTCGGACGAGGGACAAATCAAGATGCTCGATGCCTACACCAGGCTCACCCCCATCGACTGGCTGCAACTGACCATCGGACAGATGCGCGTGCCGTTCACCATCGATGCCCACCGCTCGCCTCACCAGCAGTATTTTGCCAACCGGTCGTTCATTGCCAAGCAGGTGGGCAACGTGCGCGACGTGGGCGCCACCGTGGGCTATACCTTCCATCCGGGATTTCCCGTGATAGTGGAGGCAGGACTGTTCAACGGATCGGGACTGACCAACCAAAAGGATTTCTGGACCAGAGAGGTGAACTTCTCAGCCAAGGCTCAGATGTTCTTCCCCAGAGGATGGAACCTGACGCTGAGCGTGCAGAAAATCAAACCCGAAGAGGTAGGCGTGATGATGTATGATGCAGGCGCCTACTATCATGCCCACGGTTGGCATGTAGAGGCTGAATATCTCTACAAGCACTATGAAGGCAATGCCTTCAACATGGTGCATGCCGTGGATGCCTTTGCCAGCTACGACATTGAACTGCGGAAATGCTTCTTCTCGAAAATCACTCCGCTCCTGCGCTACGACTACATGAGCGACCATAGCGACGGCAAGAGTTACGTGCTCTCCACCGCAGCCGACGGCGTGGAAACAAAGGGACTCAAGGTGACCGACGCCCAACGGGCACGGCTGACCGGCGGTCTGACATTGAGCATCAGCAAGCCATTCATCTCTGACATACGCCTGAACTATGAGAAATACTTTTACCGCAAGGGCGGCGTGCCAAAGCCATCAGAAAAAGATAAGTTCGTGGTTGAGGTAATGACACGCTTCTGACAGCCCGAGCGGTTGTGACACACGCTGACCGAAACAACACAAGACAGAAAAATCCCTTATCGCCAGGCCGTGAGGCCATGGGCGGTAAGGGATTTTCCTTGTTTCATCTGCTCGGTGTCCGGCTTACTTCTGCGAGTCTTCCGGAGCCTTGTCTATCAAGTCCATGAACTGGTCGAGTTTCGGCGTGATGATGATTTGGGTGCGGCGGTTGCGCTGCTTGCCCACCTCAGTGCCGTTGGAAGTAACGGGGTTGTATTCGCCGCGACCTCCAGCCGTAAGACGCTTCGGGTCTACGCCATACTGAGTCTGCAAAGCCTGTACCACGCTCGAAGCACGCAGACAGGAGAGGTCCCAGTTGTTGCGGATGTTTTTCATCGAGGCTGCCGAAGCATTGACGGGCACGTTGTCCGTGTTACCCTCGATGAGCACTTCGTAGTCCTTGTAGTCGGTGATAATCTTGGCTATCTTGCTCAATGTCTCGGCAGCACGGTCGTTGATTTCATAGCTGCCGCTCTTGTAGAGCATGTTGTCGGCAAGCGAAATGTAGACCACGCCCTTGAGCACCTGCACGTCTACTTCCTTCATCTCCTCCTTGCTCAGCGAGCGTGTGAGGTTGTTGGTGAGCACCATGTTGAGCGAGTCGCTCTTGCTCTTCACCTCGACGAGATGACGGATATACTGGTTCGACTCGTTGATCTGGTCTACCAGTTTCTCAATGCTCACGTTGTTCTGGCTGGCATTGCTCAGACTCTTGTCGAGCGAATTCTGCAGGCTGCTGTATGCCTGCTTGGCCTGGGCAAGCTGCTCTTCCAGGCTGGCCACACGGGCCTTGCTGGCAGCAAGCTGTTCCTTGGCGTCCTGATAGTTACCGGTGAGTTCCTTGTTCTCACGCTGGCAATTCTCCAAATCTTTCTTACTGGCGCAGCTTGTTGCCAACAGGCAACCTGCCACGAGCGAAAGCACTAATAAGTTCTTTTTCATGTCTATCGTTCTTTTAGTTTATAATCAGTTTACTCTTTCTCTATTGACGGACTATCGCCGGAAAAGTAAACCGACATTAAGCGAAATTAACAAGCATGCCTTGCCAGCAGTGCTTATTTAACATCTGCTATCAACTCCTTGATGCGCGAACGCAGCTTGGCGATGTTGGCAGGCTTGGTGATATACTCGTTCATGCCGCTGTCCATGCCTTCCTGCTCGTCGGCAGCATAGGCATAGGCAGTGAGCCCGATAATGGGTACCGTGGGCGAAATCTTCCTGATTTCACGCGTAGCCTCATACCCGTCCATGACGGGCATGCCGATATCCATCAGTATCAGTTGCGGATTGTTCTCCCTGAACATCTCTACCGCTTCCTTGCCGTTCCAGGCGTGAAGGAGGGTAAACTCTTTGGAAAGCACAATCTCCAACAACTTATAATTGCTTACATTGTCCTCCGCAATGAGGATGGTTGTTTTAACTGCTTCCATAATCTTAAATGCCTTATTGATCGTATAACTGTAATATATCCTATAAATAATCTTCTTTTACTTCTTCACCCGGTTCCAGCGGATTGAGCGGATGGGTGAACATGAATCGGGCTCCGCCTGTGTAGCTGGTGTCCACCCAGATGCGTCCGCCCATGCCTTCCACGATAATCTTGCTAAGGGCCAGACCAAGTCCCGTGCCTTGCACATAGGGGTTCAGCTTGACGAAACGCTCGAATATGTATTCGGCCTTTTCCTTGGGGATGCCGATGCCGGTGTCCGTCACGGCAAAGGTGATGGTCCGGTTCGTCTCGTCTACGGAGAAACTCAGGCTGATGCTTCCTTTCTTGGTAAACTTGCTGGCATTGGTCAGCAAGTTGATGAGCACCTGCTTCAACCGCATGGGGTCCGTCTTGAAGAAAAGTTCCTTCTCTGGATATTGTTCCTGATATTCCACGTTTTCCAGATGGCGCGCCTGCCTCACCGACACCAGGCTTGTGTGGCAGAGCTTCACCAGTTCGCAGGGCACACACTCTATCGAGACGCGTCCGGATTCTATCCTGGAAATGTCGAGGATGTCGTTGATAAGGTTGAGCAACAAACTGGAGTTTTCCTTGATAATGTTGCCGAACTGTATCTTGTCCTCCTTTGAGTAGTCGTCCATACACTGTAGCTCGGAGAACCCGACAATGGCATTGAGCGGTGTGCGAATCTCGTGGCTCATGTTGGCGATGAACGACGTCTTCAGCCGGTTGGCCTCTTCTGCCTTTTCCTTGGCCACAAGCAGTTCCTTGCTCTGCTGCTCCAGCTTGTTCCTAAGACGGCGTATGCGCACAATGTAATAGAGCGCGAAGAGCAGACAGCACGCCAGGAACACGATAGACGCCGCCACCCAGAAAATGAGCTTGCGGTGCTTGGCGTAGAAGTTGCTGTCCTGGTTGATGATGATGGCATCATTCGGCAGGTTTCTGTATTCCAGGTTGAACGCGTTGAGCTGTGCCTTGTCGAACGTGTAGTTGTTGGGGCGGACGCTGAAGAACTTCTTGCTTTTATTTCCCGACTTCAGATAGGCGTAAGCGACGTCGGCAAGTGTCCGTCCAACGAGTGAATACTCGGGGGCATAGCCACCGATAGCCCAGTTGCCCATACCTACGGAAGCGAGTGTGAACGCCGGCAGATAGGGATTGGCGTTGTGGAGCACACCCGTGGTATTGGCAAGCACGTAGTTCTCGCTGCTGTCGATGCGCCACGTGCCGATAAGCAATACCGTGTGGGGAGTGGCGGAGCGCAAGAGGTTGCACATTTCGAAGAGTGTATGGCGGCGACCGTCCAGGTAGGTCACCTTCATCTCTTTGTGGTGCTTCATTTCCTTGCGGAAGAGAGCCTGAATGGAGGCACCGCCCAACGTGAAGTCTGACAGGAAAGCCAAGTTCTTCATGTGTGGAAAGAACTTCTTGATGAGTTCTATGTTGCGTTCTATCTCATACTTGTAGAACACACCGCCCACAATGTTGAAGTCCTTGAAGTCTGTATACTCCTTGCTCTCGGGTAGCCACGTGCGCAAGTTTACATTCACCGTAGGAAGATCAATGATATTGGTGCTCACGAGTGCAGCCATGGCAGGCGTCTTGTGGGCGAAATCCGAAGTCTGCGCAAGATAGGATGCCCATGCCTCTTGTCCGAGCAGAATGATCAGACACGGCGGGTTCTTCTCGTACTTGGCGAGCAGATTCTGCATACGTTCCTTCCACAAAGGCGACTCCGACAGGTTCTTGCAGTTCATCGTCTCCACGGAAATGTTGCCGTCATGCCCACATTTTTCCTTGAACTCTTCGTAAAAATCCGACAGGTTCGCGTTCATTCTCTCCGTGTCTGGATTGTATGACGTGATAATCAGTATGCGTCGATTGGTTTCCACGGCCATGGCGGCCGCTGAAAAGAGGAAGAGCAGGCAGCCCAGCAATAGTCTGTATGTCTTGCCAAAGGGAATCATACCAGTTTCATTGCATGGATTTGAATGGTGTTGAGCAAGCGGTCCGGCACAATGGGCTTGGCCACGTAGTCGTTCACGCCCATATCGTAACATTCGGTGATGTTCTCGTGGTCCGTGATGGCGGAGGTCACGATGATGGCCAGTTGTTCTTTGGAATATTTCTCACGAATGGTCTTGATGACGTCCCAACCGCTAATGTCGGGCATCATCAGGTCAAGCAACACAATGTTGGGCTTGAATGTCTCTATCTTCTTCAAGGCATCCTCGCCATTCTCGGCCGTATCGTATTCCACGTTCAGCTTCTTGATAATAGCTGCAATCAAGGTGACGTTGGTTGGAACGTCGTCTACAATCAGAATCTTGTAATTTTCCATATTCGTGTTGTTTTAAATGTTTTCTCTTAAATGTCGGAGTGCACGCCGGCAATGTCGCACACGAAACCGTTGTCTGTCAGTATCTGCTTGACATCGATATTCTTGAAGATGCGGTGCCGTGTGCCCACCACTATCACGTCGTAGTTGTTGACCAGTACACGTTGTTCACCCGTGACCGGAATGTGGTATTCCCGTTCCACCTTTGTCACGTCTACCAGAGGGTCGTAGACCGTGACGGGATATCCCATGTCGACCAAGTGCCGGTAGAGGTCGGCCACCTTGGTGTTGCGAATGTCATCGCTGTCGGGCTTGAAGGAGAAGCCCAGTATCAGCACATTGGCCATGGTAGTATCCATGTGCCGCAGCTCAGTGTTGGCCTTGATTTTGTCGGCAAGCCACTTCGACATGGTCTCGTTTTCCTCACGTGCGGTAGCGAGCAGTGTAGGCATGACGCCAGCCTCCTTGGCTTTTGCAATCATGTAGTAAGGATCTACCGCTATGCAGTGTCCGCCCACCAGTCCGGGTTCGGCAGGGATGAAATTCCACTTGGTGGAAGCTGCACGTGTCACCTCCGCCAGGTCGATGCCCATGCGGTCGAAGATGCGCTGGAACTCGTTGAAGAAGGCTATCATCACGTCGCGCTGGCAGTTCTCCATAATCTTGCAAGCCTCGGCAACACGCATGTTGGGAGCTTTGTAAGTGCCGTTGGTCAGCACTGAATTGTAGAGACTGTCAATAATCTCAGCCACCTCTGGAGTGGAACCGCTTGTCACCTTCGTGATGTTCTCGATGGTGTGCACAGTGTCGCCCGGGTTGATGCGCTCGGGCGAAAAGCCGAGGAAGAAGTCATGGTTGTATTTCAGTCCCGAAGTCTTTTCCAGCAAAGGCGCACACACCTCTTCCGTAAGACCCGGATATACCGTTGACTCGTAAATCACGATGTCACCTTCCTTCAGCAGGTTGGCAATAGCCACTGTGGCGTTGCGCACACAGCTGGTGTCAGGCTTGTGGTTTTCATGAACCGGCGTCGGCACGGCAATGATATACACATTACAATCCTTCAAGTCTGCCACATTGCTCGTCAGTCGCAGCCCTTGCGCCAAAGCCCGGGCTAAGGTCTTGTCTTCGGAGATCTTGACATTCTCCAGCATGGCAATCTTGGTGGGGTTGATGTCGTATCCGATGGTATCGTATTTCTTGGAGAACAGACACGCCAAAGGCATGCCCACATAACCCAGACCTACGATTGCTACCTTAAACTCATAGTGTCGTTTTCTCATTATATATTGATTGTCTCTTAATTTACATGTTTTCTAATTGCGCATACCTCGAAGTCTTCGTGGGGTTCCAGGCGTCCTTGTAGGAGCGTCTGAAGAAGAGTTCCTGTATGTGCGCCACCGTTCTCGCTATGCGCAGGAAGTAGCCCGTATAGGGCGACATGAGCGGCATGTAGCGATAGAGGAATGCTTCTTCCTTTCTCCTCTCCGTCACCATCATGATGAGCAGGAAGGCAAACTGCGAGAAGCACAGGCGTATGAAATAGCCCAGCACCAGCACCTCGATGATATGGGTATTGAAGGTGATCATCAGCCGGATGATGTAGAACACCCACAGGAAGTTGAGCACGCAGTCGTACATGATGCTCTCGAGGTTGGACAGCCAGTTGAGGATGTCCCAGTTGCGGTTGGGCAGCAGGATATCCCTATGCTTGCGGATTCTGAACCTGACCAGCGACCTTGACCACCGGATGCGCTGGTGATAGAGTTTGAACCACTTGGTGGGCACGTTGGTCATGCAGATGGCATCGCTGGCGAACTTCACCTTGTATCCTGCCTTGCGGAACTTCTGCGTGATGTCGCCGTCCAGTCCTGGTCCGATGTCCCAGAAGCCCACTTCCTTCATCACCTTTCTGTCGAAAGCACCGAATGCTCCCGAGATGATATGGTAGATGCCCAGTTCGCTGGTCACGATTCGTCCCACCTGAATGCGCTTGAGGTATTCTATGGCCTGCAGTGACGAGCAGATGGTGGCTTTGTTGTTGCGCACCTTCACGCATCCGCCTACGGCTTTCACCTCACTGTCCATATAGAACGGTATGAGTATTTTCTCTATAGCGTCACGGTCGAGCGACGAGTCGGCATCCAGGCAGATGATGTATTTGCCCCGTGCCATATTGGCCCCATAATTGCTGGCAGCCGCCTTTCCGCCTCTTGTCTCCAGGCGGAAGTAATGCTCCAGGTAGCCGGCTTTCACCAGGTCGTCGCATATCAGTTTGGTGTCGTCGTCGGAGCCGTCGTCCACCACTATCAGTTCATAGTTCTGGTAGGTCTGTTCCTTGAGCGTCTTCACCAGCTTATAGATGTGCTTGCCCTCGTTCTTTCCCGGCACCAGTATGCTCACGAGCGGGTTCTCGCGAAGGAGATAGAACCGGGCCAGGTCCTTTTCCTTTTTCACGCTCTTGTATCTGAACATGAGCGAACCTATCACTATATATTCAAGAATATAATAGCGCGGCATCTCGATGAAAAACAGGAACCAGTAGGTGTCCACGATGCTGCTCAGTGTGAGCGTGTTTATCCAGTCGAGAAACTGGTTGATGGAGTCTGTCAGTTCTAACAGCATGATCGTCTCCTTTCATCATCTAAACACTGCCAGCACTGCCACGGCCAAAGCCAGCAGGAGTCCGGCGGTGAATACGAGTATAGACACCAGTTTCTTGTAGAACGCCGTGCGCTGCTCGTCCTTGTCTACCCTGAGGTCCACCTTTTCAAACTGCGAGAGGTCGGGCTGTTCCAGTTCCTTGACCGGCTCGGCAGCATAGGCGCAATAGTCGTCGGGCACCGCAGCCACATAGTCCATGTTGTCGAAGAACTCTTCATAGTTGTCCTCATGAGTTTTCTTCTGCGACATGAACGTGTAGCACACCATTTCATCCGGTTCAATCTTGTTGGCTATCTTTCTGATGCCCACAGACATGTCGTGACGGAAACGGACGATAATCACTTCATCGTCCACGTCTTCCTCGAAGATGGAACTTGCCACGTAGAAGATGTTGTTGTTGTACGACACCTTGTAGCTGAAGAATGCCTTGCAGAGGTCCGACTGTATACTGTCCTTTATCTTGATGGTTTTCTTTTCCTTGTTCAATACCCACACCTTGCCGACGAGCACAGTATACTCGGTGGTGAAATGGTTCTCGAGCAGCTGGCGGCGTATGCGGTTGAGCATGATGGAATACTCCATGTAGTTGTCATAGTAGTTCACGAAGTTGGAGAACACCACGCTGCCTTGTGTGAGTGCTCTCACGCCTTCTTCCGTGATTTCCATGTCGACCACGTCGTGCGGTATGAGCCGGCTCACGTCGGTCTCTTCCTCGCAGTTGGTGCACACTGCCTTGGTGATGGGGGTGGTGAACGAGTTGCCACAGGTCTTGCACGAATAGATCACAGCCGGCCGGTCGTAGTCCACGCCGATATGGCGAAGCATCTTGTGACATTTCGGGCAGATGAGCATACCGCCCACATTGTAGGTATTCTCGGGCGACACATTGGCACAGCTGAAGTGATGGATGATGTTCTCGAGCTTCAGGTCGCTCTTGCCGCACTTCGGACAGCACTCCGTGTAGAGCAGGTGACTGTGGTTGCAGTGTGGGCAGAGGTGCTGCTTCATGTGGAAGTTGTGCACCCGGAAGGCACCATACTCCAGCATGGTCTCCTTGAACATGAACATCTCGCTCAGATGGAACAGTCCCATGGCATGGTAGTGCTCGAAGATGGGGTTGATGTAGCCTGTCGACGACATCTCGATGAGCTGATGGTCAATCACGCGCTTGTTGCGCGAGAGCAGGTAGCGGCAGATGTTGGCAAACAACTGGTTGGGCGTGGTTGGGCGTGCCAATTCACGCTTGATGTTGTAGTGCAGACTGGCGCGCTTGATGTTGTCAATGATGTCATACACCTTCTCGCTGTCGTAGTCGTTGGTGTAGGCGTCGATGATGTTGTCGATAATGCGTGGCTTGTCGTCGAGCGTCTTGTAGACGAAGATGGGCTTGTAGCTGCACTTCATCGACAGGATAGGACTGGCTCCATAGAGAATGGACGACAGCGTCTGTTCCGTGCGTGCCTTGATCATCACGCAGTCGAAAAAGTTCTCCTGCAGGTCGACACTGCTGTCCACATCGATATAGGTATCGATGACGAGCACCTTGTCGCCGCGCTTTGTCTTTTTCAGTCCTATCATTGTTTATCTGTTTTCTTGTTATGTTTGTTCTTGATGTTCACTTCCGGTATGGCCGGATGCAGGTTGCCCTTCTCGTCGGGTATGGTGTACAACGGCAGGGGCTTGGGATTTGTCATGGCCTTGAGCTTGTTGATGCGGATGCGTACGGGCAGTTTGTTGGTCATGGCCCACTCGGGCACTTTCTGGTAGGGCAGGAACGTGAAGTAGGCCACCACGGCATTGGCGTCGTGGGCGAAGTTGCCCTGCAGATACTTGGGTATTTCCTCCACCCTGAGTCCCACGATGGTGAGCTTGGCCTTCACGATGGCATCGGCATTGATGATGACCTCCGCCTCTTCCGGGCTTTCCATGTATTTCACCTTGTCGCTCGGCACGTATGCAATGACGCCCAAATGGCACGATTCATAGTCCTTGTGCTGGATAGACATGATGGGTTCTTCCTTGAACACCACCGAACGCTCGGTCACGTTGATGTCTGTCACGAACGCGTCCTTCGGAGCCTTGCAGTAGTGCACCACTCCTGAGTTCTGGAACTGGTCGAGGGCTTGCTTCGGAATGCCTGCATAGTTGTGTCCGGTTCGGTTGGCCATGAAGTGCCAGGTGCTGTTCTTCATGCCTGCATATATCTTCACGCGGTTTTCCTGCTTGCGCAGTTCTTCCTCGGTCTCGGCTATCTGGGCAGCCAACTGGTTCTGGCGGGTATTGTCGGTCAGTCCGTAGTAAATGTCGGACGACTCCCCTTTCTGCTGTTTCCTCAGTTCGGCCAGTTTGGTGCGTAGCACCGGTATTTCCTGCTGCGCCAGTTTGGCCTGCAGTTCCATGTCGTGGGTTTCACGCACTACCGAGGGCAGTGTGTTGAAGTCATACTGGTCGAGTATGTTGCTCAGCAGCACGTAGGTGTAGAGTGTGTCGCCCTCTTTCACCTCCTCGCCCACTTCCTTGTTCACTTTGAGGATGAGCAAGTCGTCGCCAGCCCTCATGCGGTTGTCGTCGAGGGTGATGTAGCCGTCATAGGTGGCATACACTGTGTTGCTGATAACATAGTAGGCCAGCACAGCCACCACGACAAAGAAGATGGCGGCAAACAGTATCTGCTGCTTGGCCAACCTCTTGTTCTGCGATTTCAACAAATCGGCAGCTACCTGTTCCTGAGGCTTGTTGTTATGTTGAAACTCGTTCATAGTTCAGTTTCCAGGAATATTCCTTTAGTATTGTTGTTCAGTCCGGCTATTTTCTGTATGTTGATAATGGCGAGTGCCCTGTTCTGCATCAGCTTGTACATGCGCTCCATGCTCTCCAGATAGCCGGTGTATTCTTCCATGCGAGCCAGATAGTTGTAGCCTGTTTTCTGGTTCTTGTAGGCGTATCTTCGCATCGCCACATACTTGCCCATCTGCTTGATGTGGAATGCCTCGGTGGCGATGGCGCGGTTGATGTTCTCCACCTTCTTGACCAGTGTCTCACATTCCTGCTTGAGGGTAGCCACGTCCGAGGTCCGGGTGTTGCGGATGATTTCCTTCTCCGTGGCAAGTGCCTTCTTCCGTCGTCCGCTCTCGTTGTAGAGCGGCAGGGTGAATCTCACGCCCACATCGGCATTGCTGCTGATGCGGCTGTTGCTCGTCCAGTATGACGACCAGCGCACAAAGGGTGTGAGCCTTGCCGTGGCGAGATAGTTGGTCAGTGTGCTCTCGTTGTCTGCCATCTGCTCCTTCACGTTGCAGATGCGTGCGTCCATGCTCTCCTGCGTCACATATTTCCAGAGCGTTGTGGTGTCCACGTCTATCCTTGTGGGGACGATGCGGTAGACAGGTTGTCCGTCTATGTCTTTCGATGCACAGAGGATGGACAGGTCGTATTCGGCTTCCATCTTGTCGTTCATCACCTTGAGCATCTTGTCGTTGCTGATGCGGTCTTTCTCGAGCATGAACTGGTAGGCCTCGTTCATGATGTCGAGATTTTCCAGTCGGTGAGCTATCGTGATGCCTATATAGCGGTTGTATTCGTCGGTAATGCGTTCGGCGGCCTTGTCATAGCTGTCTGTGGTGAGACGCTTTTTCTGCTGCAGCCGTTCCAGTTCGTTGGCGAGTGCTATTTTCTCGCGCTTGGCCTTGCCCTGGTAGAAGCGGCTGTTGATGATGTTCCATCCCAGTTCTGCCTGTGCCTTGGCCTTATAGACCGACACGTTGTCTTCCTCGTCCACGTTCTTCAGGGCTTCGTCCGGCCGCATGTATGTCTGGCCTGTTATCTCCAGGCCTGTATGGCGGTTGAGTGCAAGTGTTTCGTGGGCAGTCTTGGCTCCATACAGCGAGTCTGTATAGGCTGAGATGCTGCGGTCGATGTAGCCCAACCTGGCGGTTGGCGATGCCACGGTCACTTGGTTCTTTAAAAGGGTGTCAAGTTGTGCGAAACGCTTTTGGAAGTGTTTCAGCACGTCTTCGTTTTTCAGGTTTTCATAGACCAACATCTTGGGTCTGAATGTCTGCTTTTCATGCTGGGCATAACAAAGGCTGACTCCTGCACCGGGCAAGAGTATCAGTAGGGTCAGGATATGTATAAGTCTGTCTATACGGATCATTTCAGTAAAAAAACAAGAGAAATGCAGCTGCAACCTACAGCTGCATTCTCTTGGTTTTGTGTATTATTGCCTTGGAGCAATCATTTGTCTTAATACTTCACCTTGGTAGGAGCGTCGGTCAACTTGAACACCTGCAGGCGGCTCTTTCCGTATGCCACGTAGACGAGTCCGTTGTAGAGTGTCACGTAGTTGGCAGAGTTGCGCTTCTCGGCACGCTTCTTGGCTATCACCTTGGGCTTGCCTTCCACCATGGTGTTCTTGTCGAACACCACCACGCCGTAGCCTCCGCAGGCGAGATAGATGTATTTGTCGTCGAAGGTCACGCCGTTGGCGTTGCCTTGCACCACCTTGGTGTCGGCGGTGAGCGGAGCTGTCCATGTCCACTTGGCTGTGCCCGACGTGCGGTCGTAGCAGGTGAGACCCTCGGCACCACGGCACACGTAGAGGTTGTTGCCGTCGATGGCGATGGTGTTCTTGCCGTTGTTCGGGGCTATTCTGCCCACAGCGATGGTCTTCTTCGGGGTAGCGGTGAGGATGTCGTCGCCGGTGTTGAACTCTTCTATCACGCCGTTGGCCTGGATGGTGTCTGCCACAGGTCCGTCATAATATAAGGTGGCCATGTTGCTGCCGTTGATGGCTATGTGCTTGGCCTTGCCGGGAGTCTTCTTGCTGCCCAAGAGGTTGAGACCGGTGTCGTAGACTTCGTAGCCGCGTGTGCTCATCACGAGGAACTTGTCGCCGTCGCGCACGATGCAGTTTTCATCCTGCGGATTGTCCTTCGTGGCGTTCTTGTCGAGTGCCACCACGGTAAGGGGCAGAATGGCCGTATTCTCGTCGATCTGCTTCACGTCGGTGTTCATCAGTCCGTCGCTCTTCAGGTCTATCGTGGCGAGCATGGCGCCCTTCTTGAAGGAGTTGCCCACGGCGTAGAGCCGCGGTGTTGAAGCCTGGCCGTCAATCATCAGATGGTTGAAGTCGAGGTTGTGCTCCTTGTCTTCCAGATACTGCAGCAGACTGGTCTGGTTCTGTGCGTCGGTCTGGAACACCTCCAGACATCCGCCGTGACCTGTGCCACGTGTGTGGTACGACATATACAGTTTGCCGTTGTAGGGCTGTATGCAGGTGGCGGAGATGTTGTGGGTGTGGTCGTATTGCAGTTCGCCCTGGGGGTCGAGAATCTTCTCGGGCTCCTTGGGGTCGTCCTTGGGGTCGATGGTGTAGCCGCACTCTGCGGGCTTCAGCGCCAGGGTGCCGTTGTTGAACTGTGCCACACCGTTCTCCACGCCACCATGCCAGGTGATGTCTTCGTAGGTTTGGTTATACACGTCCTCACCGGCATTTTCATGTCCCAGGAAGTCATACCAGGGGCAGTCCAACAGTATCTGACTGCCTGCACCTGTAGAGTTAAACGTGTAGAGGTCTGTAGTAGTGCTTCCGTTGAACTGGATTCTTCCGGCCTTGAACACAGCCACTGCGCCGTCACCTTCCAACTGCACGGAAGAAGCGCCGTTGGAATCGGTGGTGTACTTGTCGCACTCTATCACGCTGTTGTTCACCAACAGAATCTTTCCTCCTGCCATGTGCATGATGTTGCCTGCCTTGACGTGGTTGGCATGGAGTCGCAGTTCGTTGCTTGTCAGTGTCAAGGTTCCGGTTATGTTCATGGAGCAAGCATAGAGTTTGCACTCACTGCCGAGTGCCAGGTTCTTGCAGTTGAACTTGCCGCCTATGTTGATAAGGCCGTCAAGTCCCTTGTTGGTTTCGTCCTGCACGGTGCCTTCCACGGTCTTGTCTTCCAAGCCGAGCAGGTCGCCCTGGATGTTGGCCACGCCACCCTTGATGGGCAGGAATTCTTTCACCGTGAGGTTGCCGCCGCAATAGAACTTGCCCCCAATCTTCAAGGTCTTGTCGCCGAAATTGATGTCAGCGTCTGTATAGAATCCACAATTGGAACCAATATAGAAGTCATTGGGTCCCACCTTGGGCACAGTCTTGTCAATGACTGTTCCTCCAAAGTTGTAGAAATTCAGACCGGGACCGTTGAATACATCTTGATCCGGGTTGTAGTTGAGTGTCACTTTTCCACCAAGCACATAGATGTTTCCGTTTTTTGAGACCCAACTGTTCAAGGAACTGTCCCAATAACTGGAACCTCCGTTACTCCAGCAAGCAGTTACTTCAAGATCGCCTTCCACATAAAGGTCTGCGCCATTCAAATTCAGTCCACTTGCAATCTTGGTCCCTTTCTTGATGACATAGCTCTTGCCGCTGGTCAGTCCGGTAGCAGTGCTTTGTCCTGTCTCAGGCCACTGGTAATTCTTGATTTCAATGGCATCGCTCGGCACGGAAGGTTTGGCGGGCATGCTGTAAGCGTCGCCGAGGTCAGCAGCAGTTGCGCCGGCGGCTCTTGTTGCCTTGGTAGAAACAGCCTTGAAGTTTAGTACGCGGTTGGCCAGTTGCTGGGCATCGGTTATGGAAACGACCTCAGTGCCAAGCACTTGTCCCTCACCGGGATCCGCAGGATTGTCGCCCGTATTGTCGCTACAAGCGGCGAGCAGCACGGCAGCCAATCCTAAAGTTATAAGTTTTGCATTGATGGTTTTCATAAGTTAAGTAAAGAATTAGATAACTGTTTCATTAAAATTGAGTATATCTCCCACCGGGCATTTGCCCAATGGGAGATATGATAGATAGAAGTCTTGTATTACTTGGTGGCGGTCACCTTGAACACCTGGATGCGGCTCTGTCCGTAAGCCACATAGATGTTGCCTGTGCCGTCTACTGCCACGTAGTTGGCAGACTTTCCGGTCTGTGACTGACGGTGGCAGATTTCCTCACCTGTAGCCTTGTTGAGCACTACCACGCCGTAGCCGCCGCATGCCACGTAGACATACTGTCCGTCTACAGCCAGACCGTTGGCATAGCCCTTGGCCAAGCCGAGCTTGTCGCGGTCTTGAGGATTCTTCATGGTTGGAACGCTCCAAGCCCATGTATGGTTGCCGTTGGCATCGTAGCGTGCCACGCCGTTCTGACCCTTGCACACGTAAACGTCGGTGCCGTCTACAGCGATCACGTTCTTGGCATAGTCGGGAGCCACATCGCCTACAGAGAAGTTTGTGCCGCCAGTGAGGCTGGCGTTGTCGAACTTCTGGATCTGGGCGTTGGTGCCAGAGGTGAAGTTCAGGCCATAGATATTGTTGTTGGCCACAGCCAGGTGCTTAGCCTTGCCGCTTGTGGGCTGATAGAAGTGTGTGGCGAAGTCCTTGTCGAACACGTCATAGCCTCTTGTGGTGGCTACAACGACGTTGTCTCCGTAGGTTGTCACGCAGTTGGCATCGTAGCCCTCGTGCTTGGCTGCATCCTTGTCTACATAGGAGACCTTGGCATCAGCGGTGTTCAGGTTGCCGGTGCCGTCGAGACTGATGGCTGCCACGAGACCGCCGTCCTTCTTGGAAGAACCAGCCACATACACCTTATTATTATCTACGGTGAGGTGGTTGTAGTCCAATTCGCTGTCGTTGTCCTTCACAGACTGCAGGATACTGATGTTGCTGCCTGCCATCTGAGCCACTTCGATGTTGCCGCCGAACTGGCTGCCGTTGGTGTGGTAGGAAACATAGAGTTTGTTGCCTACAGGCTTGATGCAGGTAGCCGACTGGCCGTCGGCAGCGTCAACAGCTGCCACAATGTCGAGCTTGGGGTTGGCCTTGAGGTTGGCAGCATTGCCGGTCCACTGGTAAACGCCCCACTTGCCACCGGGCACGGTCTCTGCGATTTCCTTCACCTCGTCGCCAGATGTTGCCTTGTCGTAGTCGAGATAAGAAGCGGCTATGTCGAGGTCTTCGAACGAAGGCATCTCTGTGGTGCCGTTGAA
This sequence comes from uncultured Prevotella sp., assembly GCA_934191235.1. Classification (GTDB taxonomy): domain Bacteria; phylum Bacteroidota; class Bacteroidia; order Bacteroidales; family Bacteroidaceae; genus Prevotella. The sequence continues at coordinate 230,359 of CAKPUA010000001.1, read as the reverse complement.
GCTCTTGCTGAACTGGATGAGGAAGGTTGAGTTGCTTCCTGGCGTAGAGAGTGCCTGAATCAGTTCGGCGCCGTTGTTGTGGAACTCGCCAGCCTTGATGACTGCCACTGCGTCTGCGCCCTGCAGTTCAATCTGCTTGGCAGCGTTGTCGGTGGTGAGCTTGTCGAATGTGAGCACGCCCTTGTCGCTGATCTTCAGCAGGCAGTCGCCGTTGAGCTGTGCGTCGGTAGCGCGCACATAGTCGGCTGTGAGCTGTGAGCCGGCGTTCATCTTCAGGTTTGTTGCGCGTACTGCCCAGTCGGAGCTCATCTTGCCGTTGAGGTTCAGATTCTCGGTCTTGAAGTACTTGTTGGCATGGAGTGCACCGTTCACGTTGACGGTGGTGGAGTACATGATGTTCTGGTTGATGTTGGCCACGGCGTTCTCGCCGATGGTGAGGTTGATGGCGCGCACATAACCGTCGATGTATGTCTTGTTGTTGAAGGTGATGTTCTGTGTAGGAGTCACCACTGCGTTGCCGTCAGCGTCCTTTTCGCCGCGTGTTGAGCTGGCGCCGAACTCCTGGATCTTCACGGAGCCGTCTTTCTGCGAAACGTTGAGGTTGGCATAGAACTCGCCGTCGATGATGATATCGTTGTTGGTGCTCTCCACGGTGCCTTCCTGGCAGATCACCACATCAGAGCTTTGCAGCATCTTGCCGGAGCCTTTGAACACCAGCTTGCCGCCCTTCTCTACATAGAACTTGTTGTTGCCCTTGCTTTCGGTGTACACCAGGGTAGAGTTGCCGTTGATGTAGATTGTGCTGTTCTGGATAGTCTTGCCCGAGAAGTCCACCTCACCTTTCTTGGTGATTTGGAAGGCCTTGCCTGCCCACTTTGCGTCAGCGCCGTTCAGGTCGGTACCGTTGTCAACGTCCGCCTTGTTGACGGGATCGGTCTGTGGAATGGAAGGCATGGTCAGCACGCCGGCAAACACGGTGGGGTCTGCGGCGGCACGAGTGCCGAAAGCCTTGGTGAGCACATTCTTGTAGGAATGTACGCGGGCCGCAAGGGCCTGGGCTGGATTAGTAGTGAAAGACAGTCCTTCAGTGGCCACAGGTCCGGAAACTGGAGAACCTCCTTCGTTGCTTGCATTGTCGCTACAAGAGGCGAACAATACGGCAGCAAGTCCAAATGCTGCGAATTTAACTGTTGATTTCATATTCATTATTATTTAAACAAGTTTTCATATCTCAAGCGCATCCGGCTTTCTTCAAGCTTTCTGTGCGCGCAACCTGCCCTCAGCAGGAGGTTGCCTTCATGGGAGGGATTGCGGTTTTTATTCTGTTTCTGGTTTATTCTTATTGCTTCAGAGTTCAAGGCGTTGAAAGCGAGAGGCTTTGCGCCACCTTTATTATCATTCGCAAAAGTAGTGGAATTATTGCAAAACTCCGCCGTTACAGATGTTAAATAATATTAATCCGACCACTTAATTGATTAGCGTTACCCGTTGAGGCAAAGGAATATACAACTTCGGCTTGCGGTATTCGCCTTGTCGTGTCATTTATTTTCACAGTCTGCACACAAGCACACGCCGCTCGGTTGTCCTGCGGAAATCCATCTGCCAAGCGGAACAAGCCAGCACGGCATGTGCCGCTCCACTCTTCCTATCCGGGCGCAAAGGTAATAAAAATTGGTTAATTCCAATGCTTTTTGTTTGGATTTTGTGCCATTTGCCGTAATTTTGCAACACAAATCAATTAACAACACCTTTATGAAAAGATTTTTGGGAATGGTGCTGGCCATGCTTTGGGCATGCTTGCCAGCCTCGGCCGTGCTCAAGGAAAAGAACCTCTCGTCCACTCTGTCGGTGCTCCGCGCCGAACTGGAGTCGTCGTTCGGCGAACAGAAACAGAACATGGCACGCTACTATCAGTTTGCAGAGATGCAGCACAAGCAGATGATCTCGCTCATGCAGCGGAGCGACCAGATCAGCCTGATGCTCTATTCGCAGAAGCAGGACTTCACGTTCGACATGACCTATGCCTGCCACGAGGCCACCGACCTCTACAAGGAGTTCAACAAGCGGCGCCTGCCCTACGACCAGATTCTGCAGAAGATGAACAGCGAGATAGTGCGCTACACCGACCTCATCAACTCGCTGATGACCATTCCGCCGCGCATGGGCGACGCAGGCAGGCCGCCCAAGGCCATGAAGAACTTCAAGCCCATGCGCCCCATGAAGGGCGACAGGAAGCACCAGCCCTTCATGCTCGACAAGCAGGGACAGGCCGACCGTGCAGCCTGCCTGGGCTACGCCATCGCCCTGCGCCGCAACCTGGAGAAGATGAAGGAAAGCGTCATCCAGGACAGCGAGCACTACAAGATGATTTCGAAGAAGCTGAAGACGGGCAACGACTATGCCCTGCAGCGCTACAACGCCATACAGCACAGCATCTTCATCAACGGCGACGCCAGTTACCTGGAGGTGCTGGGCCAGCTGCCGCTCTACATCAGCAACGCCAAGCAGGACGCCAGCGAGAAGTATACCACCGAGAAGGTGAAGGGCAACAACGGCACCATGCGCACCATCCACTCGCAGTGGCGCGGCCCCATCGTGGTGGGCCTGGTGGTGTTCGTGCTGTTCTACATCGTCGTGGCAGCGCTGCTGAGCAACGTGCTGGTGCGCTGGCTCGTGCCGAAGCGTTTCCGCACGGAGGAATTCATGAAGAAGAAGGTGTGCCTCATCCTGGCGGCAGCCATGATCATCTTCGCCATCACCATCATGATTGCCCGCTGCTTCATGTACCACAACTTCTTCCTCATGGCGTCGAAACTGCTCATCGAGTACTCCTGGCTGCTCTCGGCCATCTTCGTGTCGCTGCTGGTGCGCCTGCCGGGCGACCAGATCAAGAGCGGCTTCCGCATCTACACGCCCATCATGCTGATGTCGTTCATCGTGATAGCCTTCCGCATCATCTTCATCCCCAACAACCTGGTGCAGCTCATCTTCCCGCCCATCCTGCTGCTCTTCACGCTGTGGCAGTGGAACGTGATCACGCGCCACAACGACAACATCCCCAAGAGCGACATCTTCTACACCTGGATCTCGCTGCTGATCATGGTGGTCTCCACCCTCGTGGCATGGTACGGCTACACGCTGCTCTCCGTGCAGACGCTCATCTGGTGGACCTTCCTGCTCACCTGCATCCAGACCATCACCTGCTTCTACGACCTGCTGGCCGTGTATGAGGAGCGCGTGCTCTCGAAGAAAATCGGCGAGGACGTGGGCAAGCATCCCATCAACGTGCACATCAACATACTCGAGGTGATACGCACCCGGCACGAGAAGCACATCAACAAGACCTGGGCCTACGACCTGGTGTCGATGGTGGTGGTGCCGGTGATCGGCGTGTTCTCCATCTTCTTCTCCATCTGGTGGGCGGCCGACGTGTTCGACCTCACCGAGACGGTGGTGAAGATCATGATGACCAACTTCCTCAACGTGCCCGACGTGGTGCAGCTTTCGCTCATCAAGCTGGTCATGGTGGCGTCGCAGTTCTTCGTGTTCCGCTATCTCAACTACCTCATCAAGGCGCTCTACCACAAGTATCACAAGTCGAAAATCGTGGTCAACGGCAAGCCTAACTTCACGCTCGCCAACAACATCATCGCCATCTGCGTGTGGGGCACCTACTTCATCATATCCATCAAGATGCTCCGCATCCCGTCTACCGCCATTTCGGTCATATCAGCCGGTCTCGCCACCGGTGTCGGTTTCGCCATGAAGGACTTGCTCGAGAACTTCTTCTACGGCATCTCGCTCATGACGGGACGTGTGCGCGTGGGCGACTTCATCGAGTGCGACGGCATACGCGGAAAGGTGGACAGCATCACCTACCAGTCTACGCAGGTGGTCACGGCCGACGGCTGCGTGATTGCCTTCCTCAACAGCTCGCTCTTCAGCAAGAACTTCAAGAACATCACCAAGAACCATTCCTACGAACTGGTCACCGTGCCCGTGGGCGTGGCCTACGGCTCCAACATCAATGAGGTGCGCCAGATGCTCATCGAGGCGGTGAAGGGACTGATGAAGAAGAGCGCCGACGGACGCGACCTCATCAGCACCAAGAAGCCCGTGGGCGTGGTGTTCGACGAGTTCGGCGACAACAGCGTGAATCTCTTCGTCACCTACTGGGTGCTCGTGGAGCAGAAGTTCATCGTCACCGGCGAGGTTAAGGAGGCCATCTACAACACGCTCAACGCCCACAACATCGAGATTCCGTTCCCGCAGCGCGACCTCCACATCCGAAGCGTGGAGGTGCCCGTGCCTGTGGAAAAGCGCGGGTAACGAAGTTCCTGAGCGTCGGGCGCATGGCAGCCTGCTTAGGCGTAAACGTGTAGGATGAAGGCACAACCTCTACACAGCCCAGCCACTCACAGCACAAGCCCAGCTGCATGGGCATGAACAGCTTCAGTCGGTATTATGCGGGCTGAAAGCCCAAACTCTACACAGCCCAGGGTAAAGCGTAGCGGCACCCTGGGTATAGAGACAATCATCGGCACGCCCTGTAAGGGCAAAAGTAAAGACAACCGCCTGTGGTTCAAATGCTTTTGCCCTCACAGGGCGTACCATTTGAACCACACGTTACCCAGGGTGTCGCTTCGCTTGCCCTGGGCTAAGCACTGACTGGGCTTTCAGCCCGCTATTTGGTTCGGACGACGGGACACAAGGGACGGTAGCGGAGATTTGACAGAACGGTTATCCTTTATTTCCGCAGCCAACCTTTCACAACGACCTTCCTGTCGCAACAGGACATATCAAGGGCACCCTCAATGCTTTAACATTCGTTAGCAACAGATTTTCGCACCGTGCAACAAAGACGATAAAAAGAAACTTGTTTGATGAGACAATGGAAAGAAAGTACGGGTAATGCGTGCAAAAACCACCTGAATTTTACCAGACTTTTTGTGTGCAATCGTGACCGTTTAACACGAAATTAACGCGACTTTGGATCTCGAACTATACTTTTCGCCCTGTTTCTGTTTCACTTTCCCCTGCAAAAGACACCGTTTTCAAAGGTGTCACACTTTTTAGAGCCTTCTACCGGCACACCTCAAAAATCACTCATTCCGCTGCACATCAGCAACTTTACACTCACTTTTGGAATTACTCAAAATGTTAAAAACAGGGGTTTGTGACGTGACACCTTCAAAAATATGCGTCGAGGGTATATTTGTTAATATATTTAATATAATATATTTATATATTATATTACTTTTTCTTGCTTACGATTCGTGACATATACCATGCATATATAAAACGTGACGTCACGTTTTGCGCATCATCCGATGAGGAAGTGTACCGATGGAAATGTTAGGTAATATAAATTTACATGTCACATTCACCATTATCCTCCTATCCATCAATCGTTGGACAACACTCCACCTCACCATCTGCTTCATTCCGGTGAAAAATTCGTTAGTGTGCCGTTAACCAACCTTTAGTGTGCCCTTAGTAACCATTAGTGTGCCCTTAGCAACCGTTAGTGTGCCGTTAACCAACCGTCAGTGTACCCTTAGCAACCGTTAGTGTGCCGTTAGCCAAAGGGCGGACAGGGCAGAGAGACAAGTCCATGAAGTATTGTTTTATTACAAAAAATTTCCGACCCATTATTTTCACCGTTTCCGTTCATGTTTTGGCACGCTTTTTGTAGTCCCCCATTGCACACTGCCGGAAGGCCGAAAAAAGTGGCAAAATCACGAAAAGTGTCACAAAAGGAGCAGAAAAGCAGTCACATTCCCCATAAACACGGGCATTTTCGCTCCATCGACCGCAGAACGCACTGCAGACCTAAAGTGGTTACAGGGCAGGGTGACTTACGGTTTTCATCAACCACACAACATTTTTTCACAGTCTACGGAATGGGAGGAACACAGAATCCAACGCCCCCGATTTCAGCCCAAGACCAGCCAGACAAAGCTGCAAAACACGTATGGACGAAAATGCAGCCTGCCAATCAATAAAATCGGCAAACCCGTAGGGATAAAATTTGCTCAATCCAAAAAAAAATCGTATCTTAGCGACATAATTGCGAAAGCACCCCACAGGCACTGAAAACAAACAACAATCAAAAAGAACAATACTATGGCAAAAGTGTATGAATTTCTCGCCAACGGCTTCGAGGAAGTGGAAGCCCTGGCAGTGGTAGACATCCTCAGAAGAGGCGGCGTGGACATCAAGACCGTCAGCGTGACCGGCAACGAATTTGTGGAGACATCGCACGGCGTGACCCTCAAGGCCGACCTCAAGATAGAAGACGCCGACCTGGCCGACGCCGACCTCATGCTGCTGCCCGGCGGACTGCCCGGCGCCACCAACCTGCGCGACCACGAGGGCGTGCGGCAGGCACTCACCGCACAGGCCAAGGCAGGCAAGAAGATAGGCGCCATCTGCGCCGCACCGCTCGTGCTCGGCTCGCTCGGACTGCTCGAGGGCAAGCGCGCCACCTGCTATCCCGGATTCGAGAAATACATGACCGGGGCCCGATACACCCACGAGCTCTTCACCGTGGACGGCAACATCATCACCGGCGAAGGACCCGCAGCCACCCTGCCCTACGCCTACGAGATACTCTCCATGTTCGTGGGCAAGGAGAAAACCGAGGAAATCAAGGAGGGCATGATGTACAACCACCTCATGGCACGCTGACCATGGCAGACTATGCAATCATCGTGGCAGGCGGCAAGGGACTGCGCATGGGCGGCGACGTGCCCAAGCAGTTTCTGCCCGTGGGCGGACTGCCCATCCTGATGCGCACCATCCGCCGGTTTCGCGCCTACAGCGCCACGCTCCGCATCATCCTCGTGCTGCCCCAGGCACAGCACGACTACTGGACGACCCTCTGCCGGCAATACCACTTCGAGGAAGACTACCAGCTCGCCGACGGCGGAGAAACGCGCTTCCACTCGGTGAGGAACGGACTCGCGCTGGTGCCCGACGACGAAGAAGGAGTGGTGGGCGTGCACGACGGCGTGAGGCCCTTCGCCTCCGTCGAAGTAATCGGCAGATGCTACGGGGAGGCACGGCTGAAGCAAGCCGTCATACCCGTCACGCCCGTGGTGGAGACCCTGCGCTACATGGCAGGCAAGGAGGGCGGCGAGAATGTGCTCCGCAGCGACTACCGGCTGGTGCAGACACCGCAGACCTTCAGCATAGGCCTGCTCAAGAGAGCCTACCGCCAGCCCTACGACGACCGGTTCACCGACGACGCCTCCGTGGTGGAAAGCATCGGAGGCACGGTGACTGCCGTTGAGGGCAACCGGGAGAATATCAAGATAACCACACCCTTCGACATGACCGTTGCCAAGGCACTCGTGGAACAACAACCGTAACAGCAGAACAGCACTTTGATAGACCTACTCGAACAAGACGTGATGTACGTGCCCGGCATGGGACCGCGCAAGAAAGAGATATTGAACAAGGAACTCAATATCCACACCTTCCGTGACCTGCTCGAATACTACCCATATAAATATGTGGACCGCAGCCATGTCTACACCATCCGCGAAATGACCGCCGACATGCCCTTCGTGCAGGTGAAGGGCATGATACTCAGCTTTGAGGAGTTCGACATGGGACCCAAGCGCAAGCGCGTGGTGGCACACTTCAGCGACGGCACCGGCGTGTGCGACATCGTGTGGTTCAACAAGGCGCAATACATCTACAAGACCTACCAGCTCCACACCGAATACATCGTCTTCGGCAGACCCACCGTCTACAACGGCCGTTTCCAGTTTGCCCACCCCGACATAGACCCTGCCGCCGAACTGCAGCTCTCGCAGATGGGCATGCAGCCCTACTACATGACCACCGAGAAGATGAAGAAGGCCAACCTCTCCTCGCACACCATCGAGAAAACCGTCAAGGCCCTGCTCACCCGACTCTCGCAGCCCCTGGCAGAAACGCTGCCGCCCTACATCACCGAACCGCTCCACCTCGTGTCGTACGACACCGCCATGCGCAACGTGCACTACCCCAAGACGCACCTCGACATGCAGAAGGCACGACAGCGGCTCAAGTTTGAAGAACTCTTCTACGTGCAGCTCAACATACTGCGCTATGCCAGCGACCACCGCCGCAAATACCGAGGCTACGTGTTTGCCCACGTGGGCGACATATTCAACACCTTCTACCACGACCATCTGCCCTTCCCCCTCACCGAAGCCCAGAAGCGCGTGATGCGCGAAATCAGAACAGACCTCGGCTCCGGCAGGCAGATGAACCGCCTGCTGCAGGGCGACGTGGGCTCCGGCAAGACCCTCGTGGCGCTCATGTCCATGCTCATAGCCCTCGACAACGGCTACCAGGCGTGCATCATGGCACCCACCGAAATCCTGGCCGAACAGCACCTGGCCACCATCCGACAGTTTCTGCAAGGCATGGACATCAGCGTGGAACTGCTCACCGGCATCGTCAAGGGCAAGAAAAGGCAGGACGTGCTCCAGCGACTCGCCGACGGCTCCATCCACATACTCGTGGGCACACACGCCCTGATAGAAGACGCCGTGCAGTTCCACCGCCTCGGACTGGCAGTGGTAGACGAGCAGCACCGCTTCGGCGTGGAGCAGCGCTCCAAGCTGTGGCGCAAGAGCGAGAACCCGCCCCACATCCTGGTAATGACCGCCACCCCCATTCCCCGCACACTCGCCATGACCATCTACGGCGACCTCGACGTGAGCGTGATCGACCAGCTGCCGCCGGGACGGAAGCCCATACAGACCATCCACAAATACGACAACCAGACCACCAGCCTCTACCGCGGCATACGCCAGCAAATAGGCGAGGGCAGGCAGGTCTACATCGTGTTCCCCCTGATAGAGGAAAGCGAGAAGAGCGACCTGAAGAACCTCGAGACGGGATTCGAGCAGCTGCGCGAGGCCTTCCCGGAATACAAGCTCAGCAAGGTGCACGGCAGGATGAAGGCCAAGGAGAAAGAGGCGGAGATGCAGAAATTCGTAAGCGGCGAGACACAGATACTCGTGGCCACCACCGTGATTGAGGTGGGCGTGAACGTGCCCAACGCCTCGGTCATGGTGATTCTCGACGCCCAGCGTTTCGGCCTGTCGCAGCTCCACCAGCTCAGAGGACGCGTGGGACGCGGTGCCGACCAGAGCTACTGCATTCTCGTCACCGGCTACAAGCTCAGCGAGGAGACACGCAAGCGCATAGACATCATGACCGAGACCAACGACGGATTCCGCATAGCCGAAGCCGATCTGAAGCTGCGCGGCCCCGGCGACCTGGAAGGCACCCAGCAGAGCGGCGTGGCGTTCGACCTGAAGATAGCCGACATAGCGCGCGACGGACAACTGGTGCAGTTGGCGCGCGACGAGGCGCAGAAGATTATCGACGCCGACCCCACCTGCCAAAGTCCCGCCTACCAGATGCTCTGGGACCGCCTCGCCGCCCTCCGCAAGACCAACATCAACTGGGCTGCCATATCATAAGGGACTTATAAGGACGTGAGGAATTGTCATGGTTGAGGGATCGGTTTCACCCTCCTCCTAATAATATGCGGGCTGAAAGCAAAACCGCACCATAGTATCATGGGCAAAGCGTAGCGGCATACACAAGAGAGAGAGACAAGCACGGCTTAGCAGATAATATGTGTGTGAAAGCACAACTTCCACACAGTACATGGCAAGCAAGCGGCACAAGTCTAACGTCATGGACATGAACAGCTTTAGCCGGCATTATGCGGGCTGAAGGCCCAACTTCCACACAGCCCAGGGTAAAGCGTAGCGGCACCCTGGGTATAGAGACAAGCATCGCCACGCCCTGTAAGGGAAAAAGTAAAGACAACCGCCTGTGGTTCAATATGCTTGCGCCTCTTCAGAACGCACGTTTGAACCCCTGTCACCCAGCGTGTCGCTTCGCTTGCCCTGGGCTGAGTAGACACCAAGCCGAGAGCCCGCCGTTCACAGTTTAGCACCACAGCAGCACACGCAAACGAGAACGACAAGGCAATACAGGGAAATGAAAGCCTCAAGAACACGACACTCCCCCCACAAGTAAGACACAACATTCCGCCAAACAAAAGCCTAACCGACGGAATCTTTTGTGAATGAACAGGTTAAGAAACACGCGCTCTAAATCTTATCAAACGTTAAATGAGGTACGTATAAGTTACGCAAAGCGTTAAAGTTACACGAAAAACTGTTAACCATGAAACAATTCTGCAATATTTTTACTATATTTGCAAAGTCGTTTACAAATTGTTGAACATTTGTAGCGTTCAACAATTCCTTATTGACAAAACTAATCACGTCTGCCTCGGTTGGCAGATAAACCTAAAATGAATGATGTACTTTAAAAGAATAATAAAGAAATTAGCTATAACTTCCGTATTGGCACTGGCAGCCATGCCCATGTCAGCACAGGACTTGCTCGCACGCCAGGCACCGGTGGACAGAAAGATGAAAGCCGTGGACACGCTTGCCCTGCAGAGCATCATCGAGAAAGAGAACGTAGAGTCGCCCGCTTCCGAACTTTATGACGACTGGAACAACAAATACGCACACAGGGCCACACCCCTGCCCGACTCCATCCGAATCAGCCTGCGCCACTTCTGCATGCCTACACCCAGCCGCGTGGTGACCAGCAACTTCGGTAGCCGCTGGGGACGCCAGCACAAGGGACTCGACATCAAGGTATACATCGGCGACACCATCCGCGCAGCCTTCGCAGGCAAGGTGAGAGTGGTGAGATATGAGGCCGGCGGCTACGGCAACTACGTGGTGATACGCCACTACAATGGACTGGAAACCATCTACGGGCACATGTCGAAATGGCTGGTTGACGAGAACCAGACCGTCAAGGCAGGAGACCCCATCGGACTGGGCGGCAACACCGGACGAAGCACCGGTTCGCACCTGCACTTCGAGACACGCCTCTGCGGCGTGGCGCTCAACCCGGCACTGATGTTCGACTTCCGCAACCAGGACGTGACGGGTGACTATTTCGTATACCGCAAAGACACCTACGCCGAACAGTCGGAACTGGCCACACGCCTCCGCGGAAAAGTGGGCAACGGCGGCTACTCGCGTAGCGACGTGATTGGCGAGACCGCTCCCGACAGGCTGATGGGCGAAGCTGCAGACCCACGCTACCACAAGGTGGCAAGGGGCGAGACCATCGAGTCGATTGCACGCAAGCGTGGCGTGACCGCCGACACCATCTGCAAGCTCAACCACATCGGCAAGAACATGCGCCTGCGTCCAGGACAGATTCTCAGATACAGCTAAGCAACAATTTCAATAGGTCAACATAACGAATGCTTTGCCCACAACAGGACTCCAAGCCCTGCCAGGCAAAGCATTTTTCTTTTCGCAGCACCCAGAAAGGGCACACCGCACGTTCCGCCTTTTCCTTATGTTATTTTCAGTTATATTTGAATGCAAAAGTTGGACAGCACAAGATAATTTAGTAACTTTGTAGACTAATAGAAACAAGAAAACGACGGAACCATGCAATACTCTTTTCAAGTACCACAGCACATCAGCACCACCATCAACCTGCCCGCCTCCAAGAGCATCAGCAACAGGGCACTGGTCATCCATGCCCTGTCGCACGGACAGCACATGCCCGAGAACCTCTCGGACTGCGACGACACGGAAGTGATTGTGCGTGCCCTGGAACAAATGCCCGAAGTGATAGACATCAAGGCGGCAGGCACCGCCATGCGCTTCATGACCGCCTATCTGTCGGTAAGCGACGGAGAGCACGTCATCACCGGCACCGAACGCATGAAGCACCGCCCCATCAAGGTGCTCGTGGATGCACTGCGAAGGCTGGGAGCCGACATCAGATACGAGGAGAACGAAGGGTTTCCGCCACTCCGCATCAAAGGCAACAGACTGGAAGGAGGATTCCTCGAGATAGAAGGAAACGTGAGCTCGCAATACATCTCGGCACTGCTCATGATAGGCCCCATGCTCAAGCAGGGACTCGAACTGAGACTCACGGGCGACATCGTGTCGCGCCCCTACATAGACCTCACTCTCTGCACCATGCGCGACTTCGGAGCCGAGGTGGACTGGACAGACATCGACATGATCAAGGTGAAGCCCAAGCCCTACGACGACCACGCATTCTTCATAGAGAACGACTGGAGCGCGGCTTCCTACTGGTATGAAATCTGCGCCCTGCTCAATGACCCCGGGTCGACCGTCAGGCTCACCAACCTGACCGACGGCTCGCGCCAGGGCGACTCCGCCATCAAGTATATGTTCAGTCTGCTGGGCGTGAAAACGAGTTTTGCAGAACAGAAGCAGGGAGAGCCCACCGAGGTGAGCCTCTTCTACAGAAAGAGCCGCCTGCCACGCTTCGACTACGACTTCGTCAACCAGCCCGACCTGGCACAGACCATGACCGTGACCTGCACCTTGCTCGGCATCCCCTTCCGCTTCACAGGGTTGGGCAGTCTGAAAATCAAGGAGACCGACCGCATAGAGGCTCTCAAGAAAGAACTGAAGAAACTCGGCTACCTGATACATGACCGCAACGACAACGAAATATACTGGGACGGCGAACGCTGCACGCCCGACGAGACACCGGTGATCGACACCTACGAAGACCACCGCATGGCCATGGCATTTGCACCGGCAGCCTTCCTGTTCCCCAACATGCGCATCAACCACCCGGAAGTGGTGAGCAAGTCATATCCCCACTTCTGGGAAGACCTGCGAAAGGCAGGATTCACCATCACCGAACACGCATAACCCCACCGTCCAAGACTCATGTCCATCTTTGAATATACATTTTTCCAGAACGCCCTGCTCGGCTCACTGCTGGCAAGCATCGTGTGCGGGTTCATCGGTTCCTACATCGTGGCACGCAGACTGGTCTTCATCAGCGGCGGCATCACGCATGCCTCGTTCGGCGGAGTAGGCCTGGGAGTGCTTCTGGGAGTGAACCCCGTGCTGTCCGCCATGGCATTTGCAGTGGCAAGCGCCTTCGGCGTGCAGTGGCTCTCGCAGAAAGAAAGCATACGCGAAGACTCGGCGATAGCCGTATTCTGGACATTCGGCATGAGCGTGGGCATCATCTGCTGCTTTCTCACACCGGGATTCATGCCCGACCTGCCCTCGTTTCTCTTCGGCAGCATCCTCGCCATAGAGCCTGCCGACCTGTGGCTGCTGGCAGCACTGGCGGTGGTGGTCACGGCCGTGTTCGCCCTGCTCTACCGCCCCATACTCAGCGTGGCCTTCGACGCCACCTTCGCCCGGTCGCAGCACTTGCCGGTAAACTTCATAGAATATCTCATGATGGGACTCATCGCCGTGAGCATCGTGTCGACACTCCGGCTGGTGGGCATCGTGCTCGCCATCAGCCTGCTCACCGTGCCGCAGATGACCGCCAACCTCTTCACCTACAACTTCAAGAAGGTCATTGGGCTGAGTATCGTCATAGGATGGATAGACTGTCTGCTCGGACTGGCACTGGCCTATCTGCTCAACGTGCCGTCGGGGGCAGCCATCATCTTCTTCTCCATCATCGTCTATGCGCTATGCAAACTGCTCAAGCGAAGCCCGTCGGCAGTGGCCCTGCTGCTGTGCATACCACTGCTCACAGGATGCGCATCGCAGAAGAACACGGGCAAGACAAGGTTCTGGCACGCGTTCAACGCCAAATACAACATCTACTACAACGGAGCGCAAGCCTACATAGACGGCTCGCTCGAGAAGGAAAACGGCAACAAGGACAACTACACGGAACTGTTGCCGCTCTACTATGTGGGCAACAAGAACAGCCGGGAACTCGGCAAGGGCAACTTCAACCGGGCCATAGAGAAAAGCAAAAAGGCCATACAGCGCCACAGCATCAAGCGCCGCCCCGAATGGAACAAGAACCGGAAGAAAACCGCCAAAGACATTGAATGGCTCAACCGCAAGGAATACAACCCCTTCATCTGGAAAGCCTGGATGCTCATGGGACGCGCACAGTTTCACCAGGGCAACTTCGACGAGGCTGCTTCCACCTTTGCCTACATGAGCCGACTCTTCGAGACACAACCCGCCATCTACGGCAAAGCACGGGCATGGCTCGCCAAGACCTACGTGGAAAGCGGATGGATGTATGACGCGGAAGACGTTATCAGGAACATGCAACGCGACTCGCTCGACTGGCGTGCCGTCAAGGAGTGGGACTACACGTATGCCGACTACTACATTCATACGGGCGACTTCGACAAGGCCATCCCCTACCTGCGCAAGGTGATCAGCCACGAGATGAGACGCAAGCAGAAGGCACGCGAATGGTATCTGCTCGGACAACTCTATGCCGCACAAGACAGAAAGCAGGATGCCTACAAGGCGTTCCGCCACGTCATCCGCCAAAACCCACCCTACGAACTGGAGTTCAACGCACGCATCTCGCTCACCGAGGTGATGGCAAAAGGACACGCCAAACAGATGGTGAGCAAGCTCAAGCGCATGGCGGCAAGCGACAAGAACAAGGATTACCTGGACCAGGTGTACTACGCCATCGGCAACATCTACCTGGCAGAGAAAGACACAGCAAAGGCAATAGAAGCCTATGAACAAGGCAACGTGAAAGCTACACGGGCAGGCATCGAGAAAGGCGTGCTCCTGCTTCACCTGGGCGACCTGTATTGGGAGAAAGAGAAGTTTGGCGATGCCAGGCGCTGCTACGGAGAAGCCATCGGACTCCTCGACAAAGACCGCAAGGACTATGAAGCCCTGTCGGAACGGTCGGTGGTGCTCGACGAACTGGTGCCCTACACGGATGCCGTGCAGCTGCAAGACTCTCTGCAAGCTCTCGCCAAACTTTCCGAGGCCGAACGCAATACCGCCATAGACCGCGTCATCACGGCTCTGAAGAAGAAAGAAAAGGAAGAGCAACGGGCACAGGAGGCTGCCGATGCGGAAAAGAAGCTCAAGGAAAACAGTGCTAAGTTCGGCCAGAACAAACAAACGACGACTACACCCGCCGTCTCTCCCGCCCAGAAATCATCCGCCTGGTATTTCTACAATCCCCTGGCAGTGAGCCAAGGAAAGCAGGCTTTCCAGCGGTTGTGGGGCAAACGAGACAACGTGGACAACTGGCAGAGAGTGAACAAATCGGTGGTGGGAGGACTCGCTAACCCGGAGACCCTCACCGACGAACAACGCGACTCCATAA
This sequence comes from uncultured Prevotella sp., assembly GCA_934191235.1. Lineage (GTDB taxonomy): Bacteria > Bacteroidota > Bacteroidia > Bacteroidales > Bacteroidaceae > Prevotella. The sequence continues at coordinate 215,176 of CAKPUA010000001.1, read as the reverse complement.
CCGCAGAGGAAGCCAGAGCCGACTCGATAGCCCACCTCACGGACAGTGCACAGAACGACCCGCACAAGCGGGAATATTATCTGGCGCAGATTCCTCTCACGGAGGAGAAGATGGAAGCCAGCAACGAAATACTAGAAGACGGACTCTTCCATGCGGGCATCATCTTCAAGGACAAACTGAACAACCTCAAGCAAAGCGAAAAATACCTGCGCAGACTCACGGAGCAATATCAGGACTACGGCAAGAACGACGAAGCCTACTACCACCTGTTCCTGCTCTACTCACGCAAGAATGACTTCACTACGGCAGACAGCTATGTGGAACGGCTGAAACAACGCTATCCGCAAAGTCAGTGGACAGCCGTGCTCACCGATCCTTATTTCAAGGAGAACGCCACCATGGGCGTGCAGATAGAAGACTCGCTCTATGCCGCCACCTACGAAGCCTTCAAGGCCGACCGCTTTGACGAAGTGAAAGGTAATGTACGCATCAGTGACACCCGATTCCCCAATGGTGCCAACAGAGACAAGTTTATCTTCATTTCGGGTATGGGCAAGCTCAATGCCGGTGACGCAGAGGGGTGCCTGGCTGACATGAAGACCGTGGTGGAGAAATACCCGGACAGCCGCATCAGCGAATTGGCAGGCATGATCGTAAACGGGGTAAGCAAGGGCAGAAAGCTCCATGGTGCCCGCTTCGACATGGAAGACGTGTGGAACCGAAGGGCTGTGGTGCTCAACAACAACGACTCTACGGCGGTGAGAAAATTCTCCACCGACCGCATCACCCCATTCAACGTGATGCTTGTCTACATGCCCGACTCACTCAACGAGAACCAGTTGCTGTTCGAGATGGCACGCTATAACTTCTCCAACTTCATAGTGCGCAACTTCGACATTGCCATCGACGATGCCGACGGACTGCACCGCATGCGGGTGAACGGATTCCGAAACTATGACGAGGCTTACCAGTATGCACGACTGCTCCATGCCAACCCTGCCGTGACCCGGCAAACGGGAAAGGCGAAGACATACATCATCAGCGACGCCAACCTCTCGCTGCTCGGACAGCAATTCAGCTACAACGACTACGAACGGTTCTACGCCCAACACTTTGCCCCCGTCAAGGTGGCTGACGAACATTTGCTCAACGAGCCTACAGAAGTGAACGTGGAACAGGAAGACGTGCGGATTCCTGCCAACATGGTGCCACAGGACAAGGCAGAAGACAAGCGTCAGGACGCTGCCACGGACGACGGCAACAGTTTTATGATGGAAGAAGAGCCCACACTCCACGAGCCGACCACCACGACGCCCGACGAGGGAATCGTGATAGAAGACACGGAAGAAGAGCCGGCAACGCCTGTCAAGAAACCTGCAACGCCACAAAAGGAACAGACAAAGCCTCAACAAACCAAGGACAAGAAGCCCAATGTGACGCAACCAGCAAAGAAGGAAACTGCCCCAAAGGCAACGGAAGCGCCGAAGAAAACGGCACAACCGGCACAACAGCCCAAGCAGTCCACGGAAAAGAAAAAAGAGACAACACCGGAAACACCGCAAAAGGAAGTGGATCTGGAAGACGAATATTACGACTTAGAAGGATTTTAGACAAATGACGAACAACGGAAACATACTTTGGGTAGACGACGAGATAGAACTCCTCAAGGCCCACATCCTCTTCCTCGAGAAAAAAGGATACGATGTGACAACCGTTAGCAACGGTGCCGATGCCATTGACCAATGCCGCCAGCACTCGTTCGACCTCATCATGCTCGACGAGATGATGCCCGGACTGAGCGGTCTGGAAACCCTGCAGCAAATCAAGGACATATCGCCCGCCACACCAGTGGTCATGGTCACCAAGAGCGAGGAAGAGAACATCATGGAACAAGCCATCGGTTCCAAGATTGCCGACTATCTCATCAAGCCCGTCAATCCGAGCCAGATACTGTTGTCGCTCAAGAAGAACATACACCGCAAGGAGATAGTAACCGAAGTGACCCAGAACTCCTACCAGCAGAGTTTCCAACAGCTCTCACTGCAAATAGAAGACTGCAGGAACTTTGAGGACTGGAAGGCGGTATACCGGAAACTTGTGCACTGGGAACTGGAACTGAGCAGTGCGGACAGCAGCATGACCGAGATTCTGAAGACGCAGAAAGAGGAAGCCGACAACGCTTTTGCCAAGTTCATCAAGAAGAACTACATGGACTGGGTGTCGCCACAGAAGACAAGCGGCCTAGGCAACATGCGCAATATGATACAGCACAAACTGGCATCCAGGCACAGTATGCCTACAAGCCAAACGGAAGACAAGCCACTGATGAGTCCAGACGTGTTCAAGCGCAAGGTGTTTCCGCTGCTGGACAACAAGGAGAAGGTTTTTCTCATCGTGATAGACAACTTCCGCTACGACCAGTGGCGCGTCCTGGCACAGGAAATTGGCGACATGTTCGACATGGCAGAAGACCTGTATATGAGTATTCTCCCCACTGCCACCCAATATGCACGCAACGCCATCTTCAGTGGCCTCATGCCAACCCAGATAGCCTCCATGTTTCCCGAGCTGTGGGTGGACGAGGACGAAGAAGAGGGCAAGAACCTCAACGAGGCACCACTCATCCGCACGCAAATAGAACGCTACCGCAGGCACGACACCTTCTCGTACCACAAAATCAACGACTCCAACGGGGCAGAGAAGTTCATGCAGCTTCTGCCCAACCTCAAGCAGAACGACCTCAACGTGCTGGTCATCAACTTCATCGACATGCTCTCGCATGCACGCACAGAGTCAAGGATGGTGCGCGAGTTGGCAAGCAACGAGAGTGCCTACCGCAGCATCACGCAGAGTTGGCTCCGCCACTCCTTCATGGCAGAACTCTTCAAACAGCTTGCCGCCAGCCAATACAAGATTGTCATCACCACAGACCACGGCAGCATACGCGCCTCAAAGCCTGTGAAGATAATAGGCGACCGCAACACCAACACAAACCTGAGATACAAGTTGGGCAAGAACCTCAACTATGACTCCAAAGACGTATTTGCCATCAAGGAGCCTGCCAGGGCCCAGCTGCCCACGCTCAACCTGAGCACGAGCTACGTGTTTGCCACCGGCGACTCTTTCTTTGCCTACCCCAACAACTACAATTACTACGTGAGCTACTACAAAAACACATTCCAACACGGCGGCATCTCAATGGAAGAGATGCTCATACCGATTGTCACGCTCACGCCAAGAAGAAGATAAAGACATTAAAAAAACAACCACATTATGGAAATCAGAATAGACAATATCGGCAACATCCGCCAGGCTGCCCGGCAATTCATCGACCACATGGGCACCGGAAAAGTTTTCGCTTTCTACGGCAAAATGGGTGCCGGCAAAACCACCTTCATCAAGGCGGTATGCGAAGAACTGGGTGTGGAAGACGTCATCACCTCACCTACCTTCGCCATTGTGAACGAGTACACTTCAAGCACAACCGGTGAAAGCATCTTCCACTTTGACTTCTACCGCATCAAGAAGATAGACGAGGTGTTCGACATGGGCTATGAGGACTACTTCTATGGCGGAAGCCTTTGTTTCCTGGAATGGCCTGAACTGATTGAAGAATTGTTGCCCGAAGACGTGACCAAAGTCACTATCAACGAGGAGCCCGACGGCACACGACTCGTCAAGTTCTAATGCAAGAATGGCAGTGAACGGCCTCCGAATGATTAAATATTTTAAGCATTGCTGACTATCTGACTCGCCTGGTTGACAAGTTGACACACAGACGTCAGCTGGCACATAAGTTGTTGAGGATGAGAGTGTAAGCCGCAAGGCTCACAGAGAACAAAAACATAAAAACAACTAAAATATAATTGGAGGTTTTAACTATGACACTTGCACGTAGAAATTCTTGGATGCCTGATGTATTCAATGACTTTTTTGATACAGACTTTATGCCGAGAGCCAACGCAACGGCACCTGCTATCAACGTCAAGGAAACTGAAAAAGAATATACCGTAGAGGTGGCTGCCCCAGGCATGAAGAAGGAAGACTTCAACATCAACCTCGACGACGACGGCAACTTGGTCATCAAGATGGAAAAGAAGGACGAGAAGAAGGACGAGAACAAAAAGGAGCACTATCTGCGCCGTGAGTTCGCCTACAGCAAGTTCGAGCAGACGTTGCTTCTGCCTGACGATGTAGACAAGGAGAAGATTGGTGCCGGAGTCAACGACGGAGTGCTGACAGTCAGTCTGCCGAAGATTGAAAAGAACACCGTCAAGACAGCTCGTCAGATTGAAGTGAAATAACACGCTTCATTCATCCCGAACATAAATGATTGAAACATAAGGCTCCCTGTATCGCGCAAAACCGATGCAGGGAGTTTTTGTTTATGCCCAAAGCTTGGCCAACTGGTGGCCCGCCAAGACGGCAACCAGACCTAATGCCAAGCTGCCGAAGAGGTAGACCGTCATATACATATACTGCTCGTCCTTCATCAGGGAAGAACCCTCGTTCATAAACGTGGAGAAGGTGGTGAAGCCTCCGCAAAAGCCTGTGGTGAGCAGCAACTTGGCTGAAGGGCTCATCACCGACCCGCTCCAGGAAAGTCCAGAAAGGAAACCGATGAAAAGACACCCAAGCACATTGACCGCCAACGTGCCGAACGGAAAGGCCACCCAAGCACATTGCTGCACAACTTTAGACACGAGGAAGCGCATGCCTCCTCCAAAGAAACTTCCCATACTGACCAACAACAATTCTTTCATTGTCTTCTCTCTTTTTATCTTGTTTTCTGCCTGTCGTTCATAATGGCCGCCATGTGGTCCTGTGCCCAATAAATCAGATTGTCTATAATCGGTATCAGCGAATAGGCCCGCTCCGTGAGCGAGTATTCCACCCTCGGCGGCACTTCCGCATACACCTGCCGTGTAACGTAGCCGTCGGCCTCCAGGACGCGAAGCGTGCTGGAGAGCATCTTCTGCGACACGTCCGGGATATGCTTGCGCAATGTGCTGAACCGCATGGTGGAAGACTGCTTCAGGGTGTATATGACAAGAAGCGACCATTTGTCGCAAATGCGGGTGAGCACATTGCGGATGGGGCAATCCTGATAAACGGAATCTTTTACGACAGAGTTCATAAATGTCTTGTTCTCAATAATAGGCTACAAAAGTAACCAAGTTTCCGTTCTTACACAAACGCGCAAAGTTAATCATCGTTAAACCTGTTTTTCTCATTCCTTTGACTATCAACAATGGTCACCTCCACGTAACCTATCCACTCCCGGGTGCCTTCTTGCAAAAGCTTGAAATAACGCATAACTTTGCAGCGGGAAAACAAAACAACAACTCTAAAAGACAAAAGCATCATGAAAGAAACAAAGACCATTGCAAGCGCAGCCAACTTTTCGGCTGTGGATTTCGGAAAGTTTAACGAACTGGGCGACTACCTGTTGAAACTCTCGCCCGAGGTGCAGATTCCCGGCAAGGTGTTCGGCGGCACAGCCGTGGGTGCCACCGGTGCAGAATTCTCCTTCCAGTCGTTTGCACCCGGCAAAGAGACCGGTTTTCTCCACACCCACAAGAATCACGAAGAACTCTACTTCTTCCTCAGCGGCAAAGGAGAGTTTCAAGTTGACGGACAGATTTTTGCCATTGGCGAGGGCAGCGTGGTAAGAGTGGCTCCAGCCGGTGTACGTACCGTGCGCAACACAGGCAGCGAACCCTTGGTGATGCTCTGTGTGCAGTACAAGAATGCCACCTTCACCGCCGAAGATGCCACCGACGGGAATATACTCAGTGAACCCGTAAAGTGGTAAGCGCAGCCTCTTGCACAGCCAACGGCAGCACCTTATTATATTCAGCGCAGTGAGATGCGTGTTAGTGTGCCAATAACGGGGCGTTAGTCTGCCAGTAGCTTGACAGTGACGGCATGCCTACAAACTTCAGAAAGCCTGAGGGAGGAATTCATGCTATGCATACCTGTATTCTCCTCCCTTTTCAGGCAAAAAACAATCCGCATCCATAGGCCACACAGAGGTCTTGGATGCGGATTGTTGCTATAACGAAAGATGCGCGTTACTGGCCCAATGCTTTGTTGAGCGCATCGTTCACAGCCTTGTTGGCTGCGTCGCGAGTTTTCTGCTTGGCGCTCTCCACCTTGGCCTTGGCATCTGCCTCAGCTTCCTTCTTCACGGCTTTGGCATTCTGCGAGGCCTGGGTTTTGGCGTCTGTCACTGCCTGTTTGGCATCGCCCTCGGCTTTCTTGACCGAAGCCTTGGCCCTTGCGGCAGCCTTGCCTGCAGCCTGCGCCGCAGCATTGGCTTCACCGTTGACAGCGGCTGCTGCGGCTGTGGCAGCCTGCTTGGCGTCTGTCGGCAGATTGGCTATGCCGTTGACCACCTCAGCCACCGTGGCGTTGCCCTTGGCAATATTCTTGATCTCCTCAGCGTGCGTGTCCACAAACGATTTCACCTGTGAGGCATAAGCTGCGGCCTCATCGGCCTTGCCGGCCTTGAGAAGTTCCTGATACTTTGCCATCACGGCCTTCACAGTGGCCTTCACCTGCCTGGCATCCTTGGCCGAGAGTTGCTCTGTGAGCACCTTGGTCAAGGAGTCTGCCACTGGCGAGGCGGCAGTCTTGACGGGAGCCGGAGCGGCGGTGGTGTCCACCGGATTATATTCCGTGGAATCGGCAACCGTGCCTTCGCTCTGTGCATTCTTGTTGCCGCAACTGGCCATTGCCACAAGGGCGGCAGCCAATACGAACCATTTTTTCATCGCCCTACGCTTGATTAGAGAAGTGCCTTGAACTTGTCTTCAATCTTTGCCTTGGGAGCAGCGCCCACAAGCTTGTCTACCACCTCACCGTTCTTGATGAAGAGGATGGTGGGGATGTTGCGGATGCCGAACTGTGCGGCAATCTCGTCGGCCTCTTCCACGTCGCACTTGCCCACTACGATCTTTCCGTCGTAAGCCTCGGCAAGCTCGCTTACCACGGGAGCAATCTGGCGACAAGGACCGCACCATGTAGCCCAAAAGTCAACTACCAATGGCTGCTCGCCATTCTGATAAGTCTCGAAATTCTCGTTTGTAATCTTTACTTCCATTGTTATTGTTCTTTCTGTTTAGTGATTAATACTTGTGCAAAAGTAGCTCATTATTCTCTATCCGGCAAATATAATGCCAAAAAGATGTCAATTAACTTCGTATGACAATCCGTCCACATTGTCGAGGAAGGCTATCAGCTCGCGTGGCACAGAAGTGCGCTTGGTGGTGCTGTAGAGATTGATGTTCTCGTTGCGTTCCACGTCGTGTATCTGGAAGTATACTTCCGTGCGCCCCGGATTGTCGGTAATCATCGTGGCGATGTTGTTCACCCAGGTGTCGTCGATGATGTTCGAGTTGACCCGGATGGTGATTCTGTTGATTCTCTTCTCGAGGACGGTCTGCAAATACTGCACGTCCATGATGTTGAAGTCGACGAACTTGCTCGATTCATACTTCTTGGAACACTTGGCGGTCACAAAGACGGCAGACCCCATGATGAACATGCCGCGCCACTTGCCGCTGTCTTCGCCGAAGAGAGCAATCTCGCCGGCGCCCTCATAATCCTCTATGGTAACAATGAGGTAGGGCTTGTTGGTCTTGGTGTAGCCTTCCTTGATGTTGGTCACGATGCCGCCCAAAGTGAGTTCCGCACGGTCGAGGAGTTGTTCTTTGTCGTCGAGTTCAGGACAATGCGTGTTGCAGAACTTCTCGAGCACAATGCGGTAGTCGTCCAGCGGATGGGCAGACAGATAGATTCCCACCAGGTCACGCTCGCGGTTGAGTTTCTCGATAAGTCCCCAGGGTTCCACCTGCGGCGGCTGCGGATGAGCTATTTCTATTTCGTTCTCGCCGCCAAAGAGCGAGTTCTTCATCTGATACTGTTCCTGCTGAAAGAGCTGTCCGTAGCGCACCAGCGTGTCGAGATAGGACCCGTTGCCGTTGCCGTCGGGCGCCACATACTGCTCGCGGCTGATGCCGAAACTGTCGAGGCCGCCACTCAGGGCCAGACACTCGAACGCCTTTCGGTTGCAGGCCTTCAGGTCTACACGCTGAAGGAGGTCGTAGATGTCCTTGAAAGGTCCGTTCTTCTCGCGCTCGGCAATGATGTTTTGCGAGGCGGCGTCGCCCATGCCCTTGATGGCACCCAACCCGAAGCGGATGGCGCCATGCGAGTTGACGCTGAACTTGATGCGGCTTTCGTTCACATCCGGTCCGAGACACTCTATACCCATCGCCTTGCACTCGTCCATAAGCTTGGTAATGTCGGTAATGTTGCTCAAGCTTCGGCTCATCACAGCCGCCATGTATTCTGCCGGATAGTGTGCCTTGAGATAACCCGTCTGGTAGGCCACCCACGAATAGCAGGTGGCGTGCGACTTGTTGAACGCATAGGAAGCGAACTTCTCCCAGTCGGCCCAGATTTTCTCGAGCACCTTCGGGTCGTGCCCGTTGGCCTTTCCGCCGTCGATGAACTTAGGCTTCATGGCGTCAACGATGGCCTTTTTCTTCTTACCCATGGCCTTTCGGAGCGCGTCACTCTCGCCTCGGGTAAAGTTGGCAAGCTGTCGGCTCAGAAGCATCACCTGCTCCTGATACACCGTAATGCCGTAGGTATCTTTCAAGTATTTCTCCATGCAGGGAATGTCATACTTGATTTCCTCGCGTCCGTTCTTGCGGGCAATGAACGAAGGGATGTAGTCCATTGGTCCCGGACGGTAGAGGGCATTCATGGCGATGAGGTCCTCGAACACCGTGGGATGGAGCTCGCGGAGATACTTGCGCATGCCTGCCGACTCAAACTGGAACGTACCGACCGTGCGGCCGTCGCTATAGAGCTGGTAGGTGAGTTCGTCGTCGATGGGAATCGTGTCGAGGTCTATCTCGTGGCCGGTGCTGAGTCTGATGTTCTCCACAGCCTCCTTCAGGATGGACAGGGTCTTCAGTCCGAGGAAGTCCATCTTGATGAGTCCGGTCTCTTCAATCACGTGACCGTCATACTGCGTGCACAGCAGTTTGTGTCCGGGGTCGGCCTTGTCCTCGGCGGTAGACACCGGCACCCAGTCGCTGATGGCGTCGCGGCAGATGATAGTGCCACAGGCATGAATGCCCGTGCCGCGCACCGTGCCTTCAAGCATCTTGGCATACGACATGGTGTTGCGCATCCGGATGTCGCTCGACGCCTCGGCTTCCTTCAGAGCGGGAATGCACTCAATGGCGTTGACCAGGTTCATCTTCTTGCCGTTGGGCAGTTTGTCGGGTATCTGCTTGCAGAGTGCGTTCACCTCGGCGAGGGGCACCTTCTCCACACGTCCCACATCCTTGATGGCATTCTTGGTGGCCATGGTGCCGTAGGTGATGATGTGCGCCACCTTGTCGTGCCCATACTTGTCTTCCACCCACTCGAGCACCTTGCCTCGGCCGTCGTCGTCGAAGTCGGTATCGATATCGGGCAAGGAGATACGGTCGGGGTTCAAGAAACGCTCGAACAGCAGGTCATACTTGATAGGGTCTATCTTGGTGATGCCCAGACAATAGGCCACCACCGATCCGGCAGCCGATCCACGGCCCGGACCCACCATCACGCCCAGTTCGTCACGGGCAGAATTGATGAAGTCCTGCACGATGAGGAAGTAGCCGGGGAAACCCATGGTCTTCATGATGTGCAGCTCAAACTTCACGCGCTCCCTCACCTCTTCCGGCAGCGGGTCGCCATAGCGTTTCTTGGCACCGTCATAAGCCAGTTTGGCCAGATAGTCGGCTTCAAACTTGATGCGGTATATCTTGTCGTATCCTCCGAGTTTCTTGATTTTCTTGTCGGCCTCTTCCTTCGACATAATCTCGTTGCCGTTCTCGTCGCGCGTGAACTCCTCGTAGAGCTGCTGCTCAGTGAACTTCCTTCGGGTGTCTTCCTCCGTACCGAACTCCGCCGGAATGGGGAAGAACGGCATGATAGGCGCATGGTCGATGGAATAGGTCTCCACCTTGTCGAGTATCTCGCAGGTGTTCGACAAAGCCTCGGGCACGTCACTGAAAACCTCATTCATCTCCTCACGGGTCTTGAACCATTCCTGCTTGGAATAGAGCATACGGTTGGGGTCGTCGAGATCTTTGCCTGTGGCGAGACACAAGAGGTGATCGTGGGCCTCGGCGTTTTCCTGGTCTACGAAGTGGGCATCATTGGTGCATACCAATTTGATGCCATATTCCCTGGCCAACTCTATGAGCACCCGGTTGGCTTTCTGCTGCAGCGGAAAGGTCTCGCGGTTGGCGCGCAGGTGAGGGTCTTTCACCTCATGGCGCTGCAGCTCCAGATAATAGTCGTCGCCGAACACGCGCTGATACCACTCTATGGCCTCGCGGGCACCGGCTATGTCGTCCTTGAGAATCTTGGAGGGCACCTCGCCTGCTATACAGGCTGAGCACACGATGAGGTCCTCGTGATACTTTTCCAAGTCCTCGCGGTCGGTACGCGGTCGCATATAGAAGCCGTCGACCCATGCACGCGACACGAGTTTGATGAGGTTCTTGTATCCATGATAGTTCTTGGCCAGCACAATGAGGTGATAGCCGCTCTTGTCGACCTTCGGGTCACTGCGGTCGGATTTCTTTCTCCGTGCCACATACATCTCGCACCCGAAGATAGGCTTGAATTCCGGCTTGCCCTCGTCGCGGAGCTTGCCGTTCACCTTGTTGCAGTAGTTATAGAATTCCTTGATGCCGAACATGTCGCCATGGTCGGTGATGGCCATACCCCTCATTCCATTGGCAATGGCCTTGTCAACCAGTTTCGGTATGCTCGACTGTCCGTCGAGAATGGAATAATAAGTATGGACATGCAGGTGTACAAAGTCTTGCATATACAGAATAAAGTTTAAACAGTTCAAAGTTAAACCGAAAAGTTGGAATATGCAAACGAATGCCGCAAAAATTGTCTGCCACGGTCTGGAATGTCAAAAACAAAGTAAATAATTTTGTTTTGTCTCCTTTTTGCATTAACTTTGTACCCAAAATACGAATCCTTTACCAACCATGGGGAAAAGAATAAAGAAAATAAAGAAAATAAGAGTACATAGCGAAGGAAATGACACATTGGTATACGGCTTGTTCGCCATCGTGGCCATAGCTGTCGTGCTGTGGCAGGCTTTCGACACCAAGATTCCGTTCTGGAGTTTCCTGGTAGTGTTTGGGGCAGTATACGGCATTGTGCTTAATTTCTTCAAATGTCCTATCCGATATTTTAGTCAGGAAGACACAGACAAGATTGTCGTGGCACCTGCCGACGGCAAGGTGGTAGTCATAGAGGAAGTCGAGGAGGACGAATACTTCCACGACCGCCGCCTGATGATTTCCATCTTCATGAGTCTGTTCAACGTGCACGCCAACTGGTTTCCTGTTGACGGCAAGGTGAAGCTCGTCCATCACCAGAACGGCAACTTCCACAAGGCGTGGCTGCCCAAGGCAAGCGAGGAGAACGAGCATGCCGACGTGATGATTACCACCCCCGATGGAGTAGACGTGCTGTGCCGGCAGATAGCCGGTGCTGTGGCACGCCGCATCGTCACCTATGCCAAAGAAGGCGAGGACTGCTACATCGACGAGCACCTGGGATTCATCAAGTTCGGCTCCCGCGTTGACGTGTACCTTCCCATCGGCACCGAGGTGTGCGTAAAAATGGGACAAAGCACTACCGGCAACCAAACGGTGATTGCCAAACTAAAATAAACCAACAATGAACATCAAGAAGCACATTCCCAACACAATCACTTGCTGCAACCTCGTTTCGGGTTGCATCGCCACTTATTTCGCTTTCGGCAACAATCCGAAGATGGCTCTCACCTGGATTGTGATTGGTGCTGTATTCGATTTCTTCGACGGCATGAGTGCACGCTTGCTCCACGTGTCGTCGCCCATTGGCAAGGAGCTCGACTCTCTTGCCGACGACGTCACCTTCGGCGTGGCACCCGCCACCATCGTGTTTTCCGAGCTGGCCGTTATCGACTATCCTGCCATGCTGGAGCCCATGCGTCCCTATCTGCCCTTTTTTGCCTTCATCATCGCAGCCTTCTCGGCACTGCGTCTGGCCAAGTTCAATCTCGACGAGCGGCAGACCACTTCGTTCATAGGTCTTCCCACGCCTGCCAATGCCCTGTTTTGGGGAGCACTCATTGTGGGCGGAAGCGAGGTGATAGAGTCGTCCAAGTGGATGATGCCCGCCATGCTGGCCCTCGTTCTTGTTACCAGTTGGCTGCTTGTGGCGGAGATTCCCATGTTCGCCCTCAAGTTCAAGCAATGGGGCTGGAAGGGCAACGAAGTGAAATATTCGTTCATCATTTTCAGTGCCGCCGTGCTCGGCGTGATGGGCATCACCGGTTTTGCCGTGGTGATAGCCTGCTACGTGGCACTGTCGGTCATCCTCAACAAAACCAAGGGATAACGCACCATGTTTGCCTTTCTTCATTTTCTTTTCGGCCTCATCCTGTTTGCCGTGGTCATCGTATTGGCTGTGGCATTCGTCATCTATCGTCGCCTGCACGGCATAGCCAGGAACTTCCAGCATCAAATGGGCGGCTTCGGCAGCCGTGAACAAGCAGGCCACTATGGAGACGACACTTCGCGCCAGACAAACCGGACGCAAGCCAACGGCTGCAACGAGATAATCACAGACGAGCGAAGTCCCGAAGAAGCCAACCGCAAGATATTCTCCAAGGACGAGGGAGAATACGTGGATTTCAAGGAAGAATGACAAGCCGGCACTTGAGAGCAGCACAACGGAAGGCGTGTATGCCGGACTTGACAGACTACAAGAGAGAGATAAGTTGTTTTAACGTGTGCATCCCTAATGGGACCGACACCTTATTTATTATATTGTCAGCTACACTATATGGAAGAAATCAAGGATTTTGACACCATATTCAGACAATACTACGAGCCCCTGTATTATTTTGCCATGCAGTTTCTCGACGAGGCGGAAAGCCAGGACGTGGTGAGTATGGCTTTCGAAGACGTGTGGCTCAACTAACGCATCGCTAACGGCACACTAACGAAATTTTCACCGCCATGAAACAAAAAGCCGGCGAATGCATCAATCACTCACCGGCCTACATTTATAGTTGATAATTATGTCTATATTATCTGGGAAGGTTGAACGCCTTGGTCATCTCCTTCATCTGCTCCTGGCTCATGCCCTCAGGCTCATAGCCCATGCAGCGGGAGTTGATGTATATCTTGGCACTCTTGGAGAGCACGTCAATCTGGTCGAAAGCATCCATCACGTCGAGGCCCTTGGCAAACACGCCGTGCTTCTCCCAAAGCACCACGTCATAGTCTTCCAGTTCTTTCAGTGTGGCATCAGCCAGCTTGTTGCTGCCAGGCAGTTCGTAAGGCACCACACCCAAGCCCAGCGGACAGAAAGCCTTAGTCTCGGGAATCATGCTCCACAGAATGTTGGTGAGCACGTCCTTGCCGAGGAACTGACGGTTGTGGCTCATGGCAACGAGCTCAATGGGGTGAGTATGCACCGTGGCCTTGTAGGCAGAACCGCTCTCGATGAGGTGGTTGTGCACGGTAAGGTGTGAAGGAAGCTCACTGGTAGGCATCACAGGATTGTCGGCAATGATGACATAGCTGGCGCAATCGTCGAGAATACGGATAACCGAGCCGTTGTCCATAGGCCAGCGAGCCAGGTCGCGCATGCGCTTGCCGGTGCCCTTGCAATAGAAGTAGCAGCCCTTGAGATGCGGCAGTGTAACGCCAATCTGCTTCACTTCGCTGATGGCGGGAAGCTGACGGATTTCATCGTCAACGAGATCTGTCACGTTGACCGTGATGTTTCCACCGTTTCTTTCAGCCCATCCGTTCTGCCAAAGGTAGCCTGCTACCTCTGCTATCTTCTCAACCTCTTTCTTTAAGGCGGGGCGACCTTCTAATATACTTTTCATATTATTGTATTGTAAGTTTTGAATAATCTTCTGCTTATTGGTTTTCGCCTGCAAAATTAGCCACATTCGGCAAGCCTCAGCCCAACAATTTGATAATCTTTCAGTAAGTTTTGACCTGTCAGCGTGTCTGGTTGCGGTATTCGCTTGGCTTGTGGCCCGTCTTGCTGCGGAACTTCGAGGAGAAATAGTCGGGCGACTCGAAGTTGAGCTGGTAGGCAATCTCCTTGATGCTCATGTCGGTAGTGGAAAGCAGTTCCTTGGCACGCTGCAGCTTCAGGTCTTGCTGATAGAGCGACGGAGAGATGCCGGCAAACTCCTTGAAGAGCTTGCGGAAATTGGAATAGCTCATGCCCATCTCTTCGGCAATCTGCTGGATGGTGAGGTTACTCTCGAGCGAACTGCGTATGCGCAGGCGTGCCCGGCTCACCATGTCCATGTGGAGAGCATCCTTGCTGAGAATAATGTTGCGCTCAAGCGCATACATGAGACCAATAAGATGGTTGACGATGCCGGCCAGAATCTGCTGCACATAGGGAGCCTCTTCCTGTGCGGCCTTGAGCGCCGACTCGTAGAGACTGACTATCTCCTCGGAAAAGCCCACATGATAAATGGGCTTCTCCACGGAAAGGAAGCCAGCCTTGACACGGTCGTTGATATTGCGTCCCTTGAACCCGATCCAATAGCTGTGCCATCCCTTGTCGGCACTCGGCCAATAGCTGTGGGTCTCGCCAGGGAACAGCAGGAACAGGTCGCCAGCCGAAATGTGGGTTTCCTTCTGGTGGTCAGAACGGAACGTGCCTTCACCCTCAGTGAGATAAAGCAACTGGAACTCATTGAGCACACGCCCCTTGTCGAGGTCGAAATAATAGCCGTCGGCATGTCCACGCGTGGGATAGGCATCGCCCGGAAGGATTTCTTCATATCCCACCGTACTGACGGTAAGTCCCCACTGCAAGTCGCGGTCATTGGTGACCAGGTAATTGGATTTCTGTAAAGCCATAATCTTCTTGTAGTATCCGCTTGATAGTCTGCAAAATTACACAAAAAGACAGAAACTTCCCACTTTTTTAATCTTTCTTATTATAAAATCCAGGCTATTCCCCTTGACACTGCTTCAGCCGAGTAGAAAAAAACAATAAAATTATCGGCAAAGATTATGCCGTGTACTTGCTTTTTCGTAACTTTGCAGCCGCAAATTATAATGTACATTAAAATGGCTGAAACAAAGAAAATCAAGACCGCGCTAATCTCGGTCTTCCACAAAGACGGTTTGGATCAATTGCTTGCCAAACTGAACGAAGAAGGAGTGAAGTTCCTTTCCACAGGAGGCACACAGAAGTTCATAGAATCTCTTGGCTATGACTGCCAGACAGTAGAGAGCGTCACCACCTATCCCTCTATCCTGGGCGGACGCGTGAAGACACTCCACCCCAAAGTGTTTGGAGGCATCCTGGGCCGCCGCGACAACGAGGGCGACAGAGAGCAGATGAAAGAATACGACATTCCCGAAATCGACCTCGTCATCGTTGACCTCTATCCCTTCGAGCAGACTGTGGCAAGCGGCGCTTCAGAAGCCGACATCATCGAGAAGATCGACATAGGCGGCATCTCGCTCATCCGCGCAGGAGCCAAGAACTTCAAGGACGTGGTTATCGTGCCCAGCAAGGCAGAATACAGCGTGCTGCTCGACATTCTCAACAAGAAGGGCGCACAGACCGACATAGAAGACCGCAAGATGTTTGCCGAACGCGCATTCGGTGTGAGCAGCCACTATGACACGGCCATCCATGCATGGTTTGCCAAATAAGCAAGGTATTTAACAATATATGGCAGTTTCGCAAGCACTGACCGTTTGCGAAACTGCCACAACAATCAATAAGCATTATGGGATTTTTCTCGTTTATTCAGGAAATAGCAATGGACCTCGGCACCGCCAACACCATCATTATCAGTGATGACAAGATTGTAGTGGACGAGCCGTCCGTGGTTGCCCTCGACCGCCGCACCGACAAGATGATTGCCGTGGGCGAGAAGGCAAAGATGATGTATGAAAAGACACACGACAACATACGCACCATCCGTCCGCTGCGCGACGGTGTGATTGCCGACTTTACGGCCTGCGAGCAGATGATGCGCGGCCTTATCAAGATGGTGCACACCGGCAGCCGTCTGTTCTCCCCTTCGCTCCGCATGGTTATCGGCGTGCCTTCAGGCTCCACGGAAGTGGAACTGCGTGCCGTACGCGACTCTGCCGAGCATGCCGACGGCCGCGACGTGTACTTGATTTTTGAACCTATGGCAGCTGCCATAGGCATAGGCATCGACGTGGAGGCTCCAGAGGGCAACATGATTGTAGACATCGGCGGTGGAAGTACAGAAATCGCCGTCATCTCTTTGGGTGGTATCGTGTCCAACAACTCCATACGCATCGCCGGTGACGACCTCACCGCCGACATCCAGGAGTACATGAGCCGCCAGCACAACGTGAAGGTGAGCGAACGCATGGCCGAACGCATCAAGATACATGTGGGTTCAGCCCTTACCGACCTTGGCGAAGAGGCACCCGAAGACTATATCGTGCATGGCCCTAACCGCATCACCGCACTGCCAATGGAAGTGCCCGTATGCTACCAGGAAATAGCCCACTGTCTGGACAAGACCGTGGCCAAGATAGAGAATGCCGTGCTCTCCGCTTTGGAGAACACACCGCCAGAGCTTTATGCCGACATCGTGAAGAACGGCATCTACCTCAGCGGCGGCGGCGCCCTGCTGCGCGGTCTCGACAAGCGCTTGACCGACAAGATCAACATTCCGTTCCATATCGCAGAGGATCCGCTCCACAGCGTGGCAAAAGGTGCAGGCATCGCACTGAAGAACGTAGACAAGTTCTCGTTCCTGATGAGATAACAAGTGGATTATGCATAACTTAGTAGAGTTTCTTGCAAAATACAACCACTGGTTTCTCTTCATCGTGCTCGAAGTGATAAGCATGGTTCTGCTCTTTCAGTTAAACAACTACCAGGGCAGCGTGTGGTTCACTTCGGCCAATGCCGTTGCCGGCAAAGTGTATGAAGCCGACGCACAGGTAAAGTCTTACTTCAACCTGTCGACCGTCAACGCCGAACTGACACAACGCAACCTCCAGCTTGAGCAACAGGTCAAGTTACTCGAAGAGTCCTTGCTCGACAAGACGACAGACTCACTGACCTTGGCCAACAGGCAGATGCAGTACCTGAGCCAGTTCGGACTGGTTCCCGCCAAGGTAATCAGCAACAGTCTTGACAAAACGGACAACCTCATCACCATTGACAAGGGCAGCGCCGACGGCGTTCACAAGGACATGGGCGTGGCTTGCGGCAATGGCGTGGTGGGCGTGGTGTATCTCGTGTCGGAACATTATTCCATTGTCATCCCCGTACTCAACTCGCAGTCTAACATCAGCTGCACCATCCAGAAGCGCGGCTACTTCGGCTACCTCAGATGGAAAGGCGGCGCTTCTGACATTGCCTATGTGGAGGACATTCCCCGCCATGCGCACTTCCGCAAGCACGACAAGGTGGTGACAAGCGGCTATTCGTCCATCTTCCCGCCGGGAATCATGGTGGGCGAAATACAGCAAGTCTACAATTCCAAAGACGGACTGTCCTATCGGTTGAAAGTAAAACTGTCCGTAGACTTCGGCAAGCTGCGCGATGTGTGCGTAATCAACGACAAGGCGATGGAAGAACGCATCGAACTGCTCCGCGCAGCACAAGACTCGATAAAACCCAAACAGAACTAATCACTCGCCGACAAGGCGACAAGGAATTATCATTCAACGAAAGGAACAAAGGGTAAATGAACCTGGAACTTATCAAAGGCGTTCTGCTTTTCTTCGTATTGTGCCTGGCACAGGTATTGGTGCTCAACAACATCCACCTGTTCAACTGTGCCACCCCACTGCTCTATGTCTACATGATACTGATGTTCCGCCGCAACTATCCGAGGTGGGGCATACTGCTGTGGAGCTTTGCTTTCGGCCTGGTCATCGACACGTTCTCCGACACGCCGGGCGTGGCCACAGGTTCCATGACGCTGCTCGGTTTCCTGCAGCCCTATGTTCTTGAGCCGTTCATTCCCCGCGACAGCGCCGACGACCTGACGCCGTCGATGAAGACATTGGGTGTAACATCTTTCGTCTACTACGCCATCATTCTTGTCTTCATCTACTGCCTCATCTTCTTCACCCTGGAGATGTTCAACTTCTTCAACCTTCTCCTGTGGGCAGAGTGTGTGGGCGGCAGCACGCTACTGACCATTGCCCTGCTGCTTGCCATCGAAAAAGTGAGAAACTAATCCGAGCAGGGAGGACTTCTGGAAATGAAAGACTATAATCTCGAAAAACGACGCTTTGTCATCGGTGGTGTGGCTGTCACGATTGTGGCCATCTACATCATCCGGCTGTTCACGCTCCAAGTGATGAGCGACGACTATCGGAAGAGTGCCGACAGCAACGCCTTTCTCAAGAAGGTTGAGTATCCCTCGCGTGGCGTCATCTACGACCGCCACGGCAAGTTGCTTGTCTACAACCAGCCTGCCTACGACATTATGGTGGTGATGAACGAGGAAAAGGGACGGCTCGACACCATGGATTTCTGCAATGCCTTAGGCATTACCAAGGAGTTTTTCATCAAGCGGATGAACGACATCAAGGACCGCAACAAGAATCCGGGCTACTCCAGGTTCACGCAACAGTTGTTCATGAGCCAACTCTCCGACAAGGATTTCAGCGTTTTCCAGGAGAAGCTCTTCCGCTTTCCCGGTTTCTATATCCAGAAACGAAGCATCCGTCAATACCAGTATCCATTTGCCGCCCATGTACTGGGCGACGTGGGCGAGGTGTCGGAAGCCAACATTGAGGAGGACGACTACTACCAGCCCGGCGACTACATTGGCAAGCTGGGCATCGAAAAGTATTACGAGAAAGACCTTCGCGGCGTGAAGGGCGTGCAGATTCTGCTGCGCGACGCACACGGCAGAATACAGGGCAACTACCAGCACGGCAAGTATGACCGCCGGCCGCAACCGGGCCGCAACCTCACACTGTCCATCGACGAGAAGCTCCAGGCATTGGGCGAACGGCTGCTGGAAGGCAAGATAGGTTCCATTGTGGCCATCGAGCCTGCCACGGGCGAAGTGCTCTGCATGGTGAGTTCACCCAGCTACGATCCGCGCAACCTGGTGGGAAGGAAACGCAGCAAAGAGCATGCACGCCTCTCGAAGAACGTGTGGAAACCGCTGCTCAACCGTTCCATCATGGGACAGTATCCGCCAGGCTCCACCTTCAAGACCACACAGGCACTCACCTACCTGTCTGAGGGCATCATCACCCCCCACACCATGTTTTCCTGCAACCACGGTTTCTACTACAAAGGCTTGCACGTGGGATGCCACGGCCATGCTTCGCCACTTGACCTGACGGAGGCCATCAGCACGTCCTGCAACGGATACTTCTGCTGGGGACTGTTCTACATGATGTCAAACCGCCGCAAATACAAGAACGTGCAGGAAGCCATGAACACCTGGCGCGACTACATGGTGAGCATGGGCTTCGGCTACAAACTGGGCATTGACCTGCCCGGAGAGAAACGCGGACTGATACCTAACGCACAGTTCTACGACAAGGCCTACAAGGGCTCGTGGAACGGACTGACCGTGATCAGCATATCCATCGGGCAGGGTGAGGTGAACCTCACGCCGCTCCAGATTGCCAACCTCGGCGCCACCATTGCCAACCGCGGCTATTTCTACACGCCCCACGTGGTGAGAAAGGTGGAAGGCAAGCCCCTTGCCGAGGAATTTCGCGAACGCCACTACACCAAGGCCAAGGCAAGTGCCTACAACTGGGTGGTGGCAGGCATGAAGAGTTCGGTGCTCAAGGGCACGTGTAAAGCCCTGAGCCGCTACGACTATGATGCCTGCGGCAAGACCGGAACGGCACAGAACCGCGGACAAGACCACTCCGTGTTCATGGGATTCGCGCCGATGAAGAACCCGAAGATAGCCATCGCCGTGTATGTGGAAAACGGCGGCTTCGGTGCCGACTTCGGTGTGCCCATCGGCGGACTGATGATGGAACAATATTTGAAAGGCAAGCTCACGCCAAGCGAAGAGAGCATGGCGGCCCAGCTTCAACACAGAAGAATAGCTTATGGCTCAAGGAACAGATAAACCAACAAGTATCATACGGTCACTCGACTGGTGGACCATCGGCATCTACCTGGCACTGCTCGTGTTCGGATGGGTCAGCGTGTGCGGTGCCAGCTATACGTATGGCGACAACGACATCTTCAGTCTTGCCACCCGTTCGGGCATGCAGATTGTGTGGATTGGCACCTCCATCTGCCTGGGCTTTGTGCTGCTGATGCTCGACGACCGCTTCTATGACACATTTGCCTACATCATATATGGTGTGCTCTTGCTCTTGCTCTTTGCCACCATCTTCAATCCGCACGACATCAAGGGGTCCCATTCATGGCTTGTGCTCGGTCCACTCCGGTTGCAGCCTGCCGAATTCGGCAAGTTTGCCACCGCACTCGCCATAGCCAAGCTGATGAGCACCTACGGATTTTCCATGCAGCGATGGAAAGACTTTGCGGCAGCCGTCACCATCATCCTGCTGCCCATGCTGTTCATCATCGGCCAGCGCGAAACAGGTTCGGCACTCGTCTACCTGTCGTTCTTTCTCATGCTCTACCGCGAGGGCATGCCGGGCAGCATCCTGTTCACGGGTGTGGCCATGGTCATCTATTTCGTGGTGGGCATTCGCTACGAGGACACGTTCCTCTGGGACACGCCCACCTCTGTAGGCAAGTTCACCGTGCTATTGCTGGTGCAGATATTCTCGGCGATGATGGTGCAGGTGTATTGTGACGACAAGAAGAAGACACGCCTGTTGCTCGCCTACTGCGTGGGCACCACGCTGATTTTCCTGCTGTTCTCGGAATACGTTATTCCGTTCGACATCGTGTGGGTACAGATTATCCTCAGTGCCGCCCTCATCGGCTACCTGCTCTACCAGGCGCTGAGCACACACATAGCCAATTATCTCTACATCGTGATGTTCACCCTCGGCAGCATAGCCTTCTTCTATTCTGCCGACTATGTGCTCAACAACGTGATGGAGCCTCACCAGCGCGTGCGTATCAACGTGCTGTTGGGACTGGACGAGGACTTGGCTGGTGCGGGCTACAACGTACACCAAAGCGAAATAGCCATCGGCTCGGGCGGACTGGAAGGCAAGGGCTTCCTCAACGGCACACAGACCAAGTTGAAGTTTGTGCCGGAACAGGACACCGACTTCATCTTCTGCACCGTTGGCGAGGAAGAAGGATTCCTCGGGTCGGCAACAGTACTGATACTGTTTCTTGCCTTGATTCTGCGCCTCATCCACCTGGCAGAGAGACAGCCGTTCAAGTTTGGCCGGGTTTACGGCTACTGTGTGCTGAGTGTCTTCCTGTTCCACGTGTTCATCAATGTGGGCATGGTGCTCGGACTGACGCCTGTCATCGGCATTCCCCTTCCCTTCTTCAGCTATGGAGGTTCTTCATTGTGGGGCTTCACCCTCCTGCTCTTCATTTTCCTCCGCATAGATGCGGGCAGGAATCTGGTGAGAACGTAGCCACGACAAGTTTCGGGATGCCCCAAGAGAGGGAATGCTGAAGGGAACCAATTGTGCCACGTAGCTTCAGGCTCCACGCCTTTCCAATTCATCCGGCATTGGAATGACCGTTGCAATTCAAAAGTTCGGATTGATGCAAAACACGGATGGAAAATCAAGCGTCTACTTGTCTTTGTTTTCTTATCGCCTTGCCGAATAACCGCATCTCACGCGCACGCCCGCGCACGTAAAGTTTTTCGTTTTTTCACCACTATCTATCACCTTTCTCGATATCTTACATTATTCACCTGACTATGAGCAAGATAAACGGAGTGATAGATGAGTGATAGATGGGTTAACATCCATCACTTCTATCACTAATGCGTCAATGGCCAAGTTTAAGCGGAATGCCCCAAATCAGTCCTGCTGTTTGGGCACTCCTTGCCCACGGCCGTGGCAAGGAGTGCCCAGGCAATAGGATCTGGTAGAAGTCTGCCTCCTACGCACCGTAAGTCTGCCATTAACGGGTCGTAAGTCTGCCATTAACAAGTTGTAAGTCTGCCATTAACAAGTTGCAACCGAGCAGTTAAATAGTTTACTTCCGGAATCTGGAGTGATGATTGTATGTCATCGTTAGGACCAAACAGAAAAGCGGGCAAAAAACCTTACACCCAAAAGCTACCATATCAGGCGTCACTTCAAATTCCGGAAGCTCCATGTAGAGAATTATTCAAGTTGGGTTAAACAGACAGAACCGTCATTCCATACGCAGTCTAAAGGCAAGCCAAGCGCCGGCCATGAAAGCAGCTGTTTAGGGGGGAGACACTAAAATCAGAAATGCAGCAAGTGATAGATGAGTGATGGATAAGTGATAGATAAGTGATGGATTTACGACACACAAAACACGCAAAACGCAGTTATACAAGCGGTTAGCATTTGGAAAGTGATAGATGATAGATATTTTGGGAAAAACACTTTCATGTATTCAAAGCAGAAGTGCGATGTTCATCATAAGGAGGACACCGCACTTCCGTTTTTGGATAAGCCATGTAAACAATCCGTTATTTCAGGTACTTGGCCAAAGGACTCTTGATTTGTTTCAGTCCCTTTGCCACACTCTTGGCATTCATCTTAGCGCCGAGCAACGAGGTGTGGGTGTGGTCGTGATTATAGTAGGCTTTAGCCTTCTCTTGTCCCTTCTTGTCGAGGAAATCGGCAGAGATGTTGTGCACATCCACCAGTTCCACGCCAGTTTCCTTAGCCACCTCACGATACCACTTTCCATAGGTGTCGTTGCGGCGTTCAATCTTGCCTTTGGGCCACTCGTTGCGGGGAGTGAGCGAAAGGAGAATAGGCGTGCCGCCCTTCTCGCGCACATCCTGGATGAACTTCTTCAGGTACCATCCGAACGAGTATACCACCTCATAGGCGCCCGATCCTGCCAGTTTATACACGTGGCTGGTGTCGGCAGTGCAAGCAATGACGCCGCGCATTTTCTGATTGTCGATGGGGCCTATGTCGTTGTGGCCGAACTGTATGAGCACATAGTCGCCGGGCTTCACGCTGTTGTAGACCTTGTCCCACCGACCTTCATTGAGATAGGTACGTGTGCTACGTCCCGCCTTGGCACAGTTCACGCACGTGATTTTCTTGGGATTGAACACCGTGTAGGCCTGTGAGCCCCATCCCCACATGCCGTCGGGATCGTTGTCCGTATTCTTCACGGTGCTGTCGCCCGTGATGAAGACAACGGGTTTTCCGTTCTCACGTTTCACCTCCACCGTATCGGGAATCACGTTGACCATCATGGCCTGCAGAGGAGCCAGCTGCGGGTCCTTGCTTTCATAGATGCCCTCGGCAGCCGAACGTGCGTTCATCATCGCGCCGAAGCGGCTGGTATGGATGTGGTCAGTGTAGAAATGGTAATGTTCTTTCCAACGGCCATACTTGTCGAGCTTGGAAGCGGAAATCTCGTTCAGGTCGACAAACGGCACATGCTCCTGCTCAGCCACCTGCTTGGCCCACAAGCCGAAGGTCTTGTCCACACGGACAATCTTTCCGTCAGCATCGTAAGCGTCGCGCGGTGTGAGCGACATCAGGATGGGATGAGCACCCAAAGCCTTGGTCTCGCGGATATAGCGGCGCATATATTCGCCGTAGGTATAAACGGTTTCCTTCACGCCTGTCTCCTTGATGGTCACAGGAAGCGAATCGTTGCCTATGCCGGGAATACTGGCACGGGCACGCCCACTGTCATAAGGGCCATTGTCGTTGTGGCCGATGGAAATAATCACCCAGTCGCCCTTGCGGATGCCAGACTTGACTCCACTCCACAGGCGTGTATAGAACGTGCGGCTGCTTGTGCCGCCCAGAGCCTGGTTCTCAACGGTAATCTTGGACGGGTCGAAGAACATGTGTTCAAAGAATCCCCATCCCCACTGACCGTTATTGCCATTGCCCAGCGTACCGTTGCGCATGGTTGAATTGCCCACAAGGAAGAGCACCGGATTGTTACCCTTTCGGCTGGAGCCAGCCGGCACACGAGCCATTTCGGCCTTGTTCAGGCTGTCGAGTGTCAAATCCACCACGTGGTTGACATCTTCCATCGGCCTGGCCACCTGGGCTGAAGCCGACGACACGGTTGCCAATAATGACAACGCTGCAAATATCTTTTTCATAACTATTTAGAAGTTTGGTTTCCCCATTTAGCCACAGCGTCGGGCAGATAGTAGCCCAAGTGCGGTGGTTGATTGTAAGCCACATTCTGCCACGCTATGCCCATACGGTAAACATGATCATGCATGAGTGTAGGCACCCGATAGTCGGTAGGCGTGTTGGTGGTAAAGACATTCAGATGGCTGGCATCCGAACTGTCCCAGAAGATGAGTTCCTCGCGCCAGTCGCCAAACAAGTCGGCCTGCAGGCAAGGTGTTGCCTTGGAACCGTTGCAGCTGGCACTGTGGCCCATCTCATAGAGTTGCTTGCCGTTGCTTAGCGGCAAGGTTAAGCCCTTCTTGCCGTTCCACTTGACGAGATAAGGCACGAAAAGCGGAGGTCCCCAGTTGCCAAGCAGTTCGTCCTGCAGGTCACCGTCCCAATAGATGCGGAAGTTCTTGGGCAGATGGGCGCGCGCTATCTTGTTTCCCTTGCAGTCATAAACTCCGGGATTGGCAGAGCACCAGAACTCGTAGCCACGGTGCTTGGCATCGATGTCGGCAGACAGTCCTCTGCCCGTGTCTTCGCGGTCGTAACTGCGGAAGAGGATTTCTCCGGTGCGGGCGTCCCGCAGGTCGTCGCCGTAAGGAGCACGTTCATGCACCATGTAGTATTCAAGTCCCGGTCGGTCAGGATCGAGGTCGGCCAGATGCTGGGCGTCGCCATGCCCCAGTCCGGTGGAATAGAGCAACGTTCCGTCGTTGTTGATGGCAGCCGAGCCATAGGTGATTTCGTCGCAGCCGTCGCCGTCAACGTCTGCCACAGCCAGGCTGTGGGCGCCCTGCCCGTAGGCAGTGGCTTGAAGTCCATGGGCTTCCCTCACGATTTTTCCTTCGCCGTCAGTCACGGTCCAGTGGTCGGGGGTAAGCGAGCTGTGGAGCCATTTTGTCTTCAAGTGACGGCCGTCGAAGTCTACCGCCCAGAGATAGGACGGTGTGTAATAGCCGCGGCACATCACTGCCGATGGCAACTTGTCGGCACCATCGAGATAAGCCACACAGGCCAGGAAACGCTCACCACGATTGCCCTGGTAGCTTTGGTCACCCCAATCACCGTATGCTGCCTTGCCCCCCAGACCGAAGTTGCGGTTGGGATTATACCACACCGTGTGGATAGCAGAACCGTCAGCACCACGAAACACAGTGAGAAATTCCTCACCCGTGAGGATGCGTCCTTTGTCAGTACGGTAGTCAGCCTGGTTGTCGCACTGCCTGATGGCCTCATCGGTGGCACAAGCCGACACGAAGTTGCCCTTGCCGTCGACAGAACCGGGAGCAGTCTTGCATATCATTTCCGCCTTGCCGTCGCCGTCGAAATCATAGACGAGGAACTGGGTATAGTGGGCACCGGCACGGATGTTCTTGCCGAGATTGATGCGCCACAACTGCTGTCCGTTCAACTTGTAGCAGTCGAGTATCACGTCACCTGTATATCCGTGGAAAGAATTGTCTTTGGAATTGGAGGGGTCCCACTTGAGAATAAGCTCATACTCGCCGTCGCCATCCACATCGCCCACACTGCAGTCGTTGGGACGATAGGTATAGGTTCTGCCGTCGGGAGTGGCGCCACCCTGTGGGCGGTTGAGCGGAATCTGCATGAACAAGTCGGCCCAAGGCGTCACCTGCTGCGACACTTCTTGCCGCCCGTCGGCTTTGCGCACTACTACCTGATAGAGGTCTTTTGCCCTTCCACCCTTGTCGGTGAAATTGCTGACGCGCAATCCCTTGGCTATGGGCTGGCCGTTACGAAGCAGGTCGAAGCACGTGGAGTTGTCGTCGGTGCCCAGCACGCGCCAACTCACAAAGATGCCCTCATGAGCGGCTGGCAAAGCCACCACACCACGGTCAAGTGGTTCCATCTGAAAAGCAGATGTGTTCTGCGCTGCTGCGGGAGCTGTCCCCAACAGCGCACAGAACACTATTGATAATAAGAAAGTATTTTTCATTACTTCATCTTTTGTCCGTTGATAACCACATTGGTTACCTTGCAGCCTTCAATAAGCGAACTGTCGAAAGCTTGCTTCTCGTCCTCCACCCGGCAGTTCTCGAAGGTAAAGGTTTTCAAGGCATACTTGTCGGAAGTGCCGATGTCGAAGAAATTGCGCGACTTGACATTGATATTGCGAATCACAATGTTGCTACACTCGGACAGCGGCATGTCGTCACGCTTCTCCAGGTTGTAGAATTGTGTCCAGGGACGCACCACCACAAAACTGTTGCAGTTGCCGGTGATGTCTTCCACCGTGGTGTACTCATATTTCTGCGGTGTGTCAGGGCGCATCTTGAACCATACCACACGGTTGGCGTTCTTGATGCTGCAGCGGCGCAGAATGATGTTGCGGTCCTGGAAAGATTCGCTGCCCAACGTCAGGCAACCATGAACCACGCCATACTTACAGTCCTGGATGATAACATTATAATTGGGGCCATTGGTGGGGTCTTTGTCTACAAACGTACCCTTGCCACCCTTGAGCACCACGGCATCGTCGTTGACACTCATGGTGCAGCCTTGCACCAGGATGTCGTGGCAGAAATCTATGTCGATAGCATCGGAACTGGGAGCCTTCACGCCAGTGGTGGGCGCAAAGATGTCGCAGCCGATATACTTCACATGGTCGCAATGATAAAGGTGGTTGGTCCAGAAGGGACTGTTGTGCAAGCGCACATCCTGCACGGTAACGTTCGTACTGTTGGAAATGTAGACCAGTCGCGGACGCAGTGCCTCAAGGTTGGTGCATTTGGCGTTCACCTTGCGGCGAATCCAGAACTCTTCCCAAAAACGCTTGCCGTTACCGTCAATGGTGCCTTTGCCCGAAATGGTAAAGCCATTCAATCCGTCGGCATTCACCAGGGCAGCAAAATAGTTAAGCGTCTGCCCCTCCATACGGGTCTTCAGAATCTTGTAATACTTGATGGCATCCACACCTTTCAGCTTGCCACCTTCTGCCACATGCAGGTGTGTGCCCTGCCTGAAGAAGAGCGAACCACTGAGGAATGTGCCCTGTGGTATGACCACGACACCGCCACCCTGCCGGGCAGCCTCGTCAATGACACGTTGAATAGCCTCGGTCTGCACAATGGTACTGTCGGCCTTCACGCCATAATCCGTGATGACATACTGCTTGCCAAGAGTGCTCACATCCACCCTTGCAGTATCGCTGAACCATGCAGGAACAGGGGTTCCGTCAGGGAAAACATCTTTCTTCACTTTCTTTGCATTGACATTCAAGGAAAGACAAAGTGCCAATGCGACGGAGAGAATTTTGATATTCATAAGAGTTTGTTATTATTGGTTTGAATGCAAAATTAGGAGAAACCGCCCTTTTTGTTATTATACAATTGTACGAAAATCATTAATAACATTCACATATTCCTGTGCCAAGTGCGTACGATTTGTACATTTCCCGACAAAAGGTTCTTATAAAAGAAAAAATATGCGTAAGTTTGTAGCCACAAACTTACGCACATTCAAATGAAAAAGACATATACCACATTCACACTTTTGTTTCTTCTCTGTTCTGCCCTTGCAGAATCCGCCGTCATACATTTTCGGGGCGAACGCCTGTCGGTGAGAGACGGATTGCCGGGCAACACGGTGAACAGCGTGATACAAGACGATGACGGTTTCATGTGGATAGCCTCGTCCAACGGACTCACACGCTACGACGGCTATTCGTTTCTCACCTTCCGCTCGATGAGTCACGACCCGAGCCAAAAGACTTCCTCACATCTGTCACTGTTGTTCTGCGCCCCCAAAGACAAGCTACTGTGGACCTACACGCCGCAGCACACCCTGTATTGCTACGACCTCAGATTGGGCAAGTTCCGTGACTACACAAACTGCAACGACTGCGAACGACAGTATTTCAACCGCTACCAGGCCTCCAACGGCATGTGGCTCTTTGATGCCAAGAACGGCGTGCGCCACATTAAATATAATAATGGAGAGTTTTCCATCCACGACTACACAACCGCCAACCGCCAGTTGCCCAGCCTGGAAAAACTGAACGTGGATGAAGACGCCCACCACAACATTTGGATTTCCACCGCACGGGGTGTGGTGCGCATAGCCCCCAACGGCAAGCGTACTGCCATTGCTACAGGCAAGCACATCAAAACAACCACGACTGGAGCTGACTATTTCGCCATGCTCACGGAAGAAGGCGACGCCTACTTATACCGTACGGACGGACATTTGGCACGAAAGTCACACCTACCCTCCATGACGGGCTTTGCCGGCAAGTCAAGGAGTTCCATGATATGGAACGGCGCATGGTATATATTCACCGAGCAAGAGACCTTCCGCATGGACTTGAAGACAGGCGTATTCTCCCACTCAGAAATACAGATTCCATACGCCATGGAGAAGAATTCCATTCCCGGCTACAAGTGCCTCAACGACAAACAGGGCAACCTCTATCTGTTCGGTCCCAAAGGATGGAAGAAACAACTCCACCTGCTCGACAACAAGAACTACATCAACGGGCGCGACCGCATCTTCACCGTGGAACGTGACCACAAAGGACGCTTCTTCATTGCTTCTTATGGTGGCGGACTCTTTATCTACGACCCACACGACGACCAGTTGCAGCAGTTTTCTGCCTACGATGCACACCCTGTCATCAGTTCCAACTTTCTGCTGAACATCTATATCAGCAAGGACAACACCATCTGGATATCTTCCGAGAACGGAATCTTCTGCCTCAAGGAGGAGGTGGGATATGATGTGGAATATCTGAAGCCCGAACCAGGCGACCCCAGCGAATGGAGCAATCTGGTGCGTCATCTTGACGTGGCGACGTCACAGAAGGTGATGCTCAGCACCAAAGAGAACAAGCTCTATACCTATCACCCGCAAAGCGGCACTATTCAATTGGCCGGTGAAACGCCTGCCTGTGTCTACGCCTACCACACCACGCCAAGCGGACACACGTGGATAGGCACCAAGGGTGCCGGTCTGTTTCTTGACGGCATCAGATACCAGATACGTGACAAGGTGCACCACGTGCCGTCCAACAGCATCTACGACTTTGCCACCGACAAATACGGACGTACATGGATAGCTACATGGGAAAGCGGCTTGTTGCTAACACCGCCCATCGGCAAGACACTCGACTACGGAAAACTGAAGTTCGCCTCCCTGCTCAACCGCAACAATAGCGAAAGCCGCATACACGACCTGCAGCTTACCAAGAACGGTTTATTGTGGCTGGCCACCGACAAAGGCATCTATATGGTTGACACCCGCAAGCGGCACGTCAGCGACCGGTCGTTCGAAATATTCAACACCTACAACGGCAAGTTTCCCTACGATGAGATTGTCTGCATACTTGCAGCCCACGACGGATCTATATGGTTTGGATTCGTCGGCGGCGTGGCAAGGTGCACCTATAACGCCAAGGGCCACCAACTGAGCTACAAGATATACAACACCAATAGCGGACTGGTCAACAACAATGTACGCCAGCTTAGCGAAGACCGATACGGATATATATGGGTGGGAACGGAAGAAGGCATGTCGCGCATTGACCACCGTGTACGCCAGGTCAAGACCTACATGCTGAGTGACGTGATGAACGGCAACACATTCAGCGAGAACTGTTCGGCCACACTGCCCGATGGCCGTATGCTTTTCGGTACAGCCAACGGACTGGCCGTGGTTAATCCGCAAAAAGAGGCAGCGACACAAAGTACGGAAAAGCGCGCTGTCGTGACCGATCTGTCCATCAACGGCGTGTCCATCTACGACGAGAAAGACCTGCAGCTTCTCTCGGAGGCCTTGAGCCACACAAGGGAAATCAAATTGCCGCACGATAAGAACACGCTATCCATATACTTCTCCAGCTTTGAATATCCACAACGGCAGTCCACACTGTTTCAATATTACCTCGACGGCGTGGACGACTCATGGCGCCCTGCCACGAGCGTCAACCACGCTGACTACAGCGACCTCTCACCCGGACACTATACCCTCCATCTGCGTATGCTCAGGAGTGACAACCAATGGAGCGAAGAAACAGTGCTCCACATCGTCATTCGCGAACCATGGTACAACACCTGGTTAGCATGGATATTTTATCTGCTCGCCATCGGTACCTCCGTCTACTACATCTACAAGAGCGGAAGAGAGCGGATGTTGCTGCACCAACAGATGGCCATGGAGAAACAGATTTCCGAGTTCCGCATTGATTTCTTCACGCACATCTCGCATGAATTCCGTACCCCCATCACCATCATACAAAATGCCGTGGACAAGATAACAAGCAATGGGCAAGGAAATGTGTCGAGGTCTACACTGCAAGCCATCAACCGCGGGACGCACCGGCTAATGCGCCTGGTCAACCAACTGATGGACTTCCGCAAGGTGAGCACAGACAACATGCGGCTTGCCGTATCGAAGGGAGACATCATTGCTTTCGTGAAAGACATCTATCAGGACTTGTGGACTATGGCACGGCAAAAAAACATCATGATGACATTCACGCCATTTGCCAAGACGTGCGATTTGTATTTCGACCATCAAAAGATGGAGGCCATTGTCTATAACCTGCTCAGCAATGCCGTGAAATACACTCCAGAGAAAGGCATCGTCACCCTGAAGATTGCTCCTTCAGGCAATATATTGCTCATCACAGTTGCCGACAACGGACCCGGCATCAGCAAGGAACAGGAAGCCGAACTGTTCAAGCCCTTCATGCACGGCTACGTGTCGCGTGGCGGCATGGGCATCGGACTCTATACGGCACACCAAATGGCGATGCTTCACAAAGGAAGCCTCAGCTATCAAAAGGCAAGCGAAGACGGCGGATGCATCTTCACGGTTGCCATACCGATGGATGACAGTGCCTACACGGAAGAGGAACGCATTGACAACATAGCCATCGACACAAAATCCATTGATGCCACGGAGGCTGACGACCTGGTAAAGGAGATGATGCCACAACCCATCAACGATGTCAACGTAATAATCATTGAGGACGATCCCGACATGATGGAACAAATCAAGAAAGAGGTGTCGGTCTACTTCAACGTGCAAGGCTACATGAACGGCAAGAACGGCTACGAGGCTGTGGTCAAGGAGCATCCGGCACTGGTCATCTGCGACATCATGCTCCCTGAAATGAACGGTTATGAAATAGCCTCGGCACTGAAGTCGAGTCCCGAAACCCAATCCATTCCGTTCATCATGCTTACTGCCTACGACGATGCCAGTCACAAGCTGAAAGCCTACAAGTCGTTTGTGGACGACTACATGGTCAAGCCATGCGACTTCAAACTGCTCGTGGCACGCGCCCTGCAGTTTATTGCTGCCGACAAGAAGCAACATGCGACAAAGAAGGGAAAGGAGCAAAAGGAAGATACGGGGAAAGACGCTCCCTCCCAGATTCTCATGTCGGCAGTGGACAAGACGTTCAAGGAGCGTCTTGAACTTATCGTCAGTCAGCACATTGGCGACCAGGAGTTCAACGTGGACAAATTGGCGGAACTGATGAACATGGGCCGCACCAAACTCTACAACCGCACCAAGGAGATTATGGGCGTGTCACCCAACACCTATATACAGAATGAACGCCTCACCCTCGCTGCCCAAATGATTGTGAAAGGTGAACAAACCATAGCCGAAATAAGCGAACGCGTGGGCTTCGTCAACGCCACCTACTTCTACCGATGCTTCAAGGGCAAGTATGGTATGCCGCCAAGCAAATACGGGAAGTAACAGAAAGGGTCCCTGCGGAAAATCCGCAGGGACCCTTTCTGTTTGATTGCCAGCAGTTCTATTGGTGCTGTGCAATGTCTATGTAAGTATTTATTGGGCACAAGGCTGACGTATAGTCAGTATTGTCAACTATCAAATCCGTCACAATGAAATTGACGGACAACGAATTCATCAGGGAGTTATAAACCCCTTTAGCCTTCACCAATATGTAACCGTTATGCGACAGATTGTCTTTCGTGTAAGAAAAATCCACCCTGCTTTTGGTCAAGTCGGCACTTGTGACGAAACTCAACTGGCCATCGGCTGGAATACCCACACTGTCAATGGGACAAGTATAGTTTAAAGCCTCGCCCGAATAAGTCACATGTTCGTGATCGTTAGGATAAAGTTTCGCCATCACGTTGTCTAACGGAAAGGACGCGACAACTACATTAGCCTGCTGATCTATGGAGAACGAAAGTTCCTGAAGCGTACCATTTGCCTTGGAAAACTTACCCTTGTAGTTTCCTTTCATCTTGTCGAAAGTTGCCTTTACGTTGGCATAGGCGCCATTTGAAGTAGACTCTTCAGAACAGGCATTGAAGCCTATCGCCACCAAAATGGCGACAAGGCTCCATGCCATGAAATGAATGTATTTATTCATGTTTCAAGTTTATTTCACTGTATACTTCAATGTTTCTCCCGCAACACGGATGAAATAGATGCCGCTGGCAACGCCCATCGACTTGAGGTCTTTCAGGGCAGTAGCCTTGGATGTGGTCAGTTCACCGACCTTCACGCCGCCCACGGTATAAACGGAGCCTGTGAATTCATCGTTGGCATCCAATTGAGATATGCCTGTGGCAGCCACAACCTTAAGAACACCTGTCGGCTTACACAATTCCGAAGTATCCCATGCGAGATTAGAAGGAAGTTCCGGCAGAGTGACACTTGAAGGGGTACCCATGAAGTTGTTAGCAGTCCACAGAGTGAAACTGTCACCAACCTTTGGAGCATACTTGGAATATGCCTCAACCACAAGGTCTCCATCCAGTTGGAATGTTCCGCCGACCTCCAGATAAGAACGGCTTGTGGCACTATTTCTGTTGTTATATAAGAAGAACTTCGCCTTTGAGCCTTCGTAACAGAACACGCCGGAAGTTGTCTTCAGTGAACCTGTAGGAATGGAAGAAGTATAGTTTCCGGGCTTCAACGTGCCGCCGGCATTAACGGTAATGCCATACAGCAGTGCCTGACCAGCCAATGTTCCAGTACCCGATACTGTCGTTGAATAGGAACCGAAGAAATGCTCTTTCTTGGCAGAATTGCTTAAATTAAGCACACCACCATTCACCGAGGATGCGCCCGAAAGATTGGTGGGCAGCGAAGACATCGTCCATACGCCGTCGCCGGTCTTGACAATCTTTCCTCCGTCAATCTTTCCAGTATACTTGACGTCTTCGTTCAAGCTGCCAATGGTCCAAGTACCTTTGCCGGACAATTGTCCATTGCCGACAAGATTACCCAATGTAACAGATTTGCCGTTGTTGGAAACATCACAGTACACACCAACCGTGGCATTCTTCAAGCCATAGGTATTATCCCACACAAGTTGAGGAGTATACTGGCCGGTCTTGCTTGCATTGAAATTCACGGTACCTGTAAACTGTGACCAATTGCCTTTCATATAGGAGCGCACACTCGTAACGCCCACATTCAAGGTTCCAGCCCCCTTCAACGTACCGCTGTAATTGCAACGGGAATCAAGATACCAATACGACTTTCCTTCCGGCACTTCAACGTTGGCCGTATGTGAGGAAGAACTTTCCGTTCCTATATCATCGGCATCTCTCAGCGTTGCATCGTTCAACACAATCGTTGTTGGATAGGCATGTCTGGTTGAACCAGGTTCCGAACTCTTCACGGTTCCACCATTGACAATCAGTTTGCTGTAGCTGGCCGACGGAGCCAGAACGAGGGTGCCATCACCTTCCTTTGTCAACACGTTACCCGTTCCACTGATGGAACCGGTCATGGTCATAGTCACATTGCTTGGAGTATTGATAGTACCACCATTGCTGCCCAATGCCACAGGATGAGCAGTGGTCATCGTCTTGGCAGGTATCAATGTGCCGCCGTTGAGGGTCACCTTGTTAGTATAGAGACCCAAGGCTCCAGTATTCACGCCATCCACCTGACCCAGTGTATTGACGGTAAGACTTCCCTTGTTCAACGTAACAGATCCCTTGAACGTGTTTTCATTCGTAATGTTCACGTTACCATCACCGTTTTTGACAATATCCACATTGTCAATAAGAGAATGACTGCCTGTCAAAGTGTATTCCACGTTGGTGTTGTCAAACTCAACGGTTGCGGGGGCTACATCTGCCGTCAGCTGAACCGTAGTGTTCTTGGCCTCATCATTGAAAATGACATGGTCACCAGACACGAAGACGTCAGCAGCACTGTCAGCCTGCTTCTTGAAGTTACTCTTTTCTGCCAATTGCCAAGTATTGTCTTCCTCGGCAGTCCAAACAACAGAGGTTGCGGCACGCATATCTTCAACGACGAGCGAAATCGCACCGTTTTCATACTTCAGAGAAGCCTTGTGTCCCTTCATTCCTGTAAGGACTATGTCGTTCAAATTGCCTTCAATCTTTCCTACTTTGGCCAACTGATAGGTACCTGCTGTAAGAGATTCCGGGAGAATGAAGTTGAAACGGGGAGCAAGATACTCTGGTCCATCAGTCCAATCTTTCTTTTCTATCTTCATGGCGTCTGCCACCAGCTGGTCGGCATTGCCATTGGTGTCAATATCGAACTCTACGATGGAACCGAAGTTAAGTTTCAGTTCATTGGTTTCTATCTTTCCCACTTTTGATGCGCCACCAGGACGAATCGTGGCACCATAGTCTGCCTCAATACCTTTGGGGAACTTGCCACCATCGGAATTGAGAACGGCGAAGCGGTTCAACCATACATGACTGCCGATCATGGTTCCGTTGAAATTGACTGTACCTGCCCACACCTCGGTATTGCCTGTATATTTCTGCTCTACCGTAGGCAAAGTCAGTTCACCGTCGCCCAATTTCACAAGGCGCATCTCACCGGCAAAGGCACCGCCTGTAAGGGTGTGCTTATAGGTCGTGGTCGTAATGTTGTCATTGTCGTCATGACCTTGCACCCAAGTAGGAGCATTGTCGAAGAAAATATAAGGAGAAGCGCCATCGGCTACGTTGACTGTGGCATCACCAGTCTCGGCAAGAATCACTTGCTTGTCGTTGGTAACCGAGGTGATACTGCCGCCGTTTGCCACTTCAGTCTTGTCGGTCATGATAGGTGCGGGAGGAGCCATGGTGATGCCTTCCTTTTCACCGAGGAAGTAACTCACATGAGGAGTCGGGTTGTAGCCATTCATCTGGGTTATCATGGCGTTGCGATACTGTGGATCATGCAACAATGTGTAATTGCGATGTTCCGTAGGTATGGTGGTGGTATAGATGCGTATGCTCTTGTTGTCGGCGGAACGCATAATTACCTCTTCACGCCAATCGCCAAAGATGTCGCCCTGGAAACAGGGGGTAGCCTTGGTATCGTTATTGGTAAGTGCACCCGTGAAAGTTTCTATTTTCCCCTTGCCGTATTTATAGATAACGCCCGCAGAATTACGGACTTCCATACCATTAAACGTCTCGTCGAGTAAATCACCATCCCAATAGATACGGAAGTTCAGTGTTACGTTATTGGTAGGCAGTCCTGTACTTTTATTGGAAACACACCCAATCAAGCTGCTCTCATGACCGCTGTAGAACTGTCCGCCAACGACATTATCCGTGAAATTACCTGCCATGGACCGCCCATCGTCAGAGCCTCCAGCCAAGCGGTAATAAATCTTGCTGGTTGTAGCATCACGATAGTTGTTGGAAGGACGGTCTTCATTGCAGGCTGCAATTTCCTGTCCATGAACATAGGGATTGAAATCGCCTACATGATGGGCATCACCATGACCCAGACCGGTGGTGCTCAGCCCATGTCCGTTGTCGTCTATCACCATTGACCCGAACACTATCTCGTCTCTTCCGTCCCAGTCTACATCTGCTATGGTATAGTTGTGGTAGCCTTGTCCATACCAAGGACTGCCCGGCGTGTTGTTCACCCAACGCCAACGTTCCTTCAGTTCATGTGTTGCAGGATCTACATCATAAGCAATCATCTTGTGACGGGTATAGATGCCACGTGCAAGGAAGATGCTCGGCTTGCGACCGTCGAGATAAGGAGCGCCAAAGAAGTTCTTGGAACTGCGATGACCATATCCGTCGCCCCACGCCTTTTCCAGATTGGTTTCACCGCTCTCCAACCGTTTCAAGGGATATTCGCTGACAGAATAAGGCTTGCCAGTCTCACCGTTGAGGTAGAGAAGGTATTCAGCTCCCGTATGGGTGAAAGTCATGGCAGAAGAGCGCACCAAGTCGCCACGTGTGTTCACGCTGGCATCACCAATGGTCTTGGTAGTGCCGTCGGCCATGTGAATGACCATACCGTCGGCTCCACGGAGCACACATTCGGCCTTGCCGTCCTGATCCCAGTCATAGGCAGCGATATTGATTTCATTGCTCTGGAAATCAACCATATTAGGGCCACAGTCAATCCACCACAGCAATTTGCCATTCTGCTTATATATCTGTATGATATCAAAGTCCTTGCCGTCAACAGGGTAACTGTTGGCGGCATCCTTGGTGTTGCGAAGCTTCAGCAAGATTTCCATCTCGCCATCTCCATCCACGTCAGCCACAATGGCGTCGTTGGGCTCATAGTCACCGGAAATATTACTTCCGTCAATATTGGACGGAACCTCGGCAATTTTGATTTCCTTATAATTATTAGCCAAAGGGGTAACGGCTGCAGAAGCAGTGGTTCGTTCTTGTCCTCTAACCACAGCTTTAACAGTGTACTTGCTTGAAACAGTACCCGATGCATCTGTATAATTGGAAACGGTCAATGGTTCGGAGTTGAGCTTCACCCCATCTCGATAGAGGTTATATGCCACGTCATAATACTCCTCTCCATTGATACGCCAGGAACAAAACACGCCACCAGACGTTTTCACTGCCACCAGACCGCGATCCAGCTTGTCGGCTGTGCGCTGTGCCTGTGCCGACATGGTGAGCAGGAATGCCATTACCGTAGTCACAATCTTTTTCATACGTTCTTGTTTATTTAAAGACAAAATCCCGGGAAGGTACGCTTTTCATGACTTACCCTCCCGGAATGGAATGTTATTCTAAATTCTGCATTTCACAGAATAATTCTTATCATTACTTGATTACTACAGCCTTGCCATTCTTGATGTAAATGCCTTTCTGGGTTGGTCTTGCTGGGAGTTTAACACCGCTGATGGTGTAGTAAACATCTTCCTTGGCCACCTTCTCGGCAACATTCACATCCTTGATGCCTGTTCCACCCTTCACGCTGTAAACGCAAATACGAGCCAAGCAGTCGGAAATGCGGTAAAGACCGATCTGGTCAGTGCCTTTCAGAATGCTTGTCACAGGAGCATTGTCGCTTGCAAGGAAAGCAGCCAGGTCGGCAACAACCGGATGCAATGCATTAGAACCATAGTTGTTATAGCCACTTACAGCCACAATGTCACTTTCCTGAGCACCGTCTACAGTAAGATAAAGAGAAGTAATCCAAGAACCAGACAGGTCATCGCCCTTTCTTCCTTCAAGAGCCACGCCTACGCCCTGATAGAAATGGACGTTTACGGAAGGAGTAGCTGTAAATGTCACACCATCAACAAGAACACCGTCTTTAAACTCAGAAGATTTCTTGGTGAACTGAGGAATCTCGCTGTATGTCACCTTAGCAGCCTTGTGCTCGTCTTCTGTCTCACCATAGCTGGCGGCATCATAATAGTAAAGGCGTCCATAAGTGGCATAGTTACCGGTAACATTGCCGTCTGCAGAGAAGCCTGCCTTGCTGAAATCAGCCTCACCCATGTGGGCGAAATTGAAATCCTTAGAGATTTCATACTCGATATTGTTCTCTATGGTTGTGGTTGCAGATGCATAACCCAATGTTTTTGTTGTGACTGTGAGAATACCCTTGCCAGGAAGTTTCACTTCAGAACCAGAAGCCAAGTTCTTGCCAGTCAACACATCACCACTTTCCGGAGTAAAAGTATAATCAAGGAATAGAGTTGGCTGCAAAGGAACGTCTGCATTGTTTGCGGTCAACTTATAGGTCTTGCCATAGCCCACTTCAACATTCACTATAGCTGCCGTTGCTTCAGGCAAAGCAACCAAGTCATTGGCCACTTCTACAGTCTCGTGTTCAGAGGTCGCATCGCCCACAGTTGTCCAGATTTCCAGGGTTCCGTTAGAACAAGCATCAGTAACGGCATCCTCCTTATCAGGATTATAGTTGGGGTTGTTGCTCCAAACATAGTTTCCGTCACAATCATCGTAAGAAATGATCTGCTCCTCGCCACCATTATAGATATAATGGAGCGTTTCACCTTCCATGAAACCTAAATTGTAAACACGCTGCTGGTTGTTGATGCCGACCAGAGAAGCAGTTGGTTTGTTGGCGAAATCTCCTCCGACCTCAGTCTGGATATTGATTTCAGTGAATCGAGCGATGTTCTGGTAGCGGCCACCCAAGTAATAAAGACCTGTAGCACTCATGTTGCGATCGTCTTTCACCTCATAGACACCTGATGTCACGTTTTCACCGGCTACCGTTGACACATCGTATTCCACGGTTTTTGCCTCTGTATCTACATTTAACGTTACGCAATAGAACATTCCTGCAGTCAACTTAACCGTGCTGGTAGAGTCACCATTGACGGCGAAAGGTTGGTCACCAGTAGCCGAAATACCTGTTTGCTTGTTGTCGGCGTCGTATTGTGCCAACTGTGTCAAATCAAAGAGCCAGTTGTTGTTCACTTCATTGGCCTTGTTCTTGGTGATAAACGGGTAACGGAAGTTGGAATTAGGACCGTCAACACAAGTGTTTTCATCAGACATGACAGCTATTTCACTGGTAGTGTGATTTTGGCCAAACTGAACAATGTTGAAATAAAAAGTCAATGTATAAGAAGAAACGCCCGAAAGCAAGTCACTGCCCCAGATCAAATGGGCAGAACGGTCGTTGTTGGCTCCCGTAGAATACTGTACAAACTTGGTACCGTCATCAGTGCTGCCTATAGATAAGCCGTCAGACACCTGACCTACCCATCCTGAGGCCGAAGCATCAGATACTGTCTGGTAGTTTTGGTTGTAAAGAACCTTGACACCAGCCTGTGCGCTCAATGCCATCACGCAGAGCGCCACAATTAAGAGATAAAACTTTCTCATAGTTCTTGATTTTAGAATTTATAAATAATGATTCGTTTGTTATATATGGGTTGGGGAACAATCCCCAACCCATCAAGTTATGGTCTTACCAACCCTCGTTCTGTGTGTATCCGCAATTGAGCACGTCTTTCTGGGGGAACGGGAACAGATACCATTTGTTCTCCCATGTGCGGGTTTCAAGCACACCCGGGGTAAATGTCAGTGTACCGTCATCTGCCTTTGTGATGGTCATCTTGCGGATAGTTGTAAGATACTCAGG
Organism: uncultured Prevotella sp.; assembly: GCA_934191235.1. GTDB lineage: Bacteria > Bacteroidota > Bacteroidia > Bacteroidales > Bacteroidaceae > Prevotella. The sequence goes on along the minus strand of CAKPUA010000001.1, from coordinate 175,526 downwards.
GGCATTCTTCCAGCGACGGAGGTCGAAGAAACGGTGTCCCTCAAAGGCAAGTTCCACGAAGCGCTCATTCTCATACTTTTTCTTGAACTCGCCAAAAGCGAGACCTGTTTCCATATCGGGTTGGCCTGCACGTTTGCGAACCACATTAATGGCTTGGGCTGCTGTGTACTTCAGGCCCTGAGGCTTGGTGTAGCCGTCGCCTGTGAAATTCATTACAGCCTCGGCATAATCAAGATAGAACTCCGCCAAGCGGAAGATGACCCAAATGTGTGCGGCTGTGCCGGGGTTCGTGTTGCCGATCACCAATGTCGGGTTCACATACTTCTTCAGATAATAGCTGGTAGGTGTGCCATAGGTTACACTTGAGGAGTTAGCTCCGCCGACATACGTTTCCAATGGAGATTTGATGGAATTAGGCCATTGCTCTCCATTGCAAGCCACAATCCAGGACAGGCGCTTGTCGCGATTGCTGTAAGGATTCTGCGGGTCATAACCGCTTCCTTCTTCATTGATGGCCTTACCATTGGCCATTTCAAAGGCATCCACCAGGTTCTGTGTAGGACAGTTGCCGCCACCGGCATTCTCCATACCTATTGGAAAGTTATACTTCTCAAAAGTATTGCGGGCTGTTGTAGAACGGCTACCGAAGATGAATTCCTTTTGTGTATCCACGTCCTTCATACCGTCGGCCAGGAAGAGTTTGCTGTAATCTTTTGCGAGCGACTTGCCTTCGTTCTGAGCTTCATCGAGTACGTCCTGGCAAAGTTTGGCTGCCGTGAACCACAAGGTCTTGTCATTATTGGTATTGAACAGTGGGCTGGCATGATAAAGAGCGGCACGAGCACGGAGTGCCATAACAGCCAACTTGCCGGCACGGCCAGTTTCAGCCACAGAAGGATAACCCACGGCGGTGTAATCCTTTACGATTTTATCTTGAATCTCGGCACACTCATCATCAATAAACTTGAACACTTCGTCCGAAGACGACTGAGGAATTTTGTTGGCTTCGTCCGCCGTCATATCATGTAGTTTCAAAGGCACATTCTTGTACTGGCGCACCAACTCAAAATAGAAATAGGCTCTGGCAAATCGTGCCTCATACTCATAGTTCTGATACTGTGCCATCTCTTCCTTATAGTGCACATCGAGCGTGTATTCAGGAAAGGTCAGCCCCATAAATTTGTCGAGGACCAAATTGCAATAGGAAATTCCGTTCCATGCCGTATTCCATACACTCTGGTAAGCGTTGGTCGGGCTCCAGGAACCATTATAGAAGTCCTCTATGGCTGCACCGGGATGCGAATAGACAGACTCGTCGGTTGCCGAACCAAGCACTGCACCTCCATAGTTGCCCCAATCATTGTCAAAGTCACTATATATATAAGTCATCAGACCACCCACACGACTGAACATCTTCTGGATATATTCCGCATCATAGCCATTGTATTCCTTGTAGTCCATCTTGTCTGAACAGGAACTCAAGGCCGTTACGCCCAATGTGGTGGCGAATAATATATTTTTCAGTTTCATAATCTTATCTTTTTAAACTTGTTTAGAAAGTTACCGACGCTCCCACAATCACACTACGGGTCAATGGGCTGGCAGCACCGAAGTATTCTGCATCAACCGAATTGAGGTGATCAAGCGTGAAGAGGTCTGTACCACGTACGTACAACTTGGCGGCATTGATGAAACCGGTCTGTTTCAAGAGATTCTTGGAGAAGTTGTAGTAAACTTCCACATTGCGAAGCTTGAAGAAAGAACGGTCACGAAGCCAGAAGGTGCTTGCCACATAGTTGTTCTTGTTGGAAGAACTGCTCAAGCGAGGGAACTCGGCATTAGGATTCTGTTCTGTCCAACGGTTGTCATACACATACTGGGAGAGAGAGGTGTTGTTGACCAATCCCCAGTAATAGCCAGACGTGTTGAGCATGGCTGAATATCTGCCAACTCCCTGGAACATGGCGTCGAATCCTAAACCTTTCCACTCGGCACCTATATGGCAAGTGTAGTAAAGTTCTGGACAAACAGTGCTGTGGCCGATGCGTACATAATCGTTGTTGTCAATCTTGCCGTCATGGTTCACATCTTCATACTTGATGTCGCCAGGAAGCACATCGCCGAAAGTCTGCGTCGGACTGTTGGCAATTTCTTCCTTGCTCTGGAAAAGTCCGATGGCTTTCAATCCAGAAATATAGCTAATGGGGCTACCTGTGCGCACCAGATTGCTGTAGGCTCTCGGTTCTTCAGCCATATCCTTAATCTTGCTCTTGTTGAGCGCTACTGTGGCCCCGATATTGAACTGCACATCACCGAATTTGCGGGTATAGTCGGCAGCGGCCTCAAAGCCCCAGTGATTGACACGTCCCTGATTCACATAAGGAGCGCCGAACGACTGGTCTGACTTGGTACTTCCGATAATGGCACCATAGACACTCGAGCCGTCGCACCAGATGTCTGAACGACGCTGATAGTAGGCATCAATCTGCAGATCGAGACCACCGAAGAGAGTGGCGTCCAGACCGATGTTGTACTTGTCAGACTTCTCGTGAGTAGGATTGGCAGTTGCCAACTGACCGATGGTCGTACCGCCGAACGATGAACCATAACCCGAATCGAAAGGATAGGTCACACCATTGGTGGTGTAATACTGTGTGTAATAGGTCCAAACATCCATATTGGAACCGGGCAGATAATCTGCGTTTATGCGGCCGTAAGAAGCGCGGAACTTCAGGAAGTTCACCCACTTCACGTTCTTCATCCAGTTTTCATTGCTGGCTACCCACGCTCCACTAAAGGTTGGAGCGAACGACCACTTGTCGCCGGGAGCCAAACGGCTGGAACCTGTCAGCACCATAGCCATTTCTGCAATGTAGCGGTTCTTATAGGCATAGTGCGTAAGCCATGTGGCATTCTGACGGTATACGGTAGTGTTCAGTCCTGTATAGTCCTCATACTCGTAGACATATTTCAAGGATGAGAAGAGGTAATCCAGAGGCGTGATATAGCGTTCGAAATTCAAGCCGCCATCAAAATGGAACCTGCGCTCATAAGCCTTCGTATTGGCACCTGTGCCTTGAGTACCAGCCTTGCCGCCAGTGGAATAAGCTCCTGCAGTTGGTGTGCCGTCAGCCCAGGAAGACGGAGCGTAGAAACCGTAAACAAATTCCTTGCTATGGTCTTCATAAATGGTGGAATAGGTGTCGTAGCCCATACGTGCTGTAGCACTCAAGCCCTTCCAGAACATGCCCAAATCCTGATTGAGAGTCATATCGGCAAAGAGTGAGCGCTCATGGATTTTATAGTAGGCGGCACCAGCTGTGTTGGCTATCGGGTTGTTCACACCTGACCATGTGGAACTGCCACCCCAATCGCCTGTACTCTTGAACTTGATAGGGAAGGCTGCAGAAGGAAGCGAATAAGGCAAGCTCCAAAGGTTCAAGCTTTCACCGCCGGGACGTGACATTTCACTCAGCATACCCAGGGTATTCACCTTCAAGAGCGTGGTCGGTGTCAAGTCAATATCCAAGTTGATGCGAAGATTGGCTCTCACATACTTGTCTTGCGTGTTATTGTTGTTGTCGTCTGTGGTATTCTTGATGAATCCCTTGTCAGACAGCAAGTTGATGCCTGTGTAGTAACGGAACTTATCACCGCCGCCAGTCACTTCGGCACCAATCTTATTGGTAACTCCGTGATGACGGAAGGTTTCGTCAACCCAGTTTACGTTGGGATAGAGATCGGGGAATTTGCCGCTACCGAAAGCTTCCACTTCTTCAGGCGTGTATTTCACCGTGCCGGGCGACTCATAACCCACTGCCTCATTCATCGCCTTGGCATAAGTCTGGGCATTGATGAACTTGGGACGATCTATCTGATAATTGAACAGATGGTCATAGTTGACCGTAATCTCACGCGCATTATACTTGCCTCGCTTGGTGACAATCTCCACGACTCCGTTAATGCCTTTGTTGCCGTAGAGAGCCACGGCTGCAGCATCCTTGAGTATGGCCACATGGTCAACCTCCGAGGGATCCACTACCGTTATGTTGCGCTCGATGCCATCAACAAGGATAAGCGGAGAGCTGGAACTGGTGCTCTGCAAGCCGCGGACATAGAAGGTGGGATTGCTGCTGAAATACGTTCCGGCATTCTGAAGCGACACCAAGCCGTTGCCCCCTTGTCCGATGATGGAATTTCCTATATTCTTGGCGGAACGTTTGTTCACGTTGCCGCTCTTGATAATGGTGACAGCAGCTGTAGACTGGTCACGAGTGAAGTCTTTGTTAGCGCCGACCTCTATCTTCTGCTTGGCAAAAGACAGACTGTCTGTCTGTGCTGTTACCGGCAGGACAGAGCCTACCAGCAACGACAGCGCATATATGTTTTTCTTGTTCATAACTTATTCAAGTATTAAATGAAGTAAAACGATTACCAACCCGGATTCTGAATCAATCCGTAGCCCTTGTTGATTTCCGTCTGCGGGAAGGGCCAAAGGAACCATTTGGTCACAGTCTGCGACGTAGGATCCTGTCCCCACAAGGCATGCTTGCGGTTGGAGATTTCAAACTTTTCATACTCAAAGCGTGAGGGTTCTGCCTCGTTGGCATTCTTGTCGTCGCCCTTCCAAGGACGGTAGACACGTACCCACTGGCCTTCAGCATTCTTCTGCATACGGAATGTAAGCAATCCATGCAATGGCTTGGTCATCCATTCGCCTTTCTTGTAGCGAATCATGTCATAGTAGTGATTGTTGCTCAGGCCCAATTCGCGGGCACGCTCATTGAGTATTTCGTCAATGAGGCCTGCCTTGTCTGTCTTGAGCGATGGTGTGTAGGTTTCCGTATTGCCCAAGCCGACACGCTTGCGAACGACATTGACCTGTGCAAGAGCTTCCGTCAGCCTGTCGCATTGTGCCAGACATTCGGCATACATCAGATACATCTCGTTCAAGCTGAGATAGCTCCACTGTGTCCAGAAGGTACGCTGGTAATCGGTGCCTATATAATATTTGTTGCAGTCATAGCCTGAAGCGTAACGCTTGGACAAGGCTTCGGTCATCTTCAGTTCCTTGCTGTTTTCATCCCATGTAGCGACATTGGATGCGGCGTCATAGCCACCAACCCACAATTCATATATGTCGCCATTTGCCTTTCCTGTGGTGCCGTCCAAAGAATAGTTCTGGCCTGTAACGATACACTCCTCGTAGAGACGAGGGTCGCGTTGTGGTGTTTTAATCATCACACCCATCTTTGACTTGTACTGATAGAAGAGTTTGCCGTTGGAACCCTGGATTTTGCCGGAGGCCATATCCTTGTCCCAATTAAATGGCTGACCGGAAGACCAGGGGAACAATTCTACGTATTCCTCGGTAGGCAGGCAGTTCAAACGGGCTGGGGTGTCGAGCCAAGCATGCCATACATAAGACTTGGAACCATAAGAGTCGTAACCATGCACACGCACAGAATGCAGAATCTCAGGACTTGAATGGTCAATGTAGCCACGGCGGTAAGCCAAACGATAGGTGTCATTGCTATTCTTCAAGCCAAGATAATCGGTAGTGACCAACTGATAATGTCCCTTGCTCTTCACATCGGCAAAGAACTTCTCACAGGCCTCCAGTGCCCGCTTCCAACGCTGTTGGTCGAAATTGCCATACCAGACAAGATGATTCTGCTCGGCTTCGGAAGTTCCGCCGTAATAGCCCTGGTCGGCATTATAAAGAGGTGAAGCGGCGAAAGTGAGAATCTTTGCCTTCAAGGCCTCGGCTCCAGCCTGGGTCCAACGGCCAGTGTTATTGGCAGCATCGGTTTCTGTTGTATTGCCATCGTATGCCCAAAGAAGGGCATTCGAGTTGATGGCATCATCCAGCAAGCCAACCATAAAGTTAACGGTTTCCTCCACTGTGGCACGCGGCAAATTGTAGGATGACTCCGTGCCTTCAAAGGCATGGTCAACAATAGGAAGACCGCCATAAACGGCAAACAAGTCGAAATAGCGTGCGGCAATCAGACACTTGGCCTGTGCCTTGAATGAAGCTTTCTTTTCTTCAGACAAGCCCGGCACATTGTCTACATTCTCTATGAGCAACCAACCTGCACGAACAGCTTGCCAGACATTGTCGTTGGTGTAGCTCAACAATGGAGTCTTCGTGGCATCAAGCGTGCCCGAATAATATTCATTCCAGATGGTGTTGGAATCCCAGTGCATCAACCAGCAGTCTGTCAGCTGGTCAAACTTACCGGTCCACGGACTGGCACTGTTGCCACATTTATTATTATAGGGCAATCCGTAATATTGCAAAGCATAAATAGACGTCAGGAATTGCTCTGTATATGTAGGACTGTTGAACACGGTATCCTTGGTCACCGTGGAGCCTGACGGTTTCTGCTGGAAGGCATTGCCGAAAGCAATCTTGTCGGTACAAGCCGTAAAGACGGATGCTCCGAGCATCATGCCTGCCAACCCTGTATATAGTTTGTTATATAGTTTCATATTGGTCATTGCGTTTAGAATCCGATTTTAAGACTGGCTGTATAGGTTCTCTGGAGCGGGTAAGAGGGTGCACTGGAAGCACGTGTCTCCGGATCACCCCACTTGTAAGGAGTCAGTGTGAAAAGATTGTAGCCGCTCAGAGAGAGCTGCAACTGGTTCAAGCCAAGCACTTTCATGAACGGGAAGTGGAAGTCGTAAGCCACCTGCAAGGTCTTCAGACGCAGATACTTGGCGTCTTTCTCATAGAGAGTGGAAGTGGCATAGTTCTGGTCGGCATTGGTCCATGTGGCACGTGGATATTCTGCAGCCTGTGATGGGTTTTCCTTGGTCCAGGTGTTGTCTACGTGATACTGGAGCAGACCGCCCTCGGTAGTTGAATTATTGCTCTTGAACGGCTGGCGGAACACGTCTTCAATCATACGGCTCACATTCCATGCACCTGTCAACTGTGCACTGAAGCTCAAGTTCTTCCACTGGAACCCGAGGTTCAGACCGACAATGTATTGAGGATCATCCGTGTAGCCGAAATCGCGGCTGTTATCATTACCGTCAATCACGCCATTCTTGTCGAGGTCTACGTATACGGCATCGCCATATTGCAGCTTGTCTACCTTCTGCTTGGGGAATGGTGAACCGAATTCCTTTTCATAGTCTGCCTCGGCACCTTCATAATAGAACTTCCAGAACTTCAACTGCGAGCGGGAACCTATGCGGTGGTTCTTGGAGTACTGGTATTCGTTGTTCTGGGGAGCCTCCTTCATTTCTATCACCTTATTTTGGTTGTAAGAGAGGTTCATCTTTGCCCAATAGCGGAAGTTGTCACCAATCTTGTCGTTCCAACCCAATGACACTTCGTAGCCCCAAGATTCGGCCTTACCGAGGTTTGACTTTGGAGGAGTGAAACCGACAATGGCAGGAACGGTTCCGTCGCTAAGGAAGATGTCCTTACGACTCTCATGGTAATAGTCGAATGTGGCGCGGAGACGTTCGTTGAAGAAATTGATGTCTACGCCATAGTCCTGCTTGAAGGCAGTTTCCCATGTTACAAGAGGATTGTTCTTGGCACCTTCCACGGCACCATACTTGGCATTCTCGGAAACCTGTCCATAGCGAGTGCCAAAGATGTATCCGTAAGCGCCGCTATCATAACTGGTACGGTCGAACAATGCCGTCTGATTGACATTGTATGGATCGGGAAGATAGGCGAAACGGGTTCCGATCTTGTCGCTACCGACCAAACCCCAAGAACCGCGGAGCTTGAGGAAAGACACCACCTTCTTCAAAGGTTTGAAGAAAGGTTCGTCACTGATGAGCCATCCCACAGAACCGGCCGGGAATGAACCGTAACGGCGTTCGGGAGCGAAGTTTTCAGAGCCGTTATAACCGAAGTCGAACTCTGCCATGTAGCGGTGATTCCAGTCGTAAGTCACGCGGGCTACAAGACCAACGTATGTACGGGGAATATCGGCATAGGAAGAACTGTAGTAGTACTGCTTGCTCTGGTTGTAGAGCAACAGTCCGGATACAGTGTGCAAGCCAAAGGTGCGACTATAGTTGAATGCAGTCTCGACATACCAGTCGCGTCCCTTGCCGGTAGATGTTCCGTAAGAGGGGTTTGTCGTATCGCCAGCCTTGCGGTAGAGCATCTCATACGTAGGCTCGCCATTTTCATCGAGCACAACGTTGCCGTCTTCATCAAGCACCTTTTTATATACGGGGGTATAAGTGGCTATAGAAGCAGAGCCTGTTTTATACACCGAGTAGGAGCTGTTGTAAGAGCCCTTGATGTGCCAAGACAAACCCTTGGTAATGAAATCAAGCTTTTGCGTAAGCTTCACATCCATGCTCAGCTTGTTGACATTGGTGTTGGAAAATCCAGATCCGTAATATGCCATACCATTGCTGCCAATAAACGGCAGCATATTGCCGTCTGCATTATCGTCACTGTTCGTTCCGTTTGTGATGAATCGTCCATCTACAATGCCAGGGCTCGAGAATGGAGTAGCATAATAGATGTTCTTTATCATACCTGAAGAACCTTGACTCGTATAGGGCTTCTTAGCCTCGTCTGTCATACCAGCCAGATTAACGCTGAGGGTAGTTGTCTTGGTCAGATCGAGGTCGAGGTTGGCACGGTAGTTGAAACGCTTGTAGCGGTAGTCGTTGACATAGCTCTGCTCAAAGCCCTTGAACAAGCCTCCCTGGGTGAACATACCGGCACTGATGAAGTAGCGTACGTTCTTGGTACCGCCAGAGATGTTGACATTGCTTTGAGTCTGCATGGTCACATCTTTCATGATGTAATCAGCCCAACGTGTGTTCGGAAAACGAATAGGGTCGGAACCATCCTTGAATTTCTGGACAACGCTCGGCAAGAACATGGCTTTCATACCGTCGTTGTCTCTCATCTGGTTATAGAAATTGGCGTAGTCGTAAGAAGAGGCCTGTTCAACCATCTTTGTCGGAGTCAATGCGGAGAAAGAGGTAGATGCCGTGATTTTAGCTTTTCCCTCCTTACCACGCTTGGTAGTAATCAGCACCACGCCATTGGCACCACGAATACCGAAAACGGCGGTGGCGGAAGCATCCTTCAGCACGGTAACGCTTTCAATTTCGTTCGGGTCAATGTCGCTCATGGAGCGTTCCACTCCATCTACCTGGATAAGAGGGTTAGAGTCTACCCAGCTTCCTTTACCACGCACGAAAATGGAGGCGGCATCGGATCACGGCTCACCGGAATACTGCACGGTGGTCACACCTGAAAGTTGTCCTGCCAACACATTGTTTACAGAAGATACTGGAGTACGAGTCAGATCATCACTCTTAATGGAAGAAAGAGCGCCTGTCACGGTCACTTTCTTCTGAACGCCGTATGCAACGACCGTCACTTCGTCAAGTGTCTGGTCAGCACTTTTCAGCTGCACCCTCATTCCCTGCTTGGCTACAACGACAGACTCCTTGTAACCCACATAGGTAATCTTGAGTTTCTGGCCCGGCTTCACCTTGATGGCGAAGTTACCGTCAATGTCGGTAATGGCACCTAAGGTGGCATTGCCACCTACAACAACTACACTTGCACCGATAACGGGCTCGCCCATATCGTCGACAACTGTACCTTTCACAAGTTCACCCTGTTGCACTTTCTGTATCTCAGCTGCTGCCTTCTGCACGAGCAACGGCGAGAAGGTCATCGTTGAGAAACACAATGCCAAGGGTAGAACTGAACATTTCAGGATTTTGTTATTGTTCATACTTGGATGGTTTTGTAAGGTAAAGAGCTCAGAGGAGGCTTTTCTCCCCATGGCTGATTACTGGTTTTATTATTTTTTGTTTTATGTATTCGATTGCTAAAAATGTGTCACAAAGATAAAACATTCCTTTATTATAGGTATATTCAAATTGTACATATATCATCCAACACGTACAAAAACGCACGTTTTTAAGTGTATTTCGTACGTTTCAACAGAACATCTTACGGTGTGTACGCACACATTCATTAAGTTAAAAGAGTTCAATTTTTACACTTCCGTCGAGAGAAAGAGGCACATTCAACAACTGAAGACTCCTAAAAGGAAGGGGAAAACAGGAATATCAGGCAATTGGGTCTGTGGGCAATTCCCGACAAGAGACTTACCCGTTTAAACGTTACTGACACACTAACGACCATTTCTATACGATAGAAAGTTCATTAGTGTGCCAGTAAGGATGTCTTAGTCGTAGACTTACGGATCGTTAATAGGCGAGTTACACTACAACAGTGTGCCTGTAAGATAACAGATGGGACAAAACAGCCGGAAAAACGTAGCAGCCACCAAGGGCTGTTGGTATATAATAAGGTGTGGCTATTTTTCTTTCTGACTGTCCGACCATTGTTTCAAACGCAAATACTCTTTCTTGGTGAGACGCATGAAGGAACCGTGTTGCGGACCGGTCACGCCCTCGATGTCGACAGGATCAGAAAAGTTGCGAAGGTATTTGTCGGCCTTGCAAATGCGGTAGTGCTTGGGGCGTGACGAGTATTCTATGTATGCCACACGCCACGTGTCGTCACCGATGAGTTGGAAAGCCGAACTGCCCTCGCATTTCTTATTGCCCTCGAAACTCACGTAGTCGTCTTCCACAGGATTGCTCCAGGGACCGGTAATCGACTTGGCTGTGGCGGTATAAATGCCGGGCTTGCCGCCCTCTTTCTTGATGAGCATGTGGTAGAGTCCGTCGGAAGGCAGATAGTTGATGTCGGCATCAATGGTGGCATAGCCCCAATCGAAGAGCAGACGAGGCTTGGTAATCTTTGTGAAAGTCTCGTCGGCATAGGAATAGTACATACGGTCGTATCCTTCCTCGTTGCGGTTAAGCAGGGAATAGTAAATCATGTAGCCGCCTTTCTTGCCGTTGCTCCAGCGGTAGCTGGGATCCCAGAATATCTGTGGTGCCCACACTCGGCTAATGGTGGAATAGTCTTTATAGCAGTCTGGCGACTCAGGATCGCAGAATATGGAGGGGCCCTTGCGGAAGTCGAACGTCACCGATGTCCAGTTGACGAGGTCGTTGCTGCGGAGCAAGTCGATGCCGAAGTTGTTCCACGTGCGCGACTTGGCGTTGCTCATGTCGGTGGTCACCATAAGATAGCCCTTGCCATCGTGAGTGCGGCAGATGTAAGCATCGCGGGTTCCACCTTCGATACGGGCATGTTTGGCAGGGTCGAAAATGGGTTTGCCGCCAATGATGTCTTCATAGTGATAGCCGTCACGGCTAACGGCAAAGGCTGTCCACTCGCCCTTGTCGCTCATGTGACAATAGAGATAGCCGTAGTCTCCCTTCTGGAGATTGCCCGTGCCGTTCACGGGCTGCTGTTTTTCTTCGGTCTGTTCGCTGGCACCGGTCATGGCATCCACCAGTCCGCCACTCGCCGCATGGCGCGAGAGGGCGACGGAGGGAAGCAGACAACAGAGGAGGACTGCCAGCAGGAATGAAATGGTTTTCTTGTTCATAATAAGTTGAGTTATTTGATAATGTTGCGGATGGCGAACCAAAGGTGCATGCACAGGGTGGAAAGGGTGCCGTAGTACTTGCACATGATGTGATAACGTTCACGGAGCGAAGCCCGGTGATGGCGTGTGGTGGTGCCTTCTTCCAGATAGTTGGCCACGACGGCGTGCACATTCTTCAGCGGGAGATGGAGGTCGGCAGCAAGACGCATCACCCGGATGCACCAATCCACATCGGCAGAATAGCGGTAACGGAGGTCGTAGGGCACCTGCCTGGCAATGTCGGTACGGGCGTAGAATGCCTGATGGCAGACGAGCATGCCGTGGCGGAAGGAACGCCATGTGAGGTTTTCGGGCGGAGAGAGTCGGCGGCGGTAGAGGAAATGCCCGTTGCCGTCGACCACATGGGTGTCACCGTAAAGCACTGCGGGAAACGCCTGGCGGGAAAGTCCGGAGGTGATGCCGGATTGACGGACTATGGTAGACAAGGTGTCGGGGGAAGGCAGAGCATCGCCGGCATTGAGAAAGCAGATGTAATCGCCTGAAGCCTGGGCAAGTCCTTTGTTCATGGCGTCATAAATGCCATTGTCGGGTTCAGAGACAATGCGCACGTCGTGCCCATTGCCCGAGGCGTAGGAACGTTCCATGTAATCCTTCGCCATCTGGAGCGTAGAGTCGGTGGATGCTCCGTCAATGATAATGTGCTCCACCATACGCCAGTCTTGGCTGAGCACGCTGTCGACCGTGCGAAGGAGCACCGGTTCGGCATTGTAGGTAATGGTGATGAGGGTAAACTTGATCATGCTTTTGTCTTGGCTATTTGATTATAGAGTTCTATGTAGCTCTTGGCCACTACGCTCTCTGAATATTTCCGAATGACGTTGTTGCGCAGCTGGGAAGCAGGGATGTCGGCATTGAGCCCCCATTCAAGTCCGTCGGCAAGACTCTCCACCGACTTGTAGTCGGCAAGATAGCCGTTGACCTTATGGTCGATGATGTCTCTTTGTCCGCTGTTGTTGAAAGACACCGGGATGCACCCGCAAGCCTGTGCTTCGATGAGGGTCTGTCCGAATGTTTCGTAGAGAGATGAAGAAACGAGCACATTGGCGGCGGAATAGATGGCGGAAAGGTCGTCTTCGTCGACAAAGCCCAGATAGCTGTGGTCTATCGGTATGCGCTGGAGGACCGCCTCATCCTTGATGCCGCCAAAGAGCACCAGATAGAGTTGCTCGCGGCGAAACACCTTTCTGTCGATAAGCAACTGGACGGCATCGAGCAAATAGTGCAGCCCTTTGATGGGTGCGTCCACACAGGCGGCTCCGAAAACAATGATTTTTCGATCGTCGGGAAGAGCAAGGAGTTCACGGCTGTTGCTTCGAGAAATAACATGGAAATGGGAGAGCGAAAGGGCATTGGGTATGACCGATATGTTCTGATACTTGGTCACGGCGCTTTGCCGAGCCTGGTCAGCAAGCCAATTGCTCACCGCTACCATGTGGATACGGCGTCCTTTCATCAGCCTCGCCTTCTTCTTCATCACCCTCCACGAGAGGTCATGCCGACCGGGGAAACGAAGGAATGGACATTCGCCACAATCGTCACGAAAGCGCATGCAGCCGTAGGAATAATGGCAGATGGAAGTGCAGGGCCACATGTCGTGCATGGTCCACACCACGGGCTTGCCGCTGTCGAGAATCTTGCGGAGAGAACGAAGAGAAAGAAAGCCCTGGTTGACCCAATGCAGATGAATGACATCTGCCTCACGGAATTCCGGTGTCCGGGTAATGTCGTTGCCTGTATTGGCAATGGAAACGGTGTAAAGATTCTTGCGACTGAAGAGATTGGTAATCCAGATGACCAGGCGCTCAAGAACGAAACAGAGCATTCCCCACCATCTGCTTACGCATGAAGCAACATATATGGACTGAGTCTGTTTCTCCATCACGAGCATCTTGGCCTTGACTCCATTGTTGATAAGAGCCTCGGTTAACCGGTTGGCGGCAACTGCCGCCCCACCCTTTTTCTCACTTGTGTTTACTATCAGTACGCGCATAAGGTTTGTCTTTGCCGCAAAGTTAGTGCAAAAATCCGAGTAAGCGAAGCGTTTGAAAATAAATTTTTCCGTTATTTCCCGCAACGGCACGTCCATAGAAGCCCATGCCGTGCGACTGTCGGGGGCAGATAGATTGTAAATTGCACACCATACTTAGCAAACTGACTATCAATTAGCTATTTAGCAGCAGGAAAGGCTTAATAAACTATAATATTTACAAGAAATGTATGGATTGTTCAGGAATAAAATGTAAATTTGCAGCGTCAAAAGGTTAATAGATTGTTTAGGTTAGTAGTAATAGATTTAGGTTTTTAGTTATTAGATTAAGGTAATTAAACTGATTGTTTAATTGGACGACAAAGGTGGACCGTGAGGTTCCCTTTGATTTGAAAAGGATTTTTAGTTTAAATAAATACGGCACAGCTCGCTGAGAGTTGTGCCGTATGCTTTTTAGTTCTTTTCTATCAGTACGGTGGCGTAGGCACTGATGCCCTCCTCGCGACCGGTGAATCCTAATTTTTCTGTTGTGGTAGCCTTGATGGAGATATTGTCCAAATCTGTCTGCATGACTTCTGCCAGACAGGCTTTCATCCGCTCCACATGCGGATTGAGTTTGGGATGCTCCGCGCACACAGTGGCATCCACATTTCCCAAGCGATAGCCTTTCTCCCCAATGAGTTGCATAGTGTCGCGAAGAAGTATCTTGCTGTCTATGTCGAGTGTCGAAGCTGCCGTATCGGGGAAGTGGTAGCCTATGTCACGCATGTTGGCCGCCCCCAGCAGGGCGTCGCAGATAGCGTGTATCAGCACGTCGGCATCGCTATGTCCCAAAAGCCCCATACGGTGTTCGATCCGGACACCGCCCAACCACAAGTCACGGCCTTCCACAAGTTTGTGTACATCGTAGCCGAATCCTACTCTTATCTTCATATCATCTGTGTTTGTCAATGGATAAATGGAATGACCATCATGGCCGTTTATCTGCGAAACAAGTCCTTGATGCCGTCAAGGTCGAAACTGAGCGAGAAACGCAGCGTCTGGTCGAGCGGATTGCTCTTGGCTGTAGCAATTACGTAACCGGCATCCAGTGAGAATGCACTCATCTTGAAACCGGCTCCAACGGTGAAATACTTGCGGTTGCCCTTGTTTTCGCTTTCATGGTGATAACCGGCACGAAGAGAGAATTTGTCATTGTAGACATATTCTGCGCCGACACTCCAGCTAATCTCCTGAAGTTCTTCCTTGAATCCATTGGGCGCATCACCAAAGCTCTTGAAGATGCCACTGATACTCGACACGTCATAATAGTCTTTCTGCAAGCGGTTCTGATAGTCTTCGTTGCTCTCGTCGGTTTCCTTCTGCGGATAGGTAGGGACGAGGAGTTTGTTAGCATCGGCTGCTATGGTGAAGCGGTTATATTCGTCGATGGGCACCATCAGTGAGGCTCCCAGTCGCATATTGGTGGGCAAGAACTCACTGCGATCGTCAGTGCCCATGGTTATCTTGCTGCCGATGTTGCTGATGTTCAATCCCAAGCCCAACTGACATTCTCTACTTCCGATATTGAGGTAATTCTGGTAATAGCACGACAGGTCGGCAGCAAAGGCCGACCCCGGTTTGGTGTCGTCGCTGTACTTGTCCGACAGGTCGGAATAGATCCAGCGCACGGCGGCGCCGAGTGAGAAGTGCTCGCTCAGCATCAGCGAATAAGCTACGTCGATAGACATTTCGTAGGGATTGATGGTCATAGCGTCATCACTCTCGGAAGTCATCACCTCTCCTAAAGAGAAATAGCGGAGCGAACCCGAGACGGCAGAATAGTCGCCAATGCGATAATATCCCACCAAATAAGCGAGGTCGATGTCGTTGACCAACTGCCGAAGCCACGGTGTGTAGTTGAGCGACACGCCGGCACGTGAAATAGTGAACGGATACTTGGCGGGATTCCAATATTGCGAAGCCACGTCTGGATCGGTAGCGGCACCTATGTCACCCATACCGCCGGCACGGGCATCGGGTGCTATGGTCTGAGAAGTGACAGACGTGCGTTCGGGATTAAACATGTCCTTCTTGTCTTGCGCACTCGCCGTGAGAACACATGAGAAAAGGACAAGTCCAGCAATGAATATCTTTTGGAGTTGTTTCATGTCTTAATAACTCTATTTGTTACTAATTATTGCCTATCACGATGAGTTTCTTTGCCTTCGATGCCTTACCGCTTCCATTGGACGACAAGCGGGCACGATAGAGATAGACTCCTGTAGAGAGTTTGCTTCCCGCATTGGTGGTAAGATCCCAATCCACCGTATAGGTACTCTGCTCTGCCACTCCGCTTTCCTGATGGCTCCAAAGAATACGACCCGTCATGTCAAACACTTCTATCTCCACATCTATATTGCTGCCAGCACGGTCGTGTGAGAGTATAAAGGTGGTAGAGGTACGGGCAGGATTGCTGGTGCAACTGAGGTTGAGCAAGTTGGGCTGTAACCCCTTGACCACCTTGAAGGTGAGTTCGGCAGTGGAAGAATTGTTGAGTATATCCCAAGCACGGAACTTCAATTTGTGCATGCCTTCACTCAACTCAGGTATAAAATAGGAAGTGGTACCTTTGGTGTAGGAGCCAAAGTCGTATTGGAAACGCTCATTGAGATTGTAGGTCTTCTGAAGTTCTCCGTCAATGACAAGTTCCAGGTCATGGCCAATGCCGTTGCCGGAAGCGTTGATGCCGTCCTTGTCGGAAATGTTCGCCACGAAATAGGGAGCCGGATTCACACTGCTACCATCCACGAACGACGGAGAATTAAGGTAACAGTAGATAGAGGGACCTATGGAATCATTGTCCAAAGCCTCGCCACCAGCCACGACAAACCGCTCTTCAGAGCCATGCGCCTGTTCACCGCCATCCGCATTATAGGCATAAAGTGTCATCTTGCCAGTCTCACCGGAATAGTTAATGTCTTGCGGCACGGCAAAGGTAACATGGAACCTGCCAGCCTTTACACTGTCCGTGCCATTGTAAAGCACCTTCTGCCGGTCGTAGAACTGGAATATCTCGGTGGTCAACGGGTCATTGCCTTTGCAAACGACAAGTTCCTTGGAGTCGAACACCTTCAGGTTGACCAATCCGGTAAAGCCATCAACCGCCACGCCTGCTTGCTCTACGTGTCCATCCACACTCACAACCATACCCGTTTTCATGCTAACATTACGTTCGGAGGTTGGCACCTGCCCATTGATAGAATCTACCACTACCGACATTGTGGGAATGTTAAGGGCAAGAGCAGGATCGCCCAATAGAATATACTGCACCTTATTGATATAGGCCTGGGAGCCCGTCGTGCTCAGGCTATTCTTGCCCTTCATCAAGGCATAGCCCAGCGTAGGACGCTTGCCGTCTATAAGATTAAGTGCATAGCGCAAGAATGCTTGGTTGATTTGTGCGTTGAGCGGCTGGTATACGGTCTTGCCGGCAGCAAAGAAAGCCACAGCTCCTCCATTGGCATTCAGCACAGCATTCTCGCCTATGTTCTGCACAGTACCGTCAAAAGGCGCCACATCGCAGGCTGCCGTAATCCACAGAGGGTAATTCTTGTTGGTAAATCCATTGAAATCGCTCAACTTGAGCACCATTTCGTGCGAGATGCTTTGCTCTGCAGCATGTCCGGAATAATCCATGACCAAGGCACCTGCCGCCTGCT
Organism: uncultured Prevotella sp.; assembly: GCA_934191235.1. Classification (GTDB taxonomy): domain Bacteria; phylum Bacteroidota; class Bacteroidia; order Bacteroidales; family Bacteroidaceae; genus Prevotella. The sequence continues at coordinate 158,292 of CAKPUA010000001.1, read as the reverse complement.
GGTTCTTGATAATCCGTTCCACTTCAGGGTAGGAATCACCGGTAGAAGAAGACTCTCGGGTATAGGCATCCCACATAACACGCTTCACATCAAAAGCGGAAGAAGCTGCCTCGGCAACCTTGGCGGCATTGTCGGCATCCTGCATGTGAATGCTGTTTTCCCGACTGGAAGCTGTGTTGTGCCCGTCGTCTCCCATAAACATGAGGATATTTTGCCAAGTACCCATGTTTTTGTTCTCCATATAAGCTATCGTCTTGTCAACCATAGCCTTGGCTTCCACGACGTTGCGCACGGGAAAGCGACCTACTCCTATGTCGTATTTGTCACTCATGCCGCTACCACTGTGTGCCCCCTCACCATCGTCAAGCAAAGCGAAAAATCCGTCGTCGGCATAAGTGTCTGTCTTACTGAACGAGTTTTCGCTCTCATAGGCGAGCAGGAAGTTGTCTGGAGAATAGCTTTTCAGGGAAGAAGTGTTCATGCGGTTATCCCACAGGGCGTCACCAAAGAGCAACAGATATTTGGGCATGTCTGCCTCTGTCTCTGCCCGGTCATAGAGCATCTTGAGATAGCGACGGTAGGCATTGACGTCTGGCGTACCGCTTGAGAACTCATTGAACAGTTCATCGGCAGGCACAATCCGGACACGCAGCCCGTCTTGGCTCTCGTGTTTGGCGGCAAGACGTTGGGCTTGGGCAAGAAGAGTTTGGGTGGTCGGAATAATGATGACCATATCGGCAAACGAGTCGGCATGATGATCTTGGTTGGTGATATTGTAAACGTATTCGGGAACGGGGAAATTGTCTTTCGACAACTGGGGACCTGAAGCCAACTCATCGTCGTCGAGCATCACCGACACATAATCCAACCTTACTTCTGAAGCTACCGTGTTGTTGGTAATCGAGAACTCATTGTCGGGCAATATATTGTCAACATAATAAGTCTGGGTTACAGCACGTCCGCGTTCATAAGTAGACAAGTTGCCGAAAGTAAGTTTGCCCAGTTCCTGTCCGTTCATGGAAACGCTGACCACACCAGCAGCATTAGCCGTCACGACAACAGTTACAGCTCCTTTGCTGCCACCAGTATCGTGCGGCTTGGCATGGGAGGTCAGAGAGAATGTATAAGGCGATTGATTATTAATGGCATGACTGTCATAAAGGTTCCTTCCACCCTCAAACCAAGAATAGTCCTCTTTCTCATAGAGAGAACACAGGTAGTCGGCAGAGGGATAGTGAGAAGAAACAAATGCAACGCTGTCCACAGTCAATGGCGACTCGTTGCTCTCGGTCAGGAAATAATAGCCATAATCAGAACAATAGTTGCGGACACGGGCGTAATACTTGCCGGAAACATTCCACGATACAGGTCCGTTGGCCCAAAACAGGCGTTTGTCGCCCACCACACACTGTGCCACCTCATGCAAGTCGTCCGTTTGCTTGAGATAGTCTCCATCGAGGGCCTCTGGTTGTAAGGCTCCTCCATATCCGTAAACCTTTACTTTAGACAAGTCTGAAAACCCTGCCTTGCGCACCAATTCGGAGGTAAGTTGGAAAATGCCGGATGAGGGCACACGAATCTTGGCCCATTTTCCCGAAGCGAGCACAGAATGGTTGGCATAACGGAAAGCCTGTGTGGCATCACCACTTGCCTGGGCACGAGTGTGCACTTTATCGCGAGAAGACTTGGCAGTGGCACATACATTAAGCATGAAACTCACGAGGTACTGTATCTTGCCTTCACGCTGCACCAATGGAACAAACGACACTTCAAGTTTTCCTTTCTTTCTGCTAACCACCACCCGTTGGGTTATTTCCGGAAGGGTGCTCAGCGGAGTGTCAGCGACCTTGTGATACTGTACAAGATCATTAGAAGAAAGAGGAAAAAATTCAGGATAAGCAAGGCTGACATGGTATGTGGAGTCTGCATAGTGCTCACCCAAATCGAAGGAACAGGTGAATTGTGGCAACACACTGTCAATCTTCACTTCATCTGCTGTAAGATTGAAAAAGAGTTGGGCTTTCACTGAAAGAGCGAAAGTCCAAAACAATACGATTGCCCACAAAAGCCTGTATCTGTTCACCATTCCTGTTATTCGTTCAAAAATAATTTCATCAACTACTTGCAGTTGAACTCAAGCACCTTCCGATCCTCAAGATAACCCTCCAAGTGGTCATCAATATGTACAGGTCCCACGCCTGCAGGTGTTCCTGTATAGAGTATGTCCCCGGTCTTGAGTGTATAGAACTGGCTGATATAGGCGATAATCTCATCAACCTTGTAAAGCATGTCGCTCGTGCATCCTTCCTGCACGGTCTGTCCATTAATATCAAGGTGGAAGTGAATGGCCTGAATATCCCGAAACTTATCCACGTCAACCCAATCGCCTATTGTTGCCGCTCCGTCAAACCCCTTACAGATATCCCAGGGCAGCCCTTTTTCACGTAGCGTGTGCTGCATGTCACGGGCCGTAAAGTCTATGCCCACAGTCACCGCATCATAGTAGCGATGAGCAAAACGTTGCGGTACACTCTTGCCTAATCGGCAAATACGCACCACAAGTTCCGTTTCGTAGTCTACACGTCCCATAAAGTCAGGAACAAAGAATGGCTTGTGGTCTTTTAGCAGTGATGTATCTGCCTTGAGGAATATGACCGGTTTCTCTGGTTTTGATAACGTGGAATGAAGCTCTTTATTGTGCAAAGCATAGTTCATTCCTACTGCAAATATCTTCATAACTGTGATTTATAGTTGCAAAATTAGATAAAAATCCCGAATTACAAGACTGTCAAGAAGAAAAAAGGTGCCGAACTTCTAATTGAAGCCGGCACCCTAAGCTATTTAATATGGTTAATGTCTACTTGGACAATTATTCTGCACGGAGAGTGAAGCGCTTGAAAGCAACAACTGTCAGCTCCTTGTCAGCAGCCTGAAGATACTGCTTAACTGTCTGCTTAGAATCCTGGATAAACTCCTGGTCGAGCAGACAAGACTCCTTGAAGAACTTGGCCATACGTCCCTTTGCAATGTTCTGAATCATCTGCTCGGGGAGGTTGGCAGCCTTCTGTGCAGCTGTCTCTTCCTTAATCTTGCGAATTTCGTCAGCCTGAGCCTCGGTGATGTTACCCTTCTGGATACCTTCAGCGATGTGCTCTTCGCTTTCTGCAATGTAGAGGTTGAAACCAGCCTTCTTCAGAGCATTCTCAACAGCCTTAGCCACCTGCTCTTCCTTGGTCTTCTCAACAGCCACCTTAAACTCAGAGTCCTTGGTTTCCTGTGGAACGCTTGCCTCATCAAGAGCAACAGGGTTCATGGCAGCTACCTGCATAGCGATAGCGTGTGCCTGCTCCTCAGCGGGCTTGTTGGTCTGAACCATGGTGCAGAGGATGTGCTTACCCATGTGGTCATAGGTTGAGATGTTCTCACCCTCAAGCCAATTATAGCCATCGAGTTCCATCTTCTCACCGGTAATACCGGAACGAGCGATCACTGCATCCTGAACCTTTGTGCCGTCAGTAAGAGTGAGTTCCTTCACTTCGTCAACAGTCTTAGCCTTGGCAGCAACAGCGGCGTTAAGGATGTCCTGAGTCAACTTGATATAGTCGGCACCATTGGCAACGAAGTCAGTCTCACACTTCAAAGCGATGATAGCAGCAAAGCCATTCTCATACTTGGCGAGGATACAACCGTTGGCGGTTTCACGGTCAGAACGCTTGGCAGCGATAGCCTGACCCTTTTCGCGAATAATCTCGACAGCCTTGTCGAAGTCACCGTCAGACTCAGTGAGGGCCTTCTTGCAGTCTGCAAGACCTGCACCGGTCATTTTACGGATTTTCTGGATATCTGCAATAGATACAGCCATAATGATGTTTATCTTTTGAAATTAATGATTATAATAAGAAGTGATAGGTCTTTTCCGACCTATCACCTTTATTCTTGCTTATTATTCAGCAGCAGGAGCCTGCTCTTCAGCCTTAGGAGTTTCCTCGTCCTTGCGAGCCTTGCGGGGAGCACGCTTCTTGCCTTCGCCTTCGTTCTGCTCGGCAGCAGCCTTCTCGTCGGCCTTCTCAGCCTTACGCTCTTCCAAACCTTCAGCGATAGCACCGCAGCAAGCGTCAAGGATTACCTCAATGCTGTCCTTAGCGTCATCGTTGGCAGGAATCACATAATCCAAGTTGTTAGGATTAGAGTTGGTATCCACGATAGCGAAAACAGGAATACCCAAGCGGTTTGCTTCCTTCACAGCGATAGCTTCCTTGCAAACGTCAATCACGAAGAGTGCACTTGGAAGACGGGTGAGGTCAGCGATAGAGCCAAGGTTCTTCTCAAGCTTTGCACGCTGACGATTGATCTGAAGAATCTCTCGCTTGGAAAGGTTTGAGAATGTGCCGTCGTTCATCATCTTGTCGATGTTCGTCATTTTCTTCACAGCCTTGCGGATTGTAGGGAAGTTGGTGAGCATACCGCCCGGCCAACGCTCGATAACGTAAGGCATGTTCACGCCAGCAGCCTTCTCGGCAACTACGTCCTTAGCTTGTTTTTTAGTAGCGACGAACAGGATCTTCTTGCCAGACTTGGCAATCTGCTTCAATGCTTCTGCAGCCTCGTCAATCTTGGCTACAGTCTTGTTCAGATCGATGATATGAATACCGTTACGCTCCATAAAGATGTAAGGAGCCATAGCTGGATTCCACTTGCGACGGAGGTGGCCAAAGTGGCAACCTGCCTTGAGTAATTGGTCAAAATTAGTTCTTGACATTTTGTTTTCTTCTTTAAATTGTTTACTTTCCTTTGAGTTGTTTGAACCAGCCAACGAGTAACCGTCCTATGACGAGTCTCGCCAGTTTGGATACTAAACGAATGTTCAGCCTTATCCTGCGGGATAATATTAACGCTTGCTGAACTGGAAGCGACGACGAGCCTTTGGCTGACCTGGCTTCTTACGCTCAACAGCACGAGAGTCGCGTGTGAGGAATCCTGCGTCCTTCAGAGCCTTCTTGTCTTCTGCGTTCACCTTCACGAGTGCGCGGGCGATAGCAAGACGAAGAGCCTGGCTCTGGCCTGTGAAGCCACCACCGTCAAGGTTTGCCTTGATGTCGTATTTCTCAACAGACTCAAGAGCCAACAGTGGCTGCTTTACCACATACTGCAGAATTGCAGATGGGAAATACTCAGTAACGTCCTTCTTGTTTATAGTGATTTTGCCGGTGCCTTCTGAAAGATATACACGAGCTACAGCGCTCTTGCGGCGACCGATTGCATTGATTACTTCCATCTTGTCTTATTATTTATACTGATTAATGTCAATTGCCTTTGGCTTCTGAGCTTCCATATTGTGCTCTGTACCATCGAAAATGAAGAGGTTGTCGAGCAGGCTGCGGCCGAGAGGACCCTTTGGCAGCATACCCTTCACTGCGTGACGGAGAATCTTGTCCATGCCGTCTTTGCGCTTGCGGAGCTCTGCAGGAGTATTGAAGCGCTGACCGCCTGGATAACCAGTATAACGTGTGTAAACCTTATCGGTCTCCTTCTTGCCGGAGAACACCACCTTGGCAGCGTTGATAATGATTACGTTGTCTCCACAATCTACGTGGGGAGTGAATGTTGGCTTGTACTTTCCGCGAAGCAGCTTGGCTACCTTAGAGCAAAGACGACCTACAACCTGATCGCTGGCGTCAATAACGACCCACTCTTTCTTAGCTGTTTCCTTGTTTACGGAAATAGTCTTGTAACTTAAAGTGTTCATTTTAAATTTTAAAATTATAATACTACTAAAAAACGTTTATTTCGGAAATCTGATTCACTAACCGTCGCCTCGGCCAAAAGGCTAACTATTAACACATCTTTCCAGAGGACTCTAAGTATGCCCTCAAATAATCGGACTGCAAAGGTACACATTAATTTTATACATTAATGATTATCAGCCTTTTGCAGAGTCAATATTTATATATTATTAACAGAGTTACTGCCTGCTGCGTATCTTTTGGAACTTTTTCTGGCACTGATACTTATAATTATAGCCAAAGGCATGCTTCAGGAATTTCCGCCAATTATAAACTGCGACAAAGCGCACCACATCCCACCAACGAGGTTGTCCGTCACGATAGATGGAAGGAGGTATGTTGACGAAATACAAGTCTGCCACGGTATCGAATGCCGAGAAGTCTTTGCACGAACGCTGGTAGAGCCAGATCTCACTGTAGAAGCGATCTGTCGCTATCACTTCCGGAATGAAATCGGGCAACGTGCGCACGTATGCGGAACTTGCCCACCAAAAGGAACCGGAATACATTGTATAGTTCCTGGGAGGCCAACGATAGCAGCCATAGGTATCATAGCCCTGGCTTAACACGTTAACTGCGACCTGCCACTTGGAAAAGCAGAAGTATTCCATCATTTCACACCAGGACACGATTTTCCGCTTGAACGACAAGAAGCTGCGGTCCTTACTTTCCGTTGTTTGGTAAGAGATTCCTTTGGTATGGAAATAGTATATATAGCAGTCTTTCTGTGCCGACAAAGTCTTCACATACTCCAATGCCGGGTATTCATACCGCAAAGGATTCCTGCTACACGAGATGATGTCGAGTTTGTCTGTAGCTGCTATCCTCTTGAACTTCTCCACATCGCTATCGTCCTTGACAATAAGACTCACGCAAAGACGGCTTGTGGCTTCAAGCAGCCCACTCTCGCGAAGCACGTTTACCTGTCGCTCCACGATGCGTTCCCATCCCTTATCGCAAAACACATGATAGACTCCATATATAGGTACGGAAGAAGTGGGCATGTGTTCGAACTGCGACAGATCGTGCCGTTCGAACACATGCAAGAGAGTATCGGTGATTCTTTTCCGAAGAGAACCCATCCGCTCGACTATCCTTTCAGCGACTCAATGAGCCGCTCGAACATTTTCTTCAAGTCATACTGGGGTTTCCATCCCAGCGCCTCGATTTTCTCTGTAGACATGCGGAGATGGGTAACGGGAGAAAAGCCCATTCCCTGTTTCAGGTTAAACACCGGCTTGAGTGAAGGATTGAAATCCTCACAGAGTTTCTTGGCCATGTCGGCTATTGAAATATAGGTAGAAGCATTGGCCACGTTGTACGCTTCGCCGTCCTTTCCGCGGAAAAGCACATAGAACATACCCATCACAGCATCCATCGTGTAGCAATAGCACCGGCAGAGTTCGCCCTTGGTGTTAAGTTCAATGTTTTGGTTATTGATGATGCAGCGGGCGAAATGGGCAAACACGCGTGTATCTTCCGGAGCCACCCCTGCGCCGAACGTCTGGGCGAAGCGGGCTATCTTGACGGGCACGCCATATTCCGATGCATACGAACTGCACAAACATTCCGCAGCACGCTTGGCCATAGGGTAGCTGCTGCGTATATCAGACGGATTAATGTATCCCTGCATGTCTTCCGTGAGGGGTTTTTCATCATCCGTCACCACGCCATACACTTCGAGCGACGATGCAAACACCATGCTCGTGAGTTTGTTGAAACGCGTGTACTCAAGCACCGACTTGGTTCCTTCGTAGCTGATGTTCATGGTCTCCACCGGCCGTTCTATGAAATACTTCGACGATGTGGGACTGGCATAATGAATCAGATAGTCAGCATTACACGTATCGAACTGACATTCGGAGGCATAATCAAACATCTGAAGCGTGAGTGTCTTGGTTTCCGGACCCAGCACTTCAAGTGCCTTGCCTATGTTTCTCACAATAGCGACGACACTCAGTCCGAGGTCATACTTTTCGTTGAGAGCCAGCAGACATTTCACGGTAACGGAGCCCAATAGTCCCGTGGCGCCGGTAACCACAACTGTCTTGCCTTTCAATTCTTCCACAAAAGGAAAATTTGCCGTAAAGTCGGCAAGGTCTTTCATCAGAGTATTTTCCATATCTTTGTATTACTTTGGTTTTCTAAAATCCGAATATCTGCTGGTCCTCATGCACCTTGACCATGGCCCGGAACACGAAGAAGTCCGTGGGAGTGGTGATCTTGATGTTCTCCATCGGACCGATGACCGTGCCCAGAGTGTATCCATAATGGTTCATCATCGTGCAGGAATCAATGAAATTGGTGTGCCCTTCAGCAAGAGCCTTGCGGTGGGCAGCAATGATGTCTGCCAGTCTGAAGGTCTGGGGGGCACGCGCTATCAGGGACTGGGCTCTCGAGGGAATCTCCATTTGTCCGTCGTCGCCTGTCACCACAAATGTTTCCGTGGCAGGCACACACGTGATGCACGACCCACATTCCTCCACCTTGCGGATATTGTCGGTGATGGTGTCTTCCGTAATGAGAGGGCGAACGCCGTCATGAATCAGCACATTGGCTGGCTGCTTGCCGGCATATTCCTCTGCGGCACAAAGTCCACGGTAGATTGACTCCTGGCCAGATTTGCCACCGGGCACAATCCGCACCACCTTGTTAATCTCGAACTTGCGGATCATCTTCTCGAGGAAAGGAATCCAGGGCTCTATGCACGCCACCACGATGGCATCCACCTCGGGATGGTTGTCAAAGAGTTCAAGAGTATAGATGATGATGGGTTTACCATTCAGTTCGAGAAATTGCTTGGGGCGCGACTTGGTGTGCATCCGCAAACCTGATCCGCCGGCAAATATTACGGCTATGTTCATATATACACCTTAATTATATTTATATTGGATGATACAAGCGGCAAGACAGTGACTTGCCAAGTACATGGAGCCTATGCGAGCCACGCCATTCGTCATTTATCATCAAGAAACCTGATACTCACATGATGCCTGTCACGCTTGTCGCGTGGAGGCAAATCCATATAACGGCCGTAGGCTATGCGGCACAACTCTTCGGGATCGGCAGGTCCTTCAAACACATGCCCTTCAAACTCTATGTCCTTGTGGGGAACCATGATGCGCTTGGGATTGCGCTCATAGAACCATGCGCCGTAAGAGTGCATGTAGAGGTCGGGATCTCCAAAAACCTTGCCCACGGCCCGGAACACGGGGAACACCATATAATGCAGGGCGTTGTAGCCCCACTGTGCCAACCGCGGACAGCGGCCTGCCAAGTCGAAATTGACCACGCACGACAATTTGGCCGCCAAATGTTGCACCCAGGGAATCATGTGCCCCTCATAAGGGAAAATGTCTATGTGGAGCCCACGGTATTTCTGAGCCACGTGCGACCGGCGCTCCCGTTCGCCCTGGGCATCATTGCTGATGTGCTCGCTCTTCAAGTCACGCAGACAAGCCCACTCCTTGTAGTAGCCGGGGTCTGTCTGATTGTTCTGCAACACATATTGGGGATGCGGATGGGCTATGAGGTAGTCGCAAAGCCGCTTGAAATCCTTCTGGTCCACCACCACATCCACGTCATCGTCCCATGGTATGAACCCCTTATGCCTAAGAGCGCCGAGCACGTTTCCACCATCAATGCGGCAAGGCACGCCTATGCTTTTTGCCACGCCTTGCAGATAGACGAGCATGTCGAGCATGCGCAGTTGTGCTCTTCTGAGCACGGAGCCGTCGGGATTGTAGTCAGCCCTCAGGCTCTCCTGTGTTTCGCCTGTATTGAATATTACTGTTTTATCCATTCTTTTGTTGTCGGCATAAGGCCATTAATATCTGCAAAATTAGTGCTTTTATTTCTAAAAGCAAACCTTTCTCCTTATAAATTAAGAATAATGTCGTAACTTTGCACTGCAAAATCGAAATTACAGGATGAACCCTCTCAAAAGTCTATACCGCACGCTTTTCCGCGCTTACGAGTGCACGGACCTTTCGCCGTGGCAGCACACACCCGTCGCCGACCAGCCCATCTATGGCGTATACCACATTTTCTGTGCTCGTGGATGGCAACGGCTCGTGGCCGACCAGTATGCCCATCTGAAGCAAAGCGGACTGCTCGGTGCCACCCGGAAGCTCTTCGTGAGCTGCATCGTGTTCCACGACACCGACGAACAGGAACTGCGCCGCATCATGCCCACCGACAAGCTCCGCATTGTGAGCGTGCAGCACGATCCCAAAATGTTTGAATATCCTGCCCTGGCGCAGGTCAAGAAGATTTGTGCCGAGGAAGACTGCCTTGTCTACTACTTCCACACCAAGGGCATTTCGTTCTACGGAGGCGAGTCGTCCGACCCGCACTACCGTTGGTTCATGCGCAACGTGGAATCATGGCGGAAAGAGATGGAACACTTCCTGATGGACCAATGGCAGGTGGCTGTCAACACGCTGTCTGACGGCTACGACATGTATGGCAGCTACCGATGGCCGCCATTGCCTGCCAAGCGCGTGATGTATTCCGGCAACTTCTGGTGGACCAAAGCGTCCTACGTGCGGACGCTTGCCGACATTCACCCCGAAAGGATGGCCAGCGACAGGCTCTTTGCCGAGCTGTGGCTCTACAAGGGGGGAGGACGCGACTTCAGTGCCTTCGACACGGACGCCATTCTCTACAGGGTCAACATCCCCGCGTCCATTTACGACGGCAGCCATACCCCATTGCTTACCCGACTGCAATTCATTGCGGCACACAATTGGAGCAAGATCAAGAAGAAGGTTTTCCGCCAGGACTTCGGGAAACGCTACAATGACAAATACCAGAAGAAATAAGATGAAAAGAGACAACTACACATTTCTCACCCATGCTCCTGTGCACCGGGTGGTGCTCACCATGGCCATACCTACCATCATCAGCATGCTGTCGACGAGCCTTTACAACCTGGCCGACACCTATTTCGTGGGGAAAATCAACACGCAGAGCACGGCAGCTGTAGGCGTATCTTTTTCGGTCATGGCCATCATCCAGGCTGTAGGCTTCTTCTTCGGACACGGGTCGGGCAACTACATATCCCGCATGTTGGGCGCCAAGGAGCGCGAGCTGGCAGAACAAATGGCGTCCACAGGATTCGTGCTCAGCATAGCTGCCGGAGCGGTTATCGCCGTGCTCGGACAATTGTTCATCACCCCTCTCTGCATTGCCCTGGGCTCCACTTCCACCATCCTGCCCTACACGGAACGCTACCTGGGCATCGTCATGCTCGGCACTCCGTTCATGACCGCCTCGCTCACGCTCAACAACCAGATGCGCTTCCAGGGCAACGCGTCCTACGCCATGTGCGGCATCCTGTCGGGCGTGTTGCTCAACTTCGTGCTTGCCCCCTTGCTCATTCTCTATTTCGCCCTGGGCATCACGGGGGCTGCCATTGCCACGCTGGTCAGTCAGACATTCGGTTTCCTGATGCTCTTCCGCATGAGCTGTAGACGGCAGAACATCAGCATCCGTATCAGCAACGTTCGCTTCAGCCGCGACTTCATGAAGGAAATCGTGTTCGGCGGCACACCTTCGCTGTCGCGCCAGGGATTGGGCAGCCTGTCCACCATCATGCTCAACCACGCCGCGGGTTTCTACGGCGACGCCGCCATTGCCGGCATGAGCATTGTAACCCGTCTGTCTTTCTTCATCTATGCCGTGGTCATCGGCATCGGGCAAGGGTTCCAGCCGCTGTGCGGATTCTGCTATGGGGCCAAGCTCTATAGCCGTGTGCGTGAAGGATTCTTCTTCTGCGTCAAGCTCGGCACTGCCTTCCTGTCCGTTTGCGCCCTTCTCGGATTCGTCTTTTCCGAGCCCATCATCGCCCTCTTCCGCGACGACCCCGACGTGGTCGCAGTGGGTGCCGTGGCTCTCGACTGGCAAATCGTTTCCTATCCCCTCATCACCACCATCGTTGCCACCAACATGATGATGCAGACCATCCGCAAGCCCGTGCGGGCCAACTTGGTGGCGGCAGCACGCAGCGGCCTGTTCTTCATTCCGCTCATTTTCATCCTGCCCCACTTCTTCGGGCTGCTTGGAGTGGAGATGTGCCAGGCCTGGAGCGACGTGTGTGCCTTCTCGCTCTCGCTCCCCATCGCACTCAGTGCATTCAGAGACATGAGGGGGCAATAACCGGGAACAGGGCGAAAGCCATGCCGCTTCCGCCCTGTTTCTTTTGTTCATCCACGCAACGGTCAGTTGTGCACCAGCGTTCCTATTTCCTCGCCGTTCATCACTTTCTTCAGGTTGCCCACCACATCCATGTTGAACACGTAGATGGGCAGGTTGTTTTCCTTGCACATGGTGGTTGCCGTGAGGTCCATCACCTTGAGTCCCTTGTTGTAGATTTCGTCGTAGGTAATGTCCGTAAACTTCGTTGCCGTCGGATCCTTCTCGGGGTCGGCGGTGTATATGCCGTCCACACGGGTGCCCTTCAGCATCACGTCGGCCTCTATCTCGATGCCGCGGAGCGACGAACCGGTGTCTGTCGTGAAATAGGGAGAGCCGGTACCGGCCGAGAAGATGCAGATGTAGCCTGCTTCCATGGCCTCGATGGCCTTCCACTTGCTGTAGAACTCACCTATAGGTTCCATGCGGATGGCGGTGAGCACCTTGGTCTTCACGCCCAATGCGCCGAGCGCGCTGCTCAATGCCAGCGAGTTGATGACCGTGGCGCACATGCCCATCTGGTCGCCCTTCACGCGGTCAAAGCCCTTCGACGCGCCACTCAGTCCGCGGAAGATGTTGCCGCCACCGATGACGATGCCTATCTGCACGCCCATCTCGTGAACTTCCTTGATCTGTCGTGCATAGTCCTGCAGACGTTCGGGGTCGATGCCGAAATTCTGCTTGCCCATCAGGCTCTCGCCGCTGAGCTTCAAAAGAATTCTCTTGTACTTTGCCATATCTGTTCTTGATTGTTTGATGTTCATATTACGAAACTCACTTCCTTGAAGGCATAGCTGCGTATGCATCCCTGCCGGTCGTGAAGGATGAGGTGGCCGTCGTCTTCCACCTCCACCACACGCGCCTCGAACTCGCCTTCGCTGTCGCGATACCTGTAGAAGTCGTCTCTGCGATACAGGTGCTGCAGATAGAGCGCTGCAATGTCGGCATACGCCCCGTCCACAATCAGGGCATAGTATTCGCGGAACCTTTCCACCAGCTTTTCCATCAGCTGTTCGCGGTCCACTTCATGCCCCAGCACTTGTGCCATCGACACCGGGTTGGGCGCATCGCCCACAAAGCGGGTCTGGTTCACGTTGATGCCTGTGCCTATGACGAACCGCCCCATTCCTCTTGCCGTGAGCGTTGTTTCAATGAGCGTGCCGCTCAGTTTCCGGTCTTTCCAGTAAATGTCGTTGGGCCACTTCACGGTCACCTCCTCATCGCCGAGAAAGGAGCCGAGCACATCACGGAAAGCCAGGGCAGCTGCTTCCGAGAGCAGAAACTGCCGTCTGACGGGCAGCATCTTCGGGAAAACGAGCATGGAGAAGAGCAGGTTCTTCCCCCTTTCGCTCTCCCAATGACTGCCTCCCTGTCCGCGTCCGGCGGTCTGATAGTCGGCCACAGCCACCGTCAGCCTTTCGCCTTCGGGTTCATAATGGCGCAGGAAGTCGTTGGTCGAGGCGGTTTCCTGCAGTTGTATGATTTTCGTTTCCGTATTCATGTCGCTAAAAATAAGGAATGAAAGCATTGGGGATATGGTTCACCTCCGCATCGTCGCTGGCGGTTCCCGTGACTGCCACAATGTCGAAGCGCAAGGGCATGTCCACTTCCTCCTCCTTCACATAGGCATTGGCAGCAATGGCAAGACTGCGCATCTTTTGCGGGGTAACGGCCTCCTCGGGCTCCTGAAAGACGTTGTTGCGGCGCGTCTTCACCTCCACAAACACCAGCGTGTCGCGCTCCGGTGTCACGCACACAATGTCGAGGTCGCGTTTGCCGCACTTCCAGTCGTGGTGCAGAATGCCGTAGCCCCGGCTTTCCAGATACCGAAGTGCAAGCTCTTCGCCCCACTTTCCCAAATCATTGTGTGCCGCCATAAGATGTTTCCTTATATCACTAATTCAGCAGTCTTTTTATTTCGCAGAAAAGCTGGTCTTGAGGTAACAACGAATTACCTATTGCCTGTACATGTCAGAAAATTCACTTATCTTAGTGCTGCTGAAAACTCGAATAAGGAATATCTGACACATGGCAAAGGTAAACATAAAATCTGAGAAACCAGCTCCCTTCTTTGGATTTTATTTCACTAACAACGCAATTCCAGCCCTTTCACTTCGGAGTGACAGCTATTGCAAGCTGTATCAGAAATGCTGTAAGTCACTTCCAAACCGGATTCAGTCACCTAAGCTGCCCGTTAACTGTTTGTTAATGGCATACTAACGATACACAAGCGACTGACTTGTATATCGCTCCACGGCCTGGGCACTCATTGCCACAGCCGTGGACATTCCACTTGGTCTTGACAAATGATGAATTGGTGATAGAACCGAGGGAGATTAAGCCGTCTATCATTCCATCTATTCCGCTTGCAGGCAGCCGAATAATGCCAAGCATCAAGAAACGTGATCGATTTTTGCCAAGGCCTAAAAACTTTCCCTGCACACGTGCGTACGCAAGAACTGCCTCAAACAACCGGCAAGACATCCACGTATAAATAGAGAAAACGACAACCAGCCTCTGTGCCAAGACCTCCAGTTTGCCTGACCGACAGACAGTGGAGCATGCTCCGAGCCAGACAGTCCCGGGGGGGGCACCATGACGAGGAAGACTTCTCTGAAGATGGCCACATTGAGTGAGATGACACAGGCTGCAGGCCGTCGCTTGGGCTCAATCATTCTCCCTGTCGGGCAACGGTCACCGTGTCGGCATCGGCATGGAGCGACGTGATGGCCGACGGGTCAACATTGTCGAAGCTCTGGGGCGTAGACATTATTGCGCCCTGACCTTTGCCCGACGTACCTCCATTGGTGCGTATCGCCCCATTGCAGAGAGCCACGTCCCAATCTGTGCGGTCGTGCCACGCCTTGTCAGCGTCGGTATCACCAAGGTCACTCGTACCGACAGCCACACCCTTTGTCAGCGAGATGTAAGTCCAGGTGTCAGGGCGGAGCTGCACGTGCATCACCCGGTCTGCGGGCGACGGACTGTCGCCACCTTCGTCTCCGCCGCACGACGTAAGGCCCATGACCAAGAGGGCGGCGAACAATAAATTATATGTTTTTCTCATAACAATCTGTTTTCACTAATGGACTTCGTGAAGCCCACCGTTTCTTTCATTTCAATCTCCAATTCTCATGTCCACCTGCTTCCCGTCCGCCGACATGTTACCGAAGCCAATTTTCATGGCCTTGCCGTCGGCTGTGCGCACCACAAATGTGCGCGTTGACGCGGTGCCGTTCTCCCCATACTTATAAGGCGAGGCCGACACCTTGTAGCGGCTCTTGCGGTTGTCGGACAATTTCACATAGAAGGTGGTCAGTCCCGGCTTCACAGTTGTGGGCAGACTGGCAGACACGCACTCGTGCTCCACAGGCTCCGCCCCACGATAGTCTATGAGCGACACGGCCTCCACCATTCCGTCACCCACAGTCTTGCCTATTGCCGCTTTCTTCACGGCAAGGAAAAACACGTCGCCATCGGTGGCTTCCGGCTGTACCTTGTCGGAGGCATCTACGGCTATCTCAATCTCGTCGCCCAGATACTGTCCCTGCATGGGGTAGTCGCCACCGGCATTGTAAAACGCCTGTGTATAGGCAAACTGCGGTGTGGAGGTGGTGTTGCCGTCGGTGCGCCAGGTCGTCCCGAAAGACAGGTCGTTGCGCGAACTGTATTTCAGCTTAACCTTGAACACCGCCTTCGGCTCATAGGTTGCCACACGCACGGCCTGCATCTTGCTCGACAGCACGATGTCGGTGTGCTCATGACCGGTGAAGAACCAGTAGGGCAGATAGAAACGGCCCTTGTCGTGAGAGAAGGTGCCCCAGGTGTTAGCCACGATGAATGCACCCTTGTGGCTCACGCCATCAGCATCGGTGAACTCCACCAGGTCGTCATAGCCCACAATGGTCATGGCATGCGCCCCACTGGTGGCCAGTCGCGTAAGCAATGAGTGGTAGCCCGTCTTCGAGGGGCCGTCATAGTGGTCGTTGATGGTCCATCCGCTCGACTGCGACGAGAACGTGAGCAATCCGCCCGTGCTGCTGCCGTCGGCGGAGTCATAAAGCCACCGCTTGAGCGACGTGAGGTCGGAGGCACTGAACTCCAGGATTTCCTTCACTCGGTAACGCATAGCCTTCAGATACTTGTCGTAGCCCGAAGCCCAGCGAAACTGGTACAGTCCCGAATCCCCGTAGTCGGCCTCAGTCATCATGCCGTAACGCTGCGCCAAAAAGAATCCCTGCTCGGCAAATCCACCCTGGTCCTCACCGTCGTTAAGCATGTTCCACGAGAACTTGTAGGCAAAACGATTGTCGGCAGAAGCCGAAGCGTCGCGGTCAAGCAGCCGGTTAATTTCGTAGGTGAACACATAACCTATGCTCGAAGCCTGTGCGCAGGAACCTCCGTCCTGGTTTATGACAGGTGGAAAATACTTGTTTTTGGAATTATCAACAGCCTCCGGCAGCGTCACCTCCGATGCTTCCACACGCATTTTGTGCATGGCGGAGCGGATGTGCCGCACCTCCGGCGTGAGTTTTGGCGCAGGGTAAGCCTTGCGCACCGTAGTCTGTGCCCCTGCAGAGGCAAAAACAGTCATGAGAATAAGCAGCAATGATTGTCCAAGTTTCATATTGTCACAACGCTAAATAATAATTTAATTGGTCTCATCACGTGATGAGACCGTGCCACAGCTGTGGCACGGTCTATAGTACAAACGATTTACTTGTGCTGCAGTCTTGCGATGGTCTTTGCAGCCTCTTCTCGCACAGCCTCATCACAGTTGCCGTTGTCCATGATGGTCTTGGCAGCCTCAATCATGCGCGGCACCATGCAAGAATAGTTGTGCCACCCGAAAGCCTCAAGCAGAGCCTTTTGCGAGTCGGCGTCGGTTTTGGGCAGGAAGTCGATGAGCTTGGGGATAAGCCCATGAACCATGTAGTTGCGGCGCTGACGGATAAGCGACAGACGTTTCTTGGCCGTCGTTGTGGGGTTGAAGATAAGCTCCGTGTCCTCTGTCCACTTTTCAGCACTGCGCTCTATGGTGCGGCGAATCTTCGCCCTTACACTGTCCTTCTGCATGTAGCACACAGATGGCGAAGCGAACTGCCTGTCGAACTCGGCCAGCAGTTTGTCCTTTGGGAAGACACTGAGATCTGCTATGGCGTTGAAGTTGCAACGTTCGGAAGTATTGTTGCTGATGCACACCTTTATCAGAGCTGGGATAAGACGATCGTCACCGCTCTTCCCTATAAGGCGCAAGGCCTGGCGCTGCACCAACTCGTGGCTGTCCTGCGAAGCCTCCTTCAGCACCTCAACAAAATTGTCATCGCCAATGAGCGCAATCTTCTCAAGAGCCTGAAGACGCACCATGGCAGAGGGAGACGACTCATAGATGGAGCGCAACTTGTCCGAAGAAATCAGACCATGGCGAAAGAGATGTTCAATGGCCAGCGACTGGATGTCGGGATGGGAGTTGAAGAGCAACTTCTTCCACACCGACGGTTTGTCTTCATTAATGATGTGATCAAGGTCAAGAGTCTGCTTGTCGGCAGAAGCAAAGCGGAAGGTGGGGTCGCCGATGACGTGTGACTCAAGATAGGTGCTGTAACGCACAATGTCACCCGCACAACCTCCGTTGCTTATCAGTCCGAGCAAACGGTCGCTCCACTTGTCCTGGAGCACATTCACCGTATTGGCAATGCACACCACGGTGCGTCCTGGTTGGAACAGATATTCGTTGGCAATGCAGTCGTCCAGGTGGAACGAGCCGCAGAAACAGGCGTCGATGACTACCACCGGCACGTTGGGCTGGTAGCCATAGCCCTTGAAGTCTTCCAGATGGAGGTCAGCGGCAGCCTCGGCCAGCGAGTCTTGTTCCGTGAGCTTGGAGTCGAGGGCATTGGCCAGCCACGACTGCGGCAGGTCAAACTTCTTCTCCAGCACCACGCGCAGCGAGTCGGCATTCTTGCCGCGTTGCTTGGCTTCATAGATGTGCTCGCGGCAGTAGCGTGTTATGAAATCCTTGGCAGCACGTACGGTCTGTGGCTTAACGAGGTTGTTGAGATACTGGGTGTCCCAATAGCCGTGGTGGTGGAGCACGGCAAGGTCAAGATCGGTGCGCATCAGTTCGTCCATGAGCAGTGTCTTCACAGGGTTGCGGTCACTATGGTCGATATAGCCAATGCGGTTTACGCGTCCGCACAGCTCGGGGAAATGCTCAAGGTAAGAACTTTTCTCGTCAATGCGTGCCACCTTCGACTCGCTGATGTAGCCGTGTCCGCTGAAATAGAACATCTGCTGCAGGCTACGCTGCTTGCGCTTCTCCGCCACGAGTTTGGTGAGATAGGCACGCAACTTTTCATAGCGCGACGTGCCGCCGGCATCAGTGGGGCGAATGCGTCCGCTGAAGATAGTAGGCTGAAGGTTCTGACGGCTGTCGGCGGTGAGCGAATAGTAAAAATAAAGTTTCTCCTCATCCTTACCAAGTGCACGGAACTTCAGTCCGAAGTCATCGTAAAAGCGGTCGCTGGGCACCGACGACTCGCGCCGGTCGCGTCGCTGATCCATCTTGAATGCGCTCGTCATGTGCTGCGCGTCGCGTACCATAGCCACGGGAATGTCACCAATGAACACCGCGCCAATCACAGGGTTCTGCTTCTGTGAATGCATGCGGATGAGTGTGGCACGTATGCTGTCGGGTACCTGCCAGCAGTCTATGACGACATACGACTTCATGCCGTGCAGTTGCTCCACTGCCAAGGCATAAGCGTCTACCTGCGCCTTGGCTTCTTTGTAACTTTTCTGGTCGATGACGATAGCAAAACCGTCACGAGCCTGTAGGTTAAGGGTGATAAATGCGGTGGCCAATGCCAAAAATATCTTTCTGCAATTCATTGTCAAAGTAATTGTTAATGATTCTGATTATTTGTTTAATATTCGCTTTTCCGTGCGCATTGCCTCAGCCCTCACGTCCTGTGGCAATGACGTATCCGACGCCATTTTGCGTGCCACTTCAAGACACTCACCAGAGGTGTAGGCCATGCGTTGCCATCCCATAACATCGAGAAGAGCTTTCCTCAAGTCGTTGTCCTTGCAGCGAAGCGTGTAGTCGGCCACACGGGGAAGCAGGTATGCCGGACAATAAATGCGCATGTATCCAGCCTGCCGAATAGCGTGCTTGTGGTCAAGGCTGTCGTTGAGCAGTCTCATGATGTCGTTGTCCCAGCGTGCCCCCATCTTCTCCACCTGGCCACGGATGGCGGTACAGAACGAATCAGGCTTTACAAGTTGTCCACTCATGGCCGTCAGTTCCTTCTCCACAGCCTCGGCAAGCATCTTCTTGTCAAAGAACTGAATGGCCTGGTCGGCATTGAAAGCCACGCGTCTGGAGAGGTTGGGGCGTGTGAGCAGATGGGCAAAGGCTGGAATAAGTTGCGGACTTCCGCTCTTCGCCATCTGGTTCACAGCGAAACGTTGCAGCATCTCGTAATTGTCTGAGAGTGCTGTCGTTATGGCTTCGTTGAGCAAGGGCGACTTGCGGTCGCACAGCATCGTGAAAGCCTGAAGGCGCACAGTGGCCAAATGTTCGTCCTTGAGTATTCGCAGCAACTGCCTATCATCATAGCGTGCCCCGTTCTCCAGCATATCTCTGCACAAGAGGTCTGCCGACCCTTTGGCGGGCGGCGTGGGAAGGAACGTGAAGGTCGGGTCACCGATGACGTGGGATTCAAGATAGGCCGTGTGTTGGTTTATGTAGCCGATGTTAGTGCCACAGGCTAATAGGCCGAGGCAATGGTCGTACCACTTGTCCTGTATGATGTTTACACTTCCGGCAAGAGTGGAAATGGTTGCCCCATTGCGGAAGATGTACTCGTCGGCAATGCAGTTGTCGCGGTGGAAGGAACCGTTGAAACAGGCGTCGAACACCACACAACGGGCGTTGGGCCGGAAATTGTATTTCTCGATCTCGCCGAGCGTAAGATTATCGTTCGTGTGCATGTTGAGATACTGTGTGTCCCAATCGCCGTGATGGTGGAGCACCGCAAGACTGAGGTCGGGGCGCATCAGCTCGTCCATCATCCGGAAACGTACGGGAGAGGCATCTCCATAGTCCATGTAGCTGAAAGCTCCGGGTTGGGCAGAGAGCTGGGGGAAATGCTCCACCAGCCCTCGGAACTCGTCAATGTGGGCAGGCTTCGACTCCGATATGCTGCCGTCGCCGGTGAACACGAACACAGAGCCGAACCGTTCTGGATTGAGCTTGGCCGCTGTGGCCTTGCGCAGATAGGCACGCAGCTTGTCATAGCGCGAAGTACCTCCTGCATCAGTAGGGCGGATGCGTCCGCTGAAGATGTCGGGCGATAGCCGTTGCGAGCCTTCGGCGGAAAGCGAATAATAATAGTATGGCAGCGATTCGTCCTTGCCGAGTGGGGTGAAGCGCAGGCTGAAGTCGTCGTAGAATCGGTCGCTGGGCACGGACGACTCACGCCGGTCGCGTGTCTGGTCCATCTTAAAGGCCGACGTGAGATACTGTGCGTCGCGTACCATCGGCACAGGTATGTCGCCGATGAGTACCGCGCCTACTATGGCATCGCGTCGCTGCGAGTGCAGTTCCATGAGTCGGGCGCGCAGACTGTCGGGCACCTGCCAGCGGTCCACCACGACATACACCTTGTAGCCCTGCTTCTGTTCAAGCGCCTTCACGTAGCCGTCAAGTTCGGTGCGTGCCTTGCCATAGCTCACCTCGTCAACCACCACCGCCACTCCATCCTTGGCAATGGCAACAGTGGCCGCCAGCAAAAGGACAGCGCAAAGATACGACAATCGGAGTCTTGCCGTGGACAATAGTAAATAATAAAAAACCTTATTCATAATGGGAATCAGCCGCATGATGCATTGGGCTGAACTTCTTGATTCATTAACCTTTTAAAAGTTTGCATACACTCCAAATTCGCCCCGTGTGAACGAGGTTGACTTCAGCGCGGTGCAATACTGCGCGTCGTCCTCATAGAGCGTGGAGTGGATCTTTCCGAACAAACCCAGGCGCACGGCCTTGGCCACGGGGAAATTGTAGTCGGCGGAACCGCCGAGGCGCACACGCTTGGCAGAGGCATACTCGAACTGTCGTGTCACATACACTCCTGTGATGTCGTCGCGGCCCGACACGTTGGTACCGGTGGCAAACAGACGGTCTTTCATCGGCATGACATATCCGGCAGCGAGCTGAGCGCTCAACACTCCCTTACCGAGGGTGAAATGCTTGCCTACGGTCAGGTATAGGCCAAGGTTATTCCACTGCTGCTTCTGCTGTCCGTTGTCGTTGTAGTGCTTTATGGTGGTGTTGGCGAGCGTGGCGAGCAGTGAGGCGTAGAAGTCACAGTGTCCGTCGGTGAGACGGTCGAAACGATATTCGGCTGTAGCGGTCATGTCCTGTTGCTTCTGTATGCGTGACTTGTTCAGTATCTCATAGTAAGAGATGTTGCCGTGCTCTGTGTCGGTGCGTTTCTTTTGGTCGTACCAGTCGGAGTTGCCGCTGCCCATCTCTGCACCCACAATAATGTTGTGAAGCACACGCTCGTTATTGGAGAACATGAGGCGGTCTTTGAGGGAGAAGCGGCTGAAACGGTAGTCACCGCCCTTGAACGTATATGCAGAGCCGCCGTCAGTAGCCTTCTCGTCGCCGGCTGCAGCCGACAGCAACACTACATTCTGGAAGGGGGACCCGGAGGGTTTGAATGTGGCCGACAGTTCACTCGAGAAGGTTGTGCCCTTGTATTCGCGCTGATAGTTCGAGTCTTCGTTGCTGGAGCGGCGGTAATAGTCGCCCATTCCCTTCATGAGGAAATAGCGGTGGTTGTTGAGCGGATTCACGTTGATGTAGGAGAGATTGCTGCTAAGCAGCTCCACGCGGGCTGCCAGTCCGAGTGTCCACGCCGTGGAAAGCATGGCGTCGGCACCTGCCGTGAGGTTGAACCGTGAGGTGTTGGTCTTGGGGCGCGGGTCAACCTGGTCGCTGAGGCTGCCCACAGTCAAGCCTGCTCCAAGTCCGCCCTTTATCTTCTGGGTGAATCGGTAAGAGAATGCCGCGCCCATGGCGAATGTCTCTGTGTTGCCGTCGCTGGCCACAGAGTCGGCAATCACAAACGGGTTGTTCGTGTTAAGGAAAAGTGTTGAGTTCCACTCCTGTTTTTTATAATTTGTGTTTGTGTAGCGCAGATAGCCCGACACGTCAACACGCTCAAAGTGTTTCAGTCCGCCGAGCTGCACGTTGAGGTTGTTCACATGACCTGATGTCCCGGCGTTGTGGAAATCGCCTCGCGAGAGATCGTAGCTGACAAGAGCCTCGCCCGTGGTCAGAAGGCGGTTGTAGGCTAAGCGTGTGGGGTTGATGCTATGGTAACGAATGTTGAAGAGTTCGTTCACAGCACCATCATGCCACAGGTCTGCGGCATTGGCAAATTCGGTTTGTGCCTTGGCCTGTGCCGTGAGGGCAGCCATGACACATAACATCAGATATTTGTTCATTGTTATAAAAGTGACATGAATACAAGTTGACGAGGATGTTTTTCCTTTTTATTAAAGTGATGAGGAGACGAGGAAATATGCTTGCGCCATCAACGTTTCGTCGACTTGCGCAGGCATAGCTCCTTGTCTCCTCGTCAGCTAATGGAGATTACTTATCTACCTCAGTGGGCTTCACACCCGGAGTGAGGGGTTGGTTGTTGAGGAAGTCGTTTGAAGAGTTGTTGGTGTCCTGATAGTAGGCGCGACCGTTCACAATCTTTGTCACCTTTCTTCTTACACACTTTCCACTATATCCCCCAGAGCCGAGAACGCCCTGTGCGTCGTCCTTCGGGAGGAATGTAGGATAATGCGTTTCGGTTTCGGGGTTCCAGATGTCTACTGCGTCAAGCACATATTTGCTCGGAATCATCAGATACTGCATTGTGGATGTGGTGTTGGGTGTTGTCATAAGATTGGCAGGATCAGCGGCGAAAGCCTCAGGACTCATACCGTCGGGCAGTTTGGCCAGAATGTAGGCACGTCCGAAGACACCCAATCCAAACGCCTTCATATATTTGTTGCTCTGGAAGATGACGGTAAGGGTCTTGTCGATGTATGAGGGGTCGCCAGAGTTGGTGATTTGAATTTCCCAGTCGGCACCCGACAAGTCTGGACATTGGTTTCCTTCACCAGCGAGTTCGCTATGGTTGGCGGCATCATTGGCTACCACCACGCTCTCACCGGGCTGCAGAGGATACTCCTTGCCGCCGCTTGTTCCGGGGAAGGCAACCACCGTTCCCTGTCCGCACTCATAGAGGTCGGTGATGCCGGCTGCCTGCCATGCGTTAGGCTTTTGTTGGTTGCCTGTGGGTGCCGACAAGATAAGTCCGTCAAGATACTGCACCTCGTCGGAGTTGTTGACGATCTCAAAATAAGAGTCCTTCATATAGTATTGCTTGCCGCCTGCGTTGAAGATTGCCTTGAACACGAGGGGCGACTGGTAGACAGTCTGCAGGGCCAGCGTCACGGTCTGGTCGGCATAAACGTCGGCAGAGCCTGTGCCCACTACATGAGCTGTGGCGTCGTCCATGATCTTTCCGGTCACGGTGAAGGTGTACTGTCCCTGTGCGAGGGTTATCTTCTCTGCTATGGCAGAGCTGAGGTTGATGGTGTCGCTCACCGTACCCTTGGTGGCAACGATCTGCAGGTTCTGCACCGAAGCTGCGTCAACGCCCTCGGGCATTGTGAGGTTCACTGTCACCTCATACGACTTAATTCCTGGCTCATCGTCGTCAGAGCATGAAACGAAGGGCACAATTGCCACAATGGCGAGCAGTGCCCAAAGGGTCTTAAAAAATGCTTTTTTCATTGTCAATACTAAATATTATGATTATTGTATATTAGTTACTCATTAAAAATTACCGCGTCCGCAGTGACTCGAAGCTCAAAGTTTCAGTTTCAGCTCGGCTCCGAAATACATGTCGGAATAGAGCTGTCGCTTTCCGAGTGTGTGCTTGTTGGTATGCCACTTGCGGGTATTGGTGAAGTTGTTTGCCGTGAACGACAGCTCGGCAATGCGTCCGATTTCCTTCGTGAAACGGAAATTGAGCAATGCCCACGGCTTCACCACATCCTTCTCGAAGGCATAGGTCTGATAGCGCTGCATCATCAATCCGAGCGTTGCGTCGTCGGCCATCTGCGGTTGCCACTCGGTGTACTGTCCTGCACGGTCGTAATAGCCTATGGGGGCGACAGCCAGATAGTCGCGGCCCTGGTAGTTGACAGTGCGTGTGCGGGCGTTGCCCGAGTTGTCGTTGTAGACCATGCGATCACCCTCGTACCACACCACCTGCACCGAGGTGGTGAAAATCATCTTCACCGCCGGAAGGTGGGTAATGAAGCGGAACGTGGTGTTCACGCGGTCCTTCACCGTGCCGTAGCCCGATGGCATGACGGCCACATAGTCGTAGTTGCGGTTGATATAGTTGAGCGAGGTGACCTCCTCCGTGCGCGCCACATGGAACCACGCACCATTGATGCTCAACGAGGTGCACAGGGGCTTGAACGTGCCGAGGTCGAGACCGTACTCAATGCCGTGTTTCAGGGAGCGCGAGTTGTTGGTGGGGCGGCTCCAGGTGTACATTTCAGTAGTAGGGGTTTTCGTGGCCGTCGTGTTCACATTGTTATAGGTGTAGGTCACGTTGCCTGTTGCAGCGTCATACTTGGGATCGGTGGCCGTTGGCGGCACTTCATACTGGATGTAGTTGGCCCAGTAGAGTTGTGACGAGAATCCGAACTCGTGTGTGTGGCGTTCGTTGAAGTAGGTGACGAAACCGCTCACCTGCCCCAGCCTGAACGACAGCCCGGCCTCCCACTTGCACGAATGGGCCGGACGGAGGGCAGGGTTGGTAGTGTTGCTTATCACGTCGGTCGTCACCAGAGCCAGGCGGTCTTTCTCGGCGTCGCCATACTTGGCAAGACTGACATTATCGTAATAGACGTTGTCGGGATAGAGGTAGAGGAGCGTGGGCATCTTGTTGCTGATGCCGAAGCCACCGGTGAGCGACAAGTCGTCGAACAGTCTGTTGTTGCGCTTGTTGAGCAGGCTCACGGAGGCATTGACACGCGGCTCGGCCACAAACATGCCGTTGTTGCCGCCGCTCTTGCCGGAGTTGAGGAAGAGGTTGCTCACGCGCACTCCGGCCTCAACGTCGGCGCGTGTCGTGCCGATGGACAGCGAAAGTTTGTCGCTGAAGAAGCCAGAGAGGGTGTGCAGGGCAGGGATGTCCTTGAAGGCACGCGGACGAAGGGTCTGCGCTCCCATGGCCTGCGGTGGGTTGGCCATGTCGAAAGTCAGTCCGTCGCCCTTGTTGGCATCGTAGGTGTATTCGGCGCCAAGCTTGAAGGCGGTGTGGCTGCTGCCGCCCAGACCTATATACTTGTTGGCCACCAGCTGGGCATAGACATTGACGGGCAGACCGTCAATGCGGTATTCGGAGTGGTAGCTCTTGTTCTTGAACACAGCTTCATGGAGACCTGGCACGCGCACATCTGTAATCACACCGTCGGGATTGGAGATGAGGTCATAGTGTTCGTCACTGGTCTTCGACACTTGGGCTGCAAGGTTGTAGTCTATTCTGGTGATGAAACTCTCCGACGAGGCCCAGCTGCCGTTGACAGACAGGCGTGCGCCGATGTTCTTGTTCTTATAGTGCAAATCCTGTTCCGTATACTGTGCGTCCTGCTTGCGGTTATTGATGTTGGAGTAGACGGCACCCTTGACGTTGAACGAGAGTCCGCCCCAGCGGTTGCTGTAGCCGGCCGTGGCCGTGATGCGGTCATAGCCGAGATAGTGGCGGCGCGTGTCGCCCCACGACTGCGACCAGTCCACGCTGAAGTTCATGGCACCGCTGCCTTTCAGGGCAAAGCCCTTGCCGGCATACACCAGTTTGGAATAGGGGTCGGCTTGCGCCTTGATCTCCCACGGTGTGCGGCCCGACTTTGTTTTCACCACCACGAGTCCCGAGGTGAGGTTACCGTACTCCACGCCCGGAATGCCGCGTACCACCTCCACCGACTCGATGTTGCCGGCGCTCACCGTGCGCAAGTCGGCACCCTGTCCGGCGGTGGTCTGGTCGCTCATGCCGTCGCTCTGCGCCCCGGAGCTGGAGCCGTAGCGTGTGGGTGAGAGTGCCTGGAGGTTTGCATTGTTGCTCAGTGGCGTGCCGTCAACCACCACTCCCGTACCGAGGGCGTTGTTTTTGTCGTCGTCGTCAATCTCGCGTATGCGGGCCTGCGACAGCTTGTTGAGGTTAGGGTTCTCGGTGAGGTTGCCCGGCACGAGCTGCAGAATGTCACTCACGCTCTTGGGCTGTATGTGGCGTATGGCGTCCTCGCCCACAACCGACTTCGACCCCATCTGCACCTGACGTGCCGTCACCACCACGTCGTTAAGCTGGAGGCCCAGTTCGTTGAGTGTAACGTTAATGGTGCGGTCGGCATCCACCGTAATGGTGCCGGTGGCTGTCTGGTAGCCCACGAATGTCACCTTGTAGGTGTATGTACCCTTGGGCACGTTGCCGAGCACAAAACGGCCGTCCTTCACTGTGCTGGTCACAAGGTCGTTGTTGAGACTCACGGTGGCCAGCTCCACTGTCTTGCCGTTGTCGTCTTTCACCGTCCCCGACACCTTGAACGTTTTTGTCTGTGCGGTGGCCGACGTGGCAAGAACCACAACGAAAGAGGATGCTATTGTTCTGAATTTAAAATCCATACCTATATTTATGTTGTCGCTAATACATTTGCGTTTGCAAAGTTAGGCTATATGCAGATTTTCCACAATACCTAAAAGCGAGTAAATGTGCGTAACAGGCAGATGGCAGAGAAGAGAAATATCGCTTCACACCCAAAGCAATAGATTTGGCGAAAGTGCCATTTAGTTTTGGCACATTCTTTCCGATCGTGGTGCAGAATGCAGAATACCGTAGCCCCGGCTTTCCAGATACCGAAGTGCAGGCTCTTCGTCCCACATCCCCAAATCGTTGTGTGCCGCCATAAGATGTTTCCTTATATATCGTTTGTTCATGATAAAGGTAATAAAAAAGCAGGAGAATACCAAACAAATGCGCGCATTTTTATTTTGATTTGTTGCCGATTTACACTAACTTTGCACCATCTGTCAAGAACAGCATCCATAGAACACCATGAACATAGAATCCATCCGCGACTATTGCCTGTCCTTGCCACTGGCAAGCGAGGCTTTCCCCTTCGACGAGCGCACGCTCGTGTTTCGTGTGGTCGACAAGATTTTCGCCTGTGTCGACCTGGAACGGCCCGAATGGGCCACCATGAAGTGCGACCCCGACTATGCCCTGGAGCTGCGCGAATCGCACCCCGAGATAGAGGGGGCGTGGCACTGGAACAAGAAATACTGGAACCAGGTGCGACTTGACGGCATGCTCGACGACGAATTCATCAAGAGCCTCATCCGCCACAGCTACCATGAGGTGGTGAAGAAGATGAAGAAACAGACCAAAGCGGAACATCCCGAAATAACGGTTATCAACGCATAATGACATTCAGACCATGACCACAGAAGAACAGCAGAAAACAGACGAACAGTTCATGCGCAAGGCTCTGGCCGAAGCGCAGGCTGCCTTCGACGAGGGCGAGATTCCCGTAGGGGCAGTGGTGGTGTGCAAGGGGCGCATCATCTCCAGGGCGCACAACCTCACAGAGACGCTCCATGACGTGACCGCCCACGCCGAAATGCAAGCCATCACCTCGGCTGCCGACCTGCTCGGCGGCAAGTATCTCACCGACTGCACGCTCTATGTCACCGTGGAGCCGTGCGTGATGTGTGCCGGTGCCATCGGCTGGGCGCAGATTCCCCGCATCGTCTATGGGGCCAGCGACGACAAGCGTGGATATGCGCTGTATGCTCCCAAGGCATTACATCCCAAAGCCTCTGTCACACGAGGCATTCTTGAGGACGAATGTCGCGCCATGATGCAGGAGTTCTTCAAGCGGAAACGATAGGCCACACGGCAAGCTGGGCACCGGAAAGCCATAGAAAGCTCCAGTCTCCCAAACGGCTCTTCCCGAATGGGGAGTGACGATTGTATTCCAGCGTTTAGAAGCGGACTGAAAGACCGACCTCTACCCTGCCCAGGGCAAGCGAATTGCAAAATAATGTTGTACGCGCCATTTACGAACCGTAATCGGAACCCCAAAAACAAGCAACCACGAAACCTTCCGACCATCAACCCACCTCTTCCGAAACGCCTGTGTTTACGGAATTTGCACGCATTTCCACGGCAAAACGTGACAGTTTTCGTGATTTTGCACGGTTTTGAAGCCATTTCGCAGTGTGCAATGGGGTACAACAAAAACCATGCCAGAAAACTGCCGCCAAGACAGAAGGCGGGAGAATACCGACATTTTTGTAAATAAACAGGAAACTATATCACCACACATTCCAATACACTTCCACACCTTCACGGCATACTAACGGCTACCAAGGGCACACTAACGACACGTTAGGGGCACACTAACACCTCTCCAACGGCACACTAACGGAAAAATCGCCTCCACGAAGACGGGTTTCAGCGAAAACTACCGAACCTCCACCACAAGGCAGGGAAACGGAGAAGACGGACAAAAGAAATAAAGTAAACAAAAATTACCACAAAGAAAACTTCCGAAACCACCATTTTTCCACACAAACAAAATGTGACGTCACGTTTTATATATGCATACCTATTGTCACGAATCGTAAGCAAGAAAAAGTAATATAATATATAAATATATTATATTAAAATAATTAACAAATATACTCTCCACGCATATATTTTGAACTGTCACGTCACAAACCGCCATTTTTAACACTTTGAATAATTACAAAAAGCATATTGAAACACTTGAGCTACAGGCAAATAACCTATTTTTACCACACTCCTAAAATGACCCATAAAAAGTGTGACACCCTTGAAAACAGGGGGGCGCCCCCTCGAAACTGTTGCCGAAAAAGGGGGAAAAGTGCAGTAGGACTGGAAAAGTCGCGTTAATTTCGTGTTAAATGGTCACGATTGCACACAAAAAGTTCGGTAATTTTTCCCCATAAAAACGCACCTTATCCCAGCATTTCTTTCACCTTTCAGCGATAAAACGTCTCGTTTACCGGAATCTGTTGCAACCTTCAGAAAACCATTACTAACGAATGTTAAAGTCGAGAATCATGCGCTCAAAATGCCCCTTGTGACCTCCCGACATTTCCCACTTCCGAATAATATGCTTACCTTTGCAACAGTAGCGCAGACCACACATGCCGTGCCCGCTGGCTCCATCCCCAGGCCTCATGATTCGGGCAAAGCGACAACGGGCAGACCATGGAATGTGTGTCGCTTCATTCCTGGCCTGCCTGTCATTGGCCGGAGCCGCCTAAGGGCGCATGGGCAGTCAACGGAGGTCGTTGTCGTCGATAAACTTCAGCACGGTGCGGTTGAACAGTTCGGGCTGTTCCATGTTCATCATGTGACCGCAGTCGGGAAGCACTTCCTGGCGGCCGTTGGGCAGGTAGTCGAGCATCCACGAGGGCTTGCGGGGCTTGTCGGTGCCGCCATAGAGAATCAGGGTGGGCACCAGGGTCTTGCGGCTGCGGAACACCCGCTCGGCATCGTGCGCCTCAATGTTCTTCACCTCATGGTGCAGCGGTTGCCAGGCACTCCAGTCGTCAATCATGCGTTGCAGGGGCTTGCGCATGCGTTCACGCCGGCTGCCGCCCGACGCCATCAGCGTGGCCATCCACTCGCGCTTCATCTGCTCCACGCCCTTGGTCTTCACGGCTGCAATCTCACGCTCGCGCTTGGCGTAGTCGGCACTGTCCACCGGCTCCGAAGGCCCCTTATAGGTCTTCATCACCCCGCTCGCCATGGTGCAGGTGATGATGCGTTCGGGATGAAGACCCAGGAAGTCGGCAGCCACGAATCCGCCCATGGACAGTCCCACGATGTGTGCCCGCCGGATGTGGAGCGAATCCATCACCGTGAGCAGGTCGCCCATGTGGGTGAACTGGAAGGTCTCGGTGGCAGCCGACGAACGGCCATAGCCGCGGAAGTCGAAGCGCACCACACGGTGATGGCGGGCAAACGCCTTGTACTGTTCGTCCCACATGCGGGTGTCGAGCGAATGGCCGTGCAGGAGAATGACGGGCGTGCCCTTGCCCTTCACTTCATAGTAGAGCCGTGCGCCGCCCGAAACGGGAATATAGCCGGTGACGTTCTTGCCCCAGGTGCCGACAGACACCGAGGCCAGGAAAAGGAAAAGCAGTAAGAACTTGTAGTGTTTCATTGATTGCGAAATTATCGGTTACGCCTGCAAACTTACTAATAATTTCCCGAAACACACCCATTGGCCGTCATGAAAATGCAAAACAGGCTCTGCATCTCCGTTCCCCGAAACAGGATCGGCACTCGCCGCCTCGGCTGAGCCGAACCTCGCTTCTGTTCCCGGCTGCCCACAGCATGAAGTGCGCCCGACAACGCCCAGACAGCGGACATCCGCGAGAAGAAGCCTTCCGCAGTCTTGCGGCAAGACGTTTATTCGTCACTTTTCCGTGATTTCGTAGGAAGATACAAACATTTTTCGTAACTTTGAAGACCAATGAACAATCAAAAAACACCGCAGACATGAAAATAGACTTCAACCTGGAATATAGAACCGCATACGGTGAAAGGCTGGCCGTCAACCTCACCGAAGCCGACGGAGCCGTGTCCGTGCACCTCATGGACTCCGACGACGGTGCCCACTGGAACCTGACGCTTGATGCCGACACTGGCGGAATGGATTACATGGAGTATTTCTATTCCGTGGAAAAGGACCGGCAAAAGATGCGGACAGAGTGGACGACCGAGGCCCACCGGCTGGAACTATCAGCCGAAAGGGCCCTCTGCTACCGCCTGTACGACCGCTGGATTGACCGGCCTGAGAACGCCTACCTCTACACGTCGGCCGTCACCGACTGCACCAACAGGCATGCCCACCGGCAACTGGTGAGCCACGACTACAACGCCACACTGCGACTCAAAGTGCGCGCACCGCAGCTGCGCAAGGGCGAACGGCTGGTGGCGGCAGGCAACGTGGACCCCCTGGGACGATGGCAACCGGAACACGCCGTGCCGATGAACGAGCACAACTACAACGAATGGATAGCCGACATCGACGCCACAGGACTGGGCGGACAGCAAGTGGAACTGAAATTCGTCATCGTGAACGAACGCGAAGACGTGCAGCCCCTGTGGGAAAAGGGCTTCAACCGCAAGCTCACGGTGCCCGACATCAGGCGTGGAGAGGTGGAGGTCTGCGAACTGACCGAAGCGCAGTTTGACATCTACCCCATCCGTTTGGCAGGGACCCTTGTGCCCGTGTTCTCGCTGCGCTCCAGGCAGAGTTTCGGAGTGGGCGACTTCGGCGACCTGAAAAAAATGATTGTGTGGGCAGCCCAGACCCGGCAGAAGATTCTGCAACTCCTGCCCATCAACGACACCACCCTCACCCACACATGGACCGACTCCTATCCCTACAGCTGCATCAGCGTGTTTGCCCTGCACCCGCAATATGCCGACCTGTCGGCGCTGCCGCCGGTGAAGGACGAGACGCTCCGCCGGAAGTTTGAAGAAACAAGGAAGGAGCTGAACGCCCTCCGGCAGATAGACTACGAGCGCGTGAACCGCGCCAAGACAGAATATCTGCGCGCCATATTCGGGCAGGAAGGCAAGCGGATGATGGCAAGCGAGGCGTTCAGCCGGTTCTTCACCGCCAACAGCCAGTGGCTTGCACCCTACGCCCAATACTGCCTCCTGAGAGACACGCTCCACACGCCCGACTTCACCCGATGGAAAGGCCACCGGACGTGGAAGGAGGCCGACCGCAAGGCACTCTGCAATCCGCGCACCAAGCTCTATAAAGAGGTGGCGTTCTATTATTTCACCCAGTTCATCCTCTTCACCCAGATGAGCGAGGCGCACGAACTCGCACGCCAGCAGGAAGTGATACTCAAGGGCGACATACCCATCGGCGTGCACCGCCAGGGATGCGACGTGTGGACGGAGCCCAGGTATTTCAACCTGGACGGACAGGCAGGCGCCCCACCCGACAACTTCTCCACCAACGGGCAGAACTGGGGATTCCCCACCTACAAATGGGACGAAATGCTCAAGGACGGATGCTCCTGGTGGACACGGAGATTCCAAAGCATGGCCCAATTCTTCGATGCCTACCGCATAGACCACGTCCTGGGATTCTTCCGCATTTGGGAAATCCCCGCCGACGCCGTCCACGGACTGCTCGGACAGTTTGCGCCTGCCCTGGGACTGACCGCCGAAGAGATTGAGATGCACGGACTCAAGTTCCGCGCCGACCTGTATCTGGCGCCCTACATACGCAGCTGGGTGATAGAGCGCGTGTTCGGCATCCATGCCGAAGAAGTGAAACGGACATACCTGCACCAAGTGCACGACGACGTGTGGACGCTGAAGCCGCCCTACGACACGGAGCGGAAGATAGAAAAGGCATTTGAGGGGAAGACGGGCACCGACGACATCTTTGTGCGCGACGGACTCTACACGCTGGTGAGCAACGTGCTCTTCCTCCGCGACCACCGCCGCCCCGGCCTCTACCATCCGCGCATTGCAGCCCGGCAGAGCCTGGTCTACGAGTCGCTCAACGGCAGCGACAAGCAGGCTTTCGACTGGATTTACAACGACTATTTCTATCAGCGCAACAACCACTTCTGGTACACCGAGGCCATGAAGAAGCTGCCCCGGCTGGTAGACGCCACACGCATGCTGGTCTGCGCAGAAGACTTGGGCATGGTGCCCGAATGTGTGCCGTGGGTAATGGACCAGCTGCGCATACTCACGCTCGAAATACAGTCGATGCCCAAGGAGTGCGGCGTGCGCTTCGGCCACCTGTCGCGCAACCCCTATCGCTCCGTATGCACCATCTCGAGCCACGACACGCCCACACTCCGCCAATGGTGGGACGAGGACTGGCAGCGCACGCAGGAATACTACGCCACCATGCTCTACCGAAGCGGCGAGGCGCCCCATCCGCTTCCGGGCTGGCTCGCCAAGGACATCGTGAGCCGACACCTCTCGTCGCCCTCCATGCTCTGCGTGGTGAGCCTGCAAGACTGGCTTGCCATCGACGAGAGGCTCCGGCTGCCCGACCCCAACGCCGAGCGCATCAACATCCCCGCCAATCCGCACCACTACTGGCGCTACCGCATGCACCTCAACATAGAGGACATGGCTGCCGACGAGCAGTTCACATCAGAGATAAGAAGCATGATAACCGATGCCGGACGCAAACTGTAACCCCACGACAAAGGGCAGCCCCAACACGAGACTGCCCTTTGGCTTTATTGCGGTGAACGGATGTCATTTCACCAATATCACGAGATACTTGCTGGTGCTCCAGAATATCTGCGGATTGGAAATGCGCAGGATATACTGCCCATTGCTGTCCTTGTCGAGCGTGTAGCTGCCGGAGGGATGAACGGTCATCAGCTTCACCGACTTGGAGTAGAGCTTAATCTCCTTGTCCACCCGAATGTCGATCTTGGTGAAGTAGCTCTTGTTGAAGTTGCCCTGCAGCAGTTTGCCCTTCACCAGGATGCCCTGCTCCTTGAGCTCGTTCTTGGTGCCGAACACAAACCATGCGGTGTTGAGTTGCGCATCCTGCGACTTGATGGTCTGGCTCTTGGCAGAACTTTCCGACTGGAGGTTGGAAACATTGGTGTTCAGGTTGCTGATGGTGGCGTCGAGCTCCGAGATGTGAATGTCCTTGGCATCGAGCTCGGCACGCAACTGCTGCAGCTGCTGGTCTTTCTCGTCGAGCTGCTTGGCCATGTTCTCAATGGTCTTGCGGAGCGCCTCGCCATGCATACCGCTGGTCTTGAGCTGCTGGCGCAACCGGGCAATGAGTTCCCGGTTCTCCCTCATGCGCTGAGCGATGAACTGGATGTTCTCGCGGAGCTGCTGCTTCGTGTTCGCGCCCTCTCCGTCCTTGACGATGTTCACCCGGTTCTCCGCCTCGTTGATTTCGCGGAAGCCCTCCTGAATGTCGTTAAGCGTGGACATCATGTCGTTGATTTCGTTGTCACGCTCGGCAATAATCTTCTGCAGAGAGTCGTTCTGCTCCACATCCTGTACAACCTGTTGGGGTTTCTTATCCTTGCAAGCTGCAAGCGACAGCACGCAAAGTGCAAAAATAACAAGTCTTTTCATAAGCTTTCCTTTTTATGTTTCTTTTCTTCTTTAGGGTTTTTACCTGCCAGTATCACCACAATCTCTCCACGGGGAGCGGTCTCGGTGAAATGGGCCACCACCTCATCGAGCGTGCCCCGCACACTCTCCTCGTGCACCTTGGATATCTCGCGGCACACGCTCACCTGCCTTTCGCCGCCGAACACTTCGGCAAACTGCTGCAGGGTCTTGAGCAAGCGGTAGGGCGATTCGTAGAAAATCATGGTGCGTTGCTCCTCCTTCAGCAGTTCCAGACGGGTCATCCTGCCCTTCTTGGGCGGCAGAAAGCCCTCGAAGCAGAACCTGTCGCAAGGCAGACCGGAAGACACCAGTGCCGGCACGAAAGCCGTGGCTCCTGGAAGTGTCTGCACCTCTACGCCCGCTGCCACCGCCTCACGGGCCAGGAAGAAGCCCGGATCACTGATGCCCGGCGTACCGGCATCGCTGATGAGAGCTATGGTCTGTCCGGCCTTGAGACGTTCCACAATGCCGGCCGACGTGCCGTGTTCGTTGAACTTGTGGTGAGCCATCAAGTGGTTTTGAATGTCGAAATGCTTCAAGAGGATGCCCGACGTGCGCGTATCCTCAGCCAAGACCAAATCGGCTTCCTTCAGTATTCTGATAGCCCGAAGCGTCATGTCTTCCATATTGCCTACCGGAGTAGGTACGATATACAATGTGCCCATAATCGCTACAAATTTAGCTATTTAATCAACGGAAACAAAAAAAGGCCCTATTTCTTTGCAATTTTTAAAACGTATTCGTAAATTTGCACTGATATGACAGAAAACTTAACAGGGGAAAAACACCGTCCCGGAAGAATAGAAGTGGTGTGCGGCTCCATGTTCTCCGGCAAGACGGAAGAACTCATCCGCCGGCTGAAAAGGGCCAAGTTTGCCAAACAGAGAGTGGAGATATTCAAGCCTTCACTCGACACGAGATATTCAGACGAGGAAGTGGTGAGCCACGACTGCCACTCCATACCGTCTACACCGATAGAATCCTCGGCCTCCATCCTGCTCCTGTCGTCCGACATCGACGTGGTGGGCATTGACGAGGCACAGTTTTTCGACGAGGGACTGGTAGACGTGTGCAACGAGCTGGCCAACCGCGGCGTGCGCATCATCGTTGCCGGACTTGACATGGACTTCAAGGGAAAGCCCTTCGGCCCCATCCCGGCACTCTGCGCCATAGCCGACGAGGTGACCAAGGTGCACGCCATCTGCGTGAAGTGCGGAGCACTGGCCTACGTGAGCCACCGCCTGGTGAGCGAAAACCGCCGCGTGCTGCTCGGAGAGCAAAGCGAATATGAACCGCTCTGCCGGGAATGTTACCAGAAAGAAATAGAAAAGGAGAAAAACAATTAGTCATGGCAGAACAGAAAATAACATTCGACAGGTTCATCCGCTGGTTCCTCGTGGCACTCGCCGTGCTGGCCGTGCTCTTCACGGTCAACTATCTGAGCAGCGTGCTACTGCCGTTTTTCATAGCCTGGTTCCTGGCTTACCTGCTCTATCCCATCGTGAAGTTCGTGCAGTACAGGTTGCACGTGCCCACCAGGGCCTTGTCAATCATCGTCACGCTTGTGTTTGTTTTTGCCGTACTCGGCGGCATCTTCTATCTCATCATCCCGCCGATGATAGACCAGTTTGAGAAACTGGGCGACGTGGTGACACGCTATCTGCACCAGGCCACCCACATCCACAACTTCCCCGCTACCATCCAGGAATGGCTGCACGAGAACAGCGACGTCATCACGCGCATATTCCACAGCAAGGACTTCAGCGACAGCATGAAGACGGCGGTGCCCAAGCTCTTCGACTTCCTCGGCCAGACAGCCAGCATTGTCATCAGCATTGTCGCCTCCATGATCACACTGCTCTACATGTTTTTCATCCTGCTCGACTACGAATACCTCACCGACCGGTGGATCAAGATATTCCCGAAAAAGAACCGTCCATTCTGGCATGAGCTGATGCAGGACGTGGAGCGTGAACTCAACAACTACATCCGCGGTCAAGGCATGGTGGCGCTTTGCATGGGCATCATGTTCTGCATAGGGTTTACCATCATCGGGTTCCCCATGGCCATTGGCCTCGGAATACTGATTGGCATCATGGACCTCGTGCCCTATCTCCACACGTTCGCCCTCATCCCCACGGCCTTCCTCGCCATGCTCAAGGCTGCCGACACGGGCGAGAACTTCTGGTTCATCTTCGGCATGGCATTCCTGGTGTTCGTGGTGGTGCAGATTATCACAGACTTCATCGTGACGCCCAAAATCATGGGAAAGGCCATGGGACTGAACCCCGCCATACTCCTGTTGAGCCTCTCCGTATGGGGCGCCCTACTCGGCTTCATCGGCCTCATCGTGGCACTCCCCCTCACCACGCTTCTCATCGCCTATTGGCAACGTTACGTGACCAAGGAGCACGAGAAAGGAGAGACGGAAAAAGCAGGCGAAACGGACTGAAAAGAAGGGTATAGACAAGCCCCAAAGCATTATTTATGCACTCTCGAACATTTTTTCGCAAGAAAATTTGGTCATTAGAAATAAAAGCCGTACCTTTGCACACGCTTTTAAAAAGCATACGGAGACTCGCTAGCTCAGCTGGTAGAGCACAACACTTTTAATGTTGGGGTCATGGGTTCGAGCCCCATGCGAGTCACCAACGCAAAAAGGATTTCCTGAGATGGAAATCCTTTTTGCGTTTATTCAGTTTTCATTTATCCTTTCAATAACGGGCTCGGAAGCCCGAATCGTCCTCTGCCTCTACTTGTATGACATGTTCCTTGTGACGCTGGTCTTGAGGCAGAAGTGTTGTCCAAACCTGGCGGGACGGTAATGCGCGAAGAGGATTCCGCTTGCTGTAACCGGTGGGATAGACGTGCTGGGTATACATCATCCGCTGACGTGCCACATTGGGGTCCGGGTAGAGGGCATGCGTGCATGTCACCCAAGATCCGCCATCGACACGTATCCGGACACGGGTAGAGTCGGAGGCGCCATAGACCGTCACGAGAACACGACCATCAGCAATGGTGTCAAGTCCTGCCACATGCTTGTCCAGCGTATCGCGTCCGGCAACCCAGACATTCACCTCAGAACGGCTGTCAGTAGGCACAAACCGATAGGTATGGGCCAATCCGCCTCGCGTGAAATGAAACTGGAAGTATCCTTTCGGTGTTCCACACTGCATCAATGCAGAAGGAACGCCTCGGAAATCCTTCTCTCCCACCCACCAAAAGCCACAAGTGGCACCAGCCACAAGTTCGTCGACACAGGTTCCGGGAATGTTGTAGCGGTGGCGTGCCACCTGGTGCATGTGTCCGGTAAGGACAATCACGCGGTCACGATGCTCCAGCATCCTGAGCAGATGGTCTCTGTTGGAGGTCCTGGCCAAAGGTATATGCATGGCGATGAGTATGCGCCGGTTCTTCTTGACCTTACGCAAGTCGTCCGCCACAAAATCCAACTGCTTACGGGTGATGGCACCCATATAGCCACGCTTGCCCTTTGCCATGACATTATTGAGCACTATCACGTGAAGCCGCTGATAGTCGAAAGAATAATAGTCTGGACCAAACGCTTTCCTGAACGGCTCGGTCTGAACAACACGTGCCGAGTCTAAGTCGGTGGGATTGCCAAGCAATGGTATTCTGTCATGGTTTCCCACAACGGCATAATTACGAGATGGCAGTAAGGAGATAAGACGGGACAGCTCCGGATAGAGTTCCACGTTGTTGTTGACAAGGTCTCCGAGAAAGAGGTTCAAGGAAGTGGACGGTTGGTTCTGCAACATGGGCCAAAGGGAGCGCACGGCATACGAGAGTTCCTCGTCGTCACCCACCTGCACGTCGCCTATGGCATTGAGCGTGAACTCGTCTCCCGAACCCGGACCGGCTGCTAAAACAGAAACTGACGGCATTCCACCGAAAAGGAATGCCGTCAGGAATATAAAGGAAAGGAGTGTTCTATTCATAGACAAATGAACGCAAATGGTTGTCGGCGTTGACAAATGTGATGTAGCCGATACCTGTAGACGTAAAGGATATGTTCAAATCCTGGGCCTCTTCCTGAGCAATTGTTGCAGGAGCCGACCATTGCTTTGTTTCACTGTCAAGATAGATAACCTTCGGGTATTTGTTGTCCGACTCATCAACGTATGCCACGAATGGTGTACCGTCGGGAGCAATGGCTACCTGAACATTGGTGTGACTGGAAACGGCGAAACCCAAAGGAAGGACGTTGCCTCCGACGGTTGTCCATTGACCGTCTACATAGGTTTCAAGGCGAACGTTGTAAGAACCTGTTGTTTCTGCATCGTCGGCTGTCCAGAGATAAACCTGTCCGTCACGAGAGGTAGTGATTCCATAACCGGCAATGCTCGTCTGTTCAGCACCTGCCATTACATAGTTGCTGCGAAGAGTTGTCCAGTTGGCGCC
The DNA here is from genome assembly GCA_934191235.1 of uncultured Prevotella sp. GTDB lineage: Bacteria > Bacteroidota > Bacteroidia > Bacteroidales > Bacteroidaceae > Prevotella. The sequence continues at coordinate 119,564 of CAKPUA010000001.1, read as the reverse complement.
GTCTTCCGACTTGAACACATAATGGCCGTATTTCACGCCATCATAGGTACCTGCTGTGATGACAAGCATGTAAGCAACGCTGCCATTGTCGGCAAGTTTTGTGGCGTAAGCTGTCTTACCGCTAAGCAGCGCATCCGAATTGTTCCAGGAACCTGCATAGTTGGAAACAACAAGAGCCCGGCGAGCAAACGAAGACTTATTGCTGTTGTTCTTCTGTGCCACAACGAGTTTGTCTGTGCCGAAAGCCGATACGGCTACACTGTTGGCCTGTGTGGAAGCAAAGCCGGCATCTCCCACAAGTGACCATGCGCCATTGGCATACTTCATCACTGACACGGCGCTGGCTATAGGAGTTGTGGCTTTATCGCCATAAGCCACGTAGGGAGTGCCCGTTGCGTCAATGTCGAAATCGTAATAAGAACCATTCACAACACCACTGAATGCCTTGTCGCCAACATTTACCCACTTGTTTCCATCAAGTTTCAGCACCCACATTTTCTCTTCGGTAGCGCCACGTTCTGCAAAGGCCACGTAAGGAACATTGTCGGCAGGGTTGACTTTGAGCACTGAGCCTGCATAGCACTGGGTGTCGTCAAAGCCGGCAAGCGACTTCCAGGTTTGATCTGTAGCCTTCGTAATGTTGATGGTGTACTTGGCATTAGTAGTTCCGTTGCTGTTGGCCACAATAACGTCTACGGGCACAGAGTAGTTGTTCTTGCTCTTTCCACTTTCCTGAGTAACACCACTCACCATGACAGTATTGCCGTCATTAGTCGTGAAACGAGCCACAAGCGAACTCTTGTCAATCGTAGCAGGCAGGCTGAGTGTCACTTTCTTGTCCGTACCAATAGTTGCCACATAGTCCTTCGAAAGCACTCCTGCATTGTCTTCGGCATAGAATCCGAAAGTCAGCAGTTCCGGAGCCTTCACTTCCTCGCCCCCACCATTGTTGTCGTCAGAGCATGAGGTAATGCCCAACGACAGGACACAGGCGAATAACGCCCATAATACGAATCTAAACTTTTTCATAATACTGAATGTTTAAAAAATAACTTATGTTTGTAGATATGGGATGAGCCTGCCTATTCTTCATAAACAGCCCTCAACTTAAATCCTTTGGAAATGACCTTCTCTGCGTATTGGGAAAGTTCGTCTATTGTGAGCTGACGGATGTGTGCATCATAGTCTGTGAGCCACGTCCAGTCATCATTCCCCATAAACAGATTGTTACGTATACCACCTAACCAGAAAGTCGTTTTCTGTCGTGCAACGCCATAGTCCTTGAGCATGGATTGACGCACATCCTCCAGGACAGAAGAGTACTGTCCGGGATGTTTGACAAAGTCTGCTATTACCCGCTCCGTCTCCGCCATCAGCAAGTCTACATCCTGGGGCTTGCACGCAAATGCTACAATGGTACGGGACAAGGGTGTTGGATAGGGACTGGTAGAAGAAGATACAGACACGCTATACACCTTTCCCATTTCCTCGCGCAAGCGTTTGAGAAGGGCCGTACGGAGCACAGACTTCAGGGCAGTTGCCATCATCTGGTTACGACTGTGTGAAGATGGCAAGCTATCAGACAAATGGTCTTGTTGCCACACCATCTGCACCGTAGCCCTCGACACGCCGACAGCAGTTGAGACAAGCGTTGTGTCATGGCGACATATCTGTCTGCCATTGATTCTCCACCGGCAGTCGGTCTCTCCACCCGGCAAGGCGCCAATATACTGTTCTATCAAAGAGCGCAGACTATCCAACGGGCTATCCGCCATCACGATGAACGTGAAGTCGCGTGCGGAACCGAACAAGCGATGATACATAGGCAACATTCGTGAGGTGTTGACTTCTTGGCGAATCACCGTGTCGGTAAGTTCACCGTTCGTATAGTTGCGGCCATTAATCATCCAGCTCACCTTTTGGACGAACTTATCCTTGCGGGTAGGAATCTTTGTGCGCCATGCCTCTATCATCTTGTCTTTCGTCAAGCGGGCTACAGCGGTGTCGAGTCTCGGCTCCGTCCACTTCACATAAAGTTGTTGCATCATGGTCTCCGCATCCTTTAAACTGGCAGAACCAGACACGCCGCAACGCATTTTGTCTACCAGCATTTGGGAGGAAGCCTGCCTGCCCGCCATATACATGCTATAGGCTTCCCGGCTCATCTGCCCCACCCCGGACAGGGCGATAACATTCGGGCCGACAAGAGCCGTATGATAATCAACCGAATCAACGGAATAGAGACCGCCTTTTCGGTATCCGCTCATATATATACGTCCTCTGTCATTGCTGGTGCGCTTGTAAATTACCCGGGAACCATTGTCCAGACGGATGTCCGTAGCATCTAGTTGAGGAATAGTTGTCTCGCTGACAATGTGCTTTTTCCAAGACACCTGGCACAAACAGTCTGGTACGTCTACATTCTTGTTGTATCTTTCAACTGGTATTTTCTCATCTTCGGCAATCATCTGCATCAGCTTGAAGGAATCGGGAACTTCCTTTAAAATGCCGTTTTCCCCACGAAGCAGATAGTGAATGTGTCCCTTGCCGGTCATACGCTTTATAGCCTTCAGAACCGCAACGGAATCAATTCGGGGAAGATACTTCTCCGCCAACTGCAATTCTGTTTCTGCAGAACAAAGTCTGTTGCCACGATAATAGTCCGCATAGATTTCATCGACGATAGCCTCAGAACGTTGCGACCGTCCACTTTCCATACGTGCTTTCAGCGAACCGATCATGGACTTTCGGGCTTTGCGGATTTCGCTCGAAGTGAAACCATAATCAAGCAACTGCCGACGATGAGCCAGGAAATCCCTTATACCGTCTGCAAGTTTCCCCTTGACAAGTTTCACGGATGAAATGTTCACACCTGTCGCACCCAACAGTTCCGAGAATTCCACCTCTCCACTGTTGTATGCCGGATTGTCAAACGACAGGGTGTTGAAACGGGATTGAGCCATTCTGTTGATGATTTTCCGCATGATATACTCCCTGTAAACTTTTTCATTATCAACAGGTTTTAATGGCGCGACGAGTTGTATCACATCAAGCGTATTTTCCTTACACTTCTCCCATGTACGGATTCGAGCCTGACTGTCCGCATATTCAGGGATGTGCGGAACAGCATTCACCTTTGACTTACCCTTGGGCATAGAACCGAAATCCTGACGAATCAACTGGACAATATCTTCCGGATTGACATCACCGACAACAGCCACAGCCATCATCTGCGGCTGATACCATTTATGATAATAATCTGCAATCACATCACGTTGGGCCGATGCAATAATAGCCGAATCGCCGATGGTCATACGGCGGGAATAGACCGAATGATTAAGCAATTCTTCGAGCAAGACATTGCTCACCTTTTGCTGTTCTGTTGCCCGGGCAAGGCGTTCTGAAAGTATCACGCCTCGTTCCTTGTCTATTTCTTCCGGCGCGAGTGTGAGAGCAGAAGCCCAATCTGCCATAATGGCAAGAGCCGAATCGACAAGAGCGGGTGAAGCAGTTGGCAACTGTAATTTATAGACAGTTTCGCAAAATGACGTGTGGGCATTAATGTCCTGTCCGAATTTGGCTCCATACGTCTCGAGAAACTTCACAATGGAATTGGATGGGAAACGGCGAGTACCATTAAAAGCCAGATGCTCAAGGAAATGGGCAAGTCCCCGCTGATTATCTTCCTCCACAACCGACCCCGTCTTGACAAAAAGGCGGTAGATGGCTTGTCCCTTCGGGTTATCATTGGGATAGACATAATAGGTTAGCCCATTCTCAAGTTGCCCCACGACAAGCTTGTTGTCATAAGGTATCTTCTGGGCTGAAGCCGTGGTCACACGGGCCAGTCCCATCAGAAGCAATACGCCGAATACTATATGAAATGCCTTTTCCATCAATTCTGTTTTTCTATTGTCAGTGTGCTGTTCAAATGATCGGGACCTGGCATCCCGACACCATAGTTCTTGCTGTTGCCTGTAATGCGGATTGTCAGTGTATTGTCTTTTGATGGGTCTACCCGATGAGGCAACCATTGAATACGTATGGGCATGTCAAAGATGCCGGGAAGGAATGTAACGGCATTGCCTTCGGTCACCAGATTGAAGTCGACACCCGGCTGCAATCCGTCACCGACAGTGATTTCATAATTCACCGTAAGATTTTCCGTTTGTTGGGCGGCACTGAGCACAATGTTATAAGTATTGATGTTCTTCACGTCAGACTTGACAACTATATGCGACAAGCCCGTTTCACTCTTGAGCCAGACATAAGAGTCTGTCATATACACCGTTTCGTCCTTGTCGCACGAACTGCACACAAAGACTAACATTGTAAGGACTATGGTTAAAAATCTCATTATCTTCATTCTTTATGTTCTTATTCTTAGCTGATACTCAGTCATTCACTCCTGGATTGGGTTGCATGTTCTTGTTGGCATTGAGTTCTGCCAAAGGAATCGGCTGCACAAAACGATCATTGGGATACGTGAGCATTTTGACCGTTGACGTAGTCTTGGCCTGCCGCACAAGATTCTGCTTCCACCTTGTTATATCGAAGAAGTTATGGTTCTCAAAGCAGAGTTCTTTCACCCGCTCTTTCTTCACTAAGTCGAGAAGTTGGCTGTCCGGGCAAGCGTCCACAAGAGCCTTTCCTTTTACTTCGCCAATGGCTCGCTGAACAATGGGCAACAGATATTGACGGGATGAGGGATAATCGCCAGTCATGGCCGACGCCTCGGCAATATTCAAGTACACTTCAGAGAGTCTAAGGACAATAGGGTCATCACGATCCGTCTTGTTGTCAGGACTCGTAGAGGCCGAATATTTTTTGCATTGCTTCACCCCGGCATTGTAAAGAAGGGCAGTACGAATATCCTCAGCGTCGTATAAAGAATAGAGAGTGTCTGCAGGAACACCCGTAGACTCATAGAAAGACTTCAGTTTCCCTTTCTTGTCAGCACCACTCAGTCGGAAGATAATTTCGCCCGTGTAGCCGAGGTTGTCAAACTGCTTGGCATATTCGTCAGCCGTGGCCAGACGGCCGGCAACAACTCCTGCCGCTGTTGCATTGGCGGTAAGTGCCTTTTGGGCATTGTCTATTGCCGACTGCCAATCTTCCATATATAATGCCACCCTACTTTTCAAGGCATAGACTGCCTGCAAAGACACATACTTCTCACCTCTCTGCGCCTTCGTTTTCAAGCAACTTGCCGCCGAATCAAGATCTTCGTTTATAAACTTATATACCTCTGCCACCGGTTTGCGTGCCGGGTTATCATCCGGTCCGGGTGTCTTTCTCAATACGGGAACACCCAGGTGAGTAGCTCCTTCCGTATAGTTATAAGGTTGGGCAAAGACGCGGCACAAGTCGAAATGCGAAAGGGCTCTAAGGAAATAGGCCTCGCCCATGGTACGGTCCACCTTGTCGCGTTGTGCCAGATAATCGGCGCGAACCTGCGGTCCATACTCCAGAATGTTGTTCACATTGGCCATTGCCACATAGATGCGGCGCCAAATATAAGATGACGAACTGGTCTCATTACTGGCGTCCGAGTTGTAGTTATAGATGTCCAGCATTTCGGCAACAGTGGTATTCATCTGTAACATGTTGCCTGCCGCATCCGCATATTTGCCGAATTCATTGTCGTAGTAATCGTAGGTTTCATTATATGAGCCCACGAGAGCGGCATAAAGCCCATCCGGATCCGCCAGGAATGAGGGTATTGTCGCCTTGCCCTTGTCTTCCACCTCAAGGAATCCCGAGCACGAAGAGGCACTTAAAGTGACGAATGCCGCGAATATTATTTTTCCGAACTTCATAGTTTTCATCTTTCGTTGTTTTCTTTTGTCGATATGCCCTTACGAGCCGTCCGACCCTGTTGTTCTCTTAGAATCCCACATTCAATCCCAATGATATGGTACGCTCGCTGGGATAACCGCTCATACAGGTTTTGTAGGAATTGCGGTTCTTGCCCGAATAAGGAGTAAGTATCAGCAGGTTATCTCCCACCAGATTCACCGTACAATCGTGTATATGCAATCGTTTGGTCACATTACGCGGTATCTGATATGTAAGTGCGACATTCTGCAAGCGGAAATTAGTACGGTTATACAGGAATCGCGTTGAGTTCATGATCGACTTGGTGCTGATGCCCCAATAGGGTTTCGGATTACCTGCGATGTCTCCCTGTTTCTGCCAATAATCCACCTGGTCAACGGCCTGATTCTCACTTGCCGCATAGAGACCGTCAGACATCATGGAACGTCCGAACGAAGAGAACGAATAACCGCCTATCGTGTAATTGATGAGAAAGCGCAACGTAAACCCTTTATAGCCTAACGTATTGGTGATGCCACCTGCAAGACTCGGGTTGGAAGTCTTCCCCGGCACGCGGTTAGCCTCACTGTAGGTTCGGGTCACATTGCCGTTCAGGTCAAGCCACAGGGGAGCTCCATCGTAGGGGTCTACACCTGCCCAACGCACCAGGTTGTAGGTATGGATGTCATAGCCTTCTTTCCATACAGTGGTACCCATATTCTTCTGAATGCCGTTATAGAGTTTAGTCAGCTTGTTGTTGTTGCTTGACAAGTTGAGGTCTGTATTCCAATAGAAGTCACCGTCTTTCTTGGCCACAAAGTTATTGGTGGTCAGTGTCACCTCGATACCTTTGTTGACGATTTCACCCACATTGCGATACACACGTGTGTCGCCAGTCGTTCTCGACACATCCAGGTTGCTGATCAGGTCTTTCGTGCGGTCTCTGTACACTTCCACCTCAAGATCGACCCTACTGAACATTCTCACACGCAGTCCGGCATTGAACTTGTAGGTAGTTTCCCAACTCAGCGTTCTGTTGGCACTTCCCGACTGCACGCCTCCGTTCTCGCCATTATACGAATAGGAGTCGCCATAAGAATAGAGGCCCTTGGCTTCCCGAGAGCCTAATCGGGAATTTCCGTTGGCTCCGTAACTGGTCTTCAGTTTCAGGATATTGATAAACGGAACATGGAAGAACTTCTCATTGTGTATATTCCACGACACGCCCACAGAACTGAAGTTTGCCCATCTCACATCTGAGCCGAACTGCGAATTTCCGTCACGGCGGGCATTGACCGTGAGGTAATAGCGTTTGTCGAACGAGTAGCTTGCCTGTGCCAGCAGCGATGCTTTTCTGGTTGTCTTGCTGCTGTTGCTGCCCGTGCGCACGTTGGCATAGCTTATGTCCTGGATTCTGTCATTGATAAAGCCTGAGCCTGTGGCGCCGAGAACTGTATACTGGCGGGAATTGGCCTCGAAACCAGCCACGGCTCCAATGGTATGCTTGCCAAAAGTAGCGTTATAGTTCAGCCTATGGATGGTGTTCCAGTTGCTCAAGCTGAGATTGTTGCGAGTGGCATATCCTCCGGAAGTCTTGGCAGACCAGTTGCTCATGGCATCGTATTTCTCTTCATGAGTTTCCTGGAAATCCACTCCAAACTGGCCTGTATACTTCAAGCCCTTGATGATTGTATACGAAATCATGAAGTTTGTATTGACAAAGAGCGCATTCTGCTTGTTGATGTTCTCCTCGCGTTCTGCCACAGAATTGAAGAACTTCTCGTCGTTCCATATCTCACTTCCGTCCGAAGCATATCCGCCGAACAACCTGTTATACATCCGCATCGTGCCGTCCGGATTATAAGGCGATATGATCGGCAGCATTTCATAGTAGTCACGTCCGGGGTTGAACAGCGTGTTCCTGTTGTAGGACAATGACAAGTTGAATGTGGCTTTCAGGTCTTTCAGCAGTTGGTAATTGAAATTGGTACGGATGGAGAAGCGTTGCTGCTGGTTCCCCTTTACCGTGGCTTGGTTTTCATAGTAAGAACCCGACAGATAATAATCAGTCTTGTCCGAACCGCCGTTGATGGAAAGGTCGGTCTGGAAGGTGTTGCCTGTGCCATAGAACACATCTCTCCAGTTCGTATCCGTCTGGCTGTAGACATTCAGTTCGTTGTCAAGAAACGGGAATGCAGCAGGATTCTTGCCGGCATTGACATAAGCGGCATGGGCCAACGACAGGTATTGTGAAGCATTCAGCACTTTGGGGGCCGTCGACTTGTCTATTTGCGCAATACCGAACTGGGCATTCAGTCTCACGTTCATCCTTCCTTTCTTGCCGTGCTTTGTCGTCACCAGGATTACGCCATTGGCTCCATCTGCTCCATATATGGATGTTTGAGTGGCGTCTTTCAAGACTGTAATCGACTCAATATCCTCCGGATTGAGAAACGACAAAGGGCTAATGGTATAGCTGATACCGGGCATCAGATTGGTAGACTCACCTGTGTAAAGGGGCGAACCGTCAACAATCCAAAGCGGCTCGTTGGAAGCCGACAGGGAAGCGTCGCCTCTGACACGCACATTGTAACGGGGGCGACTGTTGTCTGGAGAATCGCTGTTGATGTCTATCTTTACGCCCGGCACAAGTCCGTCGAGCATCTTGTCCAGGCGCATCTGCGGCATGTTCTGCAAGTCTTTTGCATTCACCTGATAGGCACTGCCCACTTGGTCTGAACGTTTCTGTGCCGTACCATAGGCACCAATCACCACCACGTCGCCCAATGACTGGGCATTGTCTATAAGGCGCACGTTTACCACGGTCCGTCCTTTGACCAATTCCGTATGCTGTTGCATACCGATATATGTAAAGACCAATGCTTGCGACTTGTCCACCTCAATGGTATAGTTGCCGTCAATGTCGGTCAAAGTCCGTTTCTTTGTTCCTCTTACTGTCACGGTCACCCCCGGCAATCCATCGCCATTTGCATCCGTCACACATCCGGTAACCCGATACCCCTGCCGAGCCGTCAGCCCTGCGTTGCCGGCCTTGCCGTTTTCAACTTTAAGGGAACCATTGCCGTTGTTAACCGTAGATTTGTCAGTAACCGCTTGTGCCCATGTGGCTGTGGCCATCACAACAGAAGCCATCAGCACAACGATCCGTTCTTTTCTCATAAATAGTGCATTTACAAAAGCTATACGTCTGCAAATGTAACGTTTTCGAACGAACCATCCAAAGGAAAGGCTAAAATAATGTCAAAATTGTTATCATATCATTTATTTTCCTTGCCTATTGTCTATATTTATACGCTAATTATTAAAAAAACGTCACTTGACGGTTTTCGCCTTGCCGCTCCAAGTTTCCACATCGAGCCTAATGATCTCCGTGCGGTGGAAAGACTTCTCGGCATACTTCTCGCCTATGGTCATGTCGGCGGGAGAATATTTGCGAAGAATAAGGTTGAGCGCATGTCGGCGCTCTTCTGTTTCGAGGCGCCCAACGGCACGACATGACAGCACTATGCTTTGGTAGGCTGTGGTGAACAGTGCCGACATGACCTGTGTAGCACCGACCACACAGAACGAGACCCGGGGATTGGCACCTATGCAGCGGAGCTTTCGTCCTTCCGGAGCGCAATGTATATAAATAGCCTCCCCTCCGTCCCACACGTAGTTGACCGGCACCGCATAAGCTTCGTCACCGTCAACCATCGACAACACGCCATACTCGCCGTTTTTCAGGAGTTCCCTTGCCATAGCCTCATCCAGCAGTCTGTCTTGCCGGCGAATCTCTTTTTCATTATATTCCATCGTTTACAATTTAATGGTAAACACGAATCGGGCACCGTGAGTGTAGCGTTCGTCTACAAAGATTTGACCGCCGAGCTTCTCGGCAATCATCTTGCAGATGTTCAGTCCGAGTCCGGTACCCTGTTTGAACTTGTCCAGCTTCTTGAAGCGCTCAAATATTTCCTTCACCTTGTCTTGTGGAATACCGATGCCTGTGTCTGTCACAGTGAAGGCGAGATAGCCAGGATACTCCGAGAGCGACGTGGCGAGGGTGATGCTTCCCCGGGTCGTATTCTTCTCGGCATTGGTGAGCAGGTTGATGAGCACTTGCTTCACACGTGTGCCGTCAGTGTCGACCGTGTAGCCTTCAGGCAAGCCTGAGTAACACTTCAGTTCCACGCCCGGTGCACAGCGGTGAGCCACCGTCTTGAGCGCATGCTGGCAGAGGTCTTCCACCTCCACACGCTCTGTCTTCATGACATACTTTCCGCTTTCGAGCGAAGTCATGTCGAGAATATCGTTGATGAGCGTACTGAGCAGCTCTGCATTGTCCACCACGTTCTTTCCCATATCCTGTTTGTCAGTCTCCTCCAGTTGGTCTCCCATTTCTATCAGCACCTGGGTGAACCCCACGATGGCGTTGAGCGGTGTGCGTATCTCATGACTCATGTTCTGGATAAACATGGTCTTCATGCGGTCCGACTGTTGGGCTTTTTCCTTTGCCACCGACAACTCCGACACGGTCTCGCGCAGATGTTCGTTTAGATACTTGAGCCGCCGCGACATTCTCCGGCTGTTATAGGTGTAGATGGCGGTAAGCGCCAGCACCACAGCCGTCACGATGAGCAGGATGAGCAAGATGGTATTGTTCAGTTCCATCTCCTTCATCCTTGCTTCCCTACGGGTTTTCGCCGCATTGAGCGAGGCGCGCAGCCGCTTGGCCTCCAGCTGTTTGTTGTTGAGTGAGAGGCGGAAGTTGTCGGAGTTCAGTTTGGCAAGACGCTCCGAAGCCTTGGCTCTGTTGAGTTCGAGTGACGAGTTTTCGAGTGTGAGCTGCGTGTTGGCAAGTTGCAGTCTGGTCTTTTGAAAGGCCATCTGCTGCTTCTCCATCTCCAGTTGCTGGTTGTTGTAGCGGGCGTTCATCGCCACCAGGTCTTCGCGTCCCATCGCGGCAGCCATGTTGTCGCGCAGACTGATAATCTGCTTATAGTATGACAGTGCCAACTGATAATTGTTCAGCCGGCTATAGAAAGCCACGTATAGATGGAGCCTGTTGGCCAGCGACTTGACGTTGTCTATATCATGCAGGGCCGACTCATAGTTGCCCTCGATGATTTTCTTGAATATGCACAGTTCAGCAATCATATTGATGCCGTTTCCGCCCAGCGTGCCCGTGTAACGTTCCGCCTTGGGAAACAGCTGCATAAACTCCACATCCTTCTTGAGCATGAAGAGAGCGTAACACTTGGACTGCAGGAGCAAGATGCGCGACTGCTGTGTCTTGGAAACGGCAAGTCCCTTGTCCACACAGTTGAGCACCTGCTGGTAATCCTCCAGATAGCGATAGCACTCCACCATGCCCAGGTAATTCAGCGCCATGTCCTGACCGGTCAAATACTGCTCACCGAACTCCAACGCTTTTTTATATCCGTCGATGGCCTGCATGGCGTCGCCACGCTGTAACTGCACAGACGCCAGACAGCGGTAGCCGGTGTAGATGCCGTAAGTGTGGTGGTGTTCGGCTGCAAACTTCTGCATCTGCCTCACGTACGAGAGCACCTTGTTTTCCTTGCCGTTGAGGAGCATCCAATCTACCTTGTTGGACATGACGAAATAGTAGTACTCCACGCACCCCGTCTTCATAGCCCTGTCCTGCAAAGCTTTGCCGGCCTTATCGAACGCCTCTTCATTCGACCGGGAGAAATGGTAGTACACCGGTATGGTCAGTGCCAGACACTGCGCCTTCTTGTCGTGTGCCTTGTCGGCCATCACCAGCATGGAGTCTGCCAGATGCAGGCCTTTGGCCGTGCGCCTCTGCGTATAAGCCTTGGAATAGATGGCATACAGGTCGTCACGAATCTTGAAGGAATTGTTTTGTGCACAGAGATCTACGGCAGCCATCACAAGGAAGGCTACCGCCAGGAATATTCTTTTAGGGCTGATGTCAAGTTTAGTTTGCTTTGTCATTCTCAATGAATCGTTGTCTGGAGTGGCGGTGGCGCATCGCCGTTCTTTTTCTATTCCATTTTCACCTGCAAGGGCTGCGCCTTGCCAGCCATGAATTCCTCGACCAGCAGTTGCCACTGGGGATAGGTGCGCACGTCGTAGCCGCTCCATGCCGAACCGGCATAGTAGGTGACAGGTTCGCCGTGATAGTTCTTCACCACTCCCACGGCATTGCGCTTGTCGGGTGAGAGTTTTGTCTCCACCTTATTATATGGGAACACTGCAGCCACATAAATCTGCGAATTGTGCAGCCGAGGATTGTCGGTAGGGTCTGCGTAGGTCACGTGGTTCTTCTTCAGGTCGGGCTTCCCGTTGCCGTTGATGACCACGCCCGAGCAGAACTCCACGCCGTCGCCCACACCGTCATACCACACTGTCCACCTGTTGAAGTGGCTGCCTTTGTCGAGCGAGATGCGGCGGTGCTCGGTGATACCGAGGCTGTTGGGGGCATAGGTCAGTTCCACGGTGAAACGCAGCGGACCATTGTCGAGTATGCGGAAGGACTGATAGCAATAGGGCAACACGAGTTGGCCGCCGACAATGAGTGCCGGTGCACCGCAACCGAGCGTGGGCCCCACGGCATAACCGTCCATGCCGTTGCCGTGATCGAGATGGAACGTGGTTGCCAAGTCCACAGAATCAGCCTCTGCCTTGCGGTGTGCCTTTTCAAGCACATCGCCGAGCACATTGCCGTAGAGGTCGTTGAGATAGCGTTGTTCCACCACCAGGTCGGGCGTGTTCTTCACCCAGATGTCCGTGCCGTACGACTTTTCGCCTGTGCGCTGCAGTGCCGGTCCATAGATGCGGTAAGCTCCGCGGTCGTTTTCCCAGGCTATATCGTCCTTGCGGATGGGATACTGCTTGCCGCAGACATAGACCTTGGGCTGCCGGGGAGTGCCTTTCTCGGCAGTAAGACTGAGGGTGGAGTGTGGACTCACGCTGGCATCCACGAGCACTTTGCCGTCGTGGGTTATCTGATAGTCCACTTCCTGTCCTTTCATATTACGTATCACGAAGGTCTGTCCCTCTGCTTCCTGCATGCGCTGCAGCAGTTCTTTCAAGTCGAAACCGATCACTTCCTGCAGTTGCAGGTCACCGTTGTTGCTGACGGTGATGGCCACCTTGCGGGCTGCCACGTGGCCTACGCTCAGCCAAGCCAGCAATGCCACACAGGCCATTTTGCTCCATTCAGTTCTTTTCATACCTATATATAGAATAGTTGTATAAGATGATTAGTCACTTGCAAAATTATATAATTAATTCGAACCCGCAAAACTTTTAACGCATACGTGCCGCATTTTTGCGGTACAAACGTCTTGGCTTTCAAGAAATAATGTCTATCTTTGCCCGCATGAAACCAACTATTCATTTTTTATTGCGCACAGCCGTTATCCTGTGCGCCCTCTGTTGCTGGCAGCACATGTCTGCCAAGACAACCTCACATTCTTTCACGGCAGGCAAGGGCACCTTCCTGCTCGACGGCAAGCCGTTTGTCGTCAAGGCTGCCGAAGTGCATTACCCGCGCATTCCGCGCGCCTATTGGGAGCACCGCATCCGCATGTGCAAGGCGCTGGGCATGAACACACTTTGCCTTTATGTGTTCTGGAACATCCACGAACAGCGCGAAGGGGTGTTCGACTTCACCGGCAATAACGACGTGGCTGCCTTCTGCCGGCTGGCGCAGAAGCACGGCATGTATGTCATTGTGCGCCCCGGACCCTACGTCTGTGCCGAATGGGAAATGGGCGGTCTGCCCTGGTGGCTGCTCAAGAAGAAAGACATCAGACTGCGTGAGCAGGACCCTTATTTCATGAAGCGTGTGGCCCTCTTCGAGGAGAAGGTGGCCGAACAGCTCGCTCCGCTCAGCATTGACCACGGCGGGCCCATCATTATGGTGCAGGTGGAAAACGAATACGGCAGCTACGGCGAGGACAAGCCTTACGTGGCAGCCATCCGCGACATGCTGCGCAAGAACTGGGGAAAGGGCGTGACACTCTTCCAGTGCGACTGGGCGTCCAACTTTACCAAGAACGGACTCGACGACCTGGTGTGGACCATGAACTTCGGCACGGGTGCCAACATTGACCAGCAGTTCCGCAAACTGGGCGAGTTGCGACCCGATGCGCCCAGGATGTGTTCCGAGTTCTGGAGCGGATGGTTCGACAAATGGGGCGCCCGCCACGAGACACGGCCTGCCCAGGCCATGGTGAACGGCATCGGCGAAATGCTCTCCAAGGGCATCTCGTTCTCGCTCTACATGACCCACGGAGGCACATCGTTCGGCCACTGGGCTGGTGCCAACAGCCCGGGATTCCAGCCCGACGTTACTTCCTATGACTATGATGCGCCCATCAACGAATACGGATTGCCTACGCCCAAATACTGGCAGTTGAGAACGTTGCTCCAGCAATATGCCAAAGGCAAGTTGCCGGCCGTTCCCAAGGCTCCCCAGCCCATCGTCAGCACACCGGAAGCGAGCCTCACGGGATGGGCACCGCTCAAGGCCGGCATAGCCAGCGAGCGCAAGAGTGACCAGCCTCTCACCTTTGAGGAGATGGATATGGGATGGGGAACCATGGTCTACACCACCACCCTGCCCGAACTGGACGGCAAGACCGTGCTCACCATGGACGCACACGACTATGCCCAAGTGTATCTGAACGGTGTGTATGTGGGCAAGACAGACCGGGTGCTGAACGAGAAACAGGTGGTGCTGCCGGCTGCCGGCAAGGACGCAAAGCTGAGCATCGTGGTGGAAGGTATGGGACGCATCAACTTCGGCCGTGCCATCAACGACCGCAAGGGCATCCTGGGCGACGTTACGCTGACCTCCGACAAGGGGGTGTGGACGCCACGGCAATGGACCTGCGCCACTCTGCCCGACGACTGTGCCACTGCCGTGAAAGCCTTGGCTGCGGCTTCCGAGCCGGCGCCAAGCGACGGACGCGCACCCGGATATTACCGTTACTCGCTTGAGCTGAAGAAGGTGGGCGACACTTTCCTCAACATGGAAGCGTTCGGCAAGGGGCAGGTCTATGTGAACGGACATGCCCTGGGACGATTCTGGCATATCGGTCCGCAACAGACGCTCTACTTGCCCGGATGCTGGCTGAAGAAGGGCAAAAACGAAATCATCGTGCTCGACGTGGTGGGGCCCAAGGCTCACGCCACGCTAAAAGGGCTCGACCATCCTGTCATAGACCAACTGAACCTGGAGAAGCCCAACAAGCACAACGATCCGAACCTGGCACTACCGAAAGGCAAATTGAAGATAGCTCTCTCTACCACCCTGCGGCCCGGCAACGGCTGGCAAACCGTAAAACTGAAAGAGCCCATGCGTGGACGCTACATTGCCTTGCAAATCAACGGCAATCAGGACGGCAAGAACACCACTGCCATTGCCGAACTTTATGCACAAGACCAGTATGGCCAACGCATCAACCGCGACAACTGGGTGGCACGGTATGCCGACAGCGAACAGGGAAACCATACGCTCGACAAGGCTTTCGACCTTCAGGAATCCACCTGTTGGCAGACTGAAGGCAAGGCTCAGTTGCCCCATGTCATCATCATAGACACCGGCAAGTCACAAGCCATCTCCGCCCTGGAATACTTGCCTCGGCAGGAAAAAGGCGCACCGGGAAGTGCAAAAGACATAGACATTCTGATTTTTGAATAATTCAATCCCCTCAAGCCGCTTATGGATATAGTTCATAAGCGGCTTTTTATGGTCCATCCCCAAATTGACACCCGGAAGTTTTTCTGCTCGGTAACGGCACACTAACTAACCGCTAACGGCACACTAACTATTCGCTAACGGCACACTAACTATCCGCTAACGGCGGTGAGATGCTAAAAAGAAGACTCTTTTCAGCTCAACGAGCACGACGTTGCACTGTTTCCAAATTGTCTGCCGTACCTCTTTGCAGACATTTTCCATGACAAAACGAAAGGTGAAAGACAACACGCGACACATCTTTCGCCTATCTGAAAACATACATTTTATAATATCAAGTCATCCTCAAGACCATGACGAACGGCAAAAGGAAAAGGCCCTTTCGAGCACTTGTTCTCAAGCCAAGCCACGCTTGATGACCGCCGCCACATCCTTGGCGCAGTTCTCAAGGTTGAGCACTTGCTCGGCATACTGCCTGCCTCGCATGCCCATCTCGGCAGCCTCTTTCGGGTGGTCGGCCACATAGCGTACCGCCTTCGCCCAACCTTCCTCATCGTAGTAGCCCACCGTGATGCCGCAGCCCACCTTGTCGATATCTATCGGCATCTGCGGATTGCGACTGCAAATGAGCGGTATGCCGAGTGCCAGTGCCTCGACTACCGTGGTCAGCCCCACCGTGTAGTTGGTCTGCTTGCAGCAAATCACCACACAGGCAGCATTGTTCACCTTCAGGCTCATGGCCCGGTGCGCCAAGCCCTCAATGAAGTGGACGTGCGTGTTCTTGCCGGTGCCCAGTCGGGAGAAAAGCTCTTCGTAGTTGGTACCGCCATAGGCGTGGCAGATGTAGATGTCGAGCGGTGCCTCCGTAGTGCGGAATGCGCTGACCAATGTGGGCATATCGCGCTGTTCCTTGCCCGTGGAAATGAATCCGTGTCGGCACTGCTGCACACGGGCAATGGTTGCTTGCGGCTGCGTGTCCGCGCCGTCGGCAGAACGGCAGAGCAGCCGATCGTAATAGTCAAGGTCGGCTCCCCACCTCACGATGTGCATGTGCTCCCGGCGCGCCTTGGCAGAAAGCAGCGAGTCGGCTACTATTTTCCCGGAAAAGAAGAACATTTCGTCGAGTCCCCGATAGAAGAGTCGTGCCACACGTTCGCGCAAGCAGCTCTTGGCCGGCACCACAGGCTGATGATGCCACACGTAGAGAGGCTTGCGATAGAGACCGAGGGCACGCAGAAAGACGATGATTTCGAGTCCGCGGAAAGTGGTGGCATAGACGGCGTCGAAATGCTCCCGGCAAGTGAGCACCTGCCATGCCACATAGAGCGACTGCTGCCACCGTCGGGGGAAAAAGCGGAAGCGGTGCCACACCACACCGATGCCGTTGGCTTCAAGATGGGTGGCTCCGTAAAGAAAATGCCCGGGGTAGTCACCACGCTGCCATCCACTGAGGATGGTCTGAATGTCGGTGGTGTGGTAATAGTAGACTTTCATACTGCAAAAGTAACAAATAGTCTTGGGTAATACAAAATTAATGCTTACTTTTGTAACATTCAACTTAACATCTCGCAATGGCTTCACTCAAGGAACGAACCGCCTCAGGACTGCTCTGGGGTGCCATGAACAACGGACTGATGCAGCTGCTGAACATCGTGTTCGGCATCTTCCTGGCTCGCATGCTCTCGCCTGCCGACTACGGACTGGTGGGCATGATAGCCATCTTCACCGCCCTTGCCGCCACCCTTCAGGAGAGCGGGTTCACATCGGCTCTGGTCAACAAGAAAGACATCTCCGACAACGACTACAACTCGGTGTTCTGGTTTTCGTCCCTGGCAAGTGCCACACTTTTTGCCCTGCTCTTTCTCTCGGCGCCCCTGATAGCGCGCTATTTCGGCCAGCCCGAACTCACCCGGCTCTCCCGGTTGGCGTTCGTCTGTATTCCGCTGGCAGCCCTCGGCATTGTGCCGCAGGCCTACCTGTTCAAGAACCTGAAGGTGAAAGAGGCCACCGTGGTGCGCACCTCGGGACTGCTCATATCGGGCATTGTGGGCATTGTGCTCGCCTTCCGCGGCATGGCATACTGGAGCTTAGTGTGGCAGCAACTGTGCTATGTGGGCATCACCAGCCTGGGCAAGTATGCGCTAATTCCGTGGCGGCCATCGCTGAAAGTGGACTTCGGACCCGTAAGACAGATGTTCGGGTTCAGCTGCAAAATCATGTTCACTTCCATCGTCACCACCATCAACCAAAACATACTCACCGTTATCTTCGGCCGCCTGTTCCCGGCGCGCACCGTGGGCAACTTCACCCAAGCCTTCAAATGGAACAACATGACGTCGAGCCTCGTGTCGGGCACCATAGCGCAAGTGGCACAACCGGTGTTCGCCTCCATCCAGGACGACCCGCAAAGACTCACGAACGTGGTACGCAAAATGATACGCTTCACGGCGTTTCTCGCCTTCCCCGTGATGTTCGGCCTGTGCATCATTGCCCGCGAATTCATCCTTATCACCATCTCGGCTAAATGGGCAGACAGCGTGGTGCTGCTCCAGATACTCTGCATCAGCGGTGCCTTCATGCCCCTGCAGCAGACCTACCAGAACCTCATCGTGAGCCGCAACCGCAGCGACCTGTTCATGTGGATAACCATAGTGCAGGTGGCGCTCCAGATTCTGGTGGTGGTAGTGCTCGGCAGCTACGGCATTGAACTGATGGTGGCGGGCTACACGGTGTTCAACGTGTTGTGGTTGCTGGTGTGGCACTACTACACGCACCGCCTCATCCCGCTCCGTCTCACCGACGCGCTTCGCGACATCCTGCCGTTTCTGCTTGCTGCCGTCGCCGCCATGGCCTTGGCCTGGACAGCAGCCCTCGCCCTCGCCGGCATCTGGCTCTCTATGCTGGTCAAGATGGCAGTGGCTGCCCTCGCCTACTTCATCATCATGAAAGCGGCTCACGCACAGATTATGGAGGAATGTCTGGCGTATGTGTTCAAGCGAAAAAACAACAAGGGAAAAAGCGAATAGCCGCACATGCCCGCTTGATGTCATGTGCGGCTATCCGCTTTTTTATCAGGGCATTGCCCTTCTGTAGTCAAGGAAGCCTAAAGCAGATACAATCCGTACAAATACACGTTATACACCCACAGGTAGACAGTGAGGAACAGCACGACAAGGCGCAACGGCATGAGCCACTTGAGGCGGACAAACCGGAACAGGTAGGCCACCGCCAAGGGGATGATGAAAAGCCAGTGGGCGCCCATGATGTAGACCTCGTTGATGCCGAAGCCAATCGCCATGTGGATGAACATGTCGAACAGGAAGAACGACATGGCAAGCCAGAAGAACTTTCTCCTTCTGCCACACCAGATGCCAGCCAGGAACAGCAGCACGATGATGCCCTCAACGATGTAGCTGAACGGGTTGTGATAGTTCACGATGACAGGCCGCTTGGTCAGCGTGTCGCAGAGGAGATAGTCGCGGTGGAGCTGAATGGATTCGCCGAAAAGGTTCTCCACCGCCGTTTCCCAGCGCGAGGTGGTTATGTCGGTCCAACTCCAGAATTCGCCCTTCTTGATGGGCTTGCCCGTGTGCGACTCGGCCATCTTCACCTTGGCCCGCTGGCGCTTTTCGCTCGCCGTGTTGTCTATGCCCCGTCGCTTCAGCTCTGCCCGTTTCTTCTCTACAGCCTCTTTCTTGGCCTGCTTCTCCGGATACACAATGTAGTCGTACTGCAAGCGGGCACCATACCAGATAAGCGCTGCAGGCAGCAGGATGGCAAAGAGCATGTTGCGCCAATGAAAGCAGTGCTTGCCGTTGCAAAAGAGGTTGGCAAGATACACCTTGATGCCGTTGTTGAGCGAGATGCCGGCCGTGAAGAAGAAGAGCACCACCGTCTCGAGTACCGTGAGCCGCTTGTTCTGTTGCATCTTCACCCCGGAAAGCCAGAGCACCAGCAGCAACATGGTAAGCGACAGACCGAAATGGTCGGGCACGGTATAGGACAGCATCACATAGGCAAAGGAATACATGAACGCCGACAGCAAGGTGGCATCCATCCGGCACAGCCCAATCACTTCACGGAAAATGCGATAGATGAACAGCACGGAATACATCACGGCGGCAATAAGCAGGGCCGCCACGATAAACTGCACGCAGTTCATGCCCGTGAGCCACATCAGGGCCTGGTTGAGCAGATAAGGCACATACATGAAAAAGGCAAGCAAGGGATGGCGGTAGACATTATACGACACATCCCACTCCGTCACCACATAGTAGGTGATGGGGTCGAAGCCCGACACGTGGAAGCGGTTGATGAACACGGGCCAATAGTATTTGTGGAAGCGCGTGAAGACTCCCACATATTTGTAGACCACCATGGCGTTGAGCAAAAGAAACACCAAGACGGTGGACAGTGCCAGCCAGCGCTCCTCGCGGCGGACACGGAATATGGACAACAGACTTTTCATTTCTTCAAAAAATATCTTACTAACACAAAGTTGACTGGCACACAGATGGCAAACATGGGCAGGGGCGCCCATGTCTTCGACACGCCCAGCCACAGGAAAAACGACAGGCAGGCGGTCTGCAACAGATAGTTGACAACATGCGACAAGGCGAATCCGGCTCCACGGCGGGCACTCGACTTCACCCTGAAGGTGAAACGGGTGGAGGCTATATAGTTGTAGACAAAGCTGATGCCGTAGCCCACGGTGTTGGCAAGGGTCGGGTGCATCCAGCGCGACGCCACGAAATAGATGGCATACTGAAGCACGGTAGCCGTGACACCCACCAGGCCGAAGCGCACCACCTCGCCCAGCCGCTCACGCTGCCGGACACTGATTCGGTCGGTCATCCTCATTCTCTGAACGGTTTATAGTGGGCCTCGTCGGCATAGGCAAGCATGGCACGGTCGCCACGGCTGTCGCCATAGGCAGTGAGATGATACAGCCGGCGGTCGGGCAACACCTCGAGCAGTCTGCGCACCTTCTCCTCGCCATAGCAGTTGGGGGTAAGGAAACGTCCGGTCACCATGCCGTTTTCCACCTCGATGCGTGTGCCTACAATGCGCACGCCGCCAGTGGTATTGGCGTCTTCACCGAATATATTGAAGAACGGGCGTACCCAGTTTTCCACACTGGCGGTGATGATGAGCACCTGCTCGCCGGCATGCAGCGCATGGCTGATGAGCGGTATGGCCTTGGTGCGGATGATAGTGCGGTGGCGGGCAGCAAACTGCAAGCAGAGTTCGTTGAACCGCTCCTCGCTCATGCCCCGGAAGAACCAGGCAAAGATATGCTCCTTGGCGTCGCCGTTGGAATAGAGGTGCAGTTTCATGAGCACCAACATCAGGCTATGACGCAGGAACCCCAGCAGGAAGCGGCGCGTGCCGCAGGCGAACTGGATGAACGCCAGCAAGGTGTCGCAAGTGGTCAGGGTTCCGTCGAAATCGAATACTTTTACTTCTCTCATTCTTAGCTTAAATAAATCATAAACATAAAGGTGAGCACCCATCCCGCAATAATCAGTTGGGTGAAGCGGTCATGAAGCACCACCTTGGTGGGGTCGCCGCTCTTCTCGTCGACCACGGCTATCTGGATGTAGCGCAGCAGACCCAAGATGACAAATACCGTGGTGAGATAGAGATACTCGTTGTTGAAATGCTCGGCCACCTCGGGCGACACGGTGTACATGATATAGCACACGAGCGTGACCGACGCAGTGATGGTGATGGCCTGGTTGATGAACGTCAGGTTATAGCGGATGGTGTTCTTGCGCGGAGCCTCGCCCGTCTTGTTCATGCGCAGCACGTCGTCGCGGCGCTTGGCAAAGGAGAGGAAAAGGGTGAGCAGGAAGGTCATCAGCACAATCCACTTGCTCAGCAACACGTCGCACGCCTCGCCGCCAGCCACGATGCGGAGCACAAAGCCAAACGCCACCACGCACACGTCAATGATGGCATACTGCTTGAGCTTGGCACAATAGCCGAGGTTCATCACATAATAGAAAAGGAGCACGCCGCCCACCTGCAGGCGGTTGACGGAGAGCAACGCCACCATGCCCATGGAGAGCAGGAACATCAGTGCCATGAGCGCATAGCCCATGCGCACGGAGATGGCGCCCGAGGCAATGGGACGCTTGCACTTCACCGGGTGACGGCGGTCGGCTTCCACATCGACGATGTCATTGTAGCAGTAGACCGACGAGGCGATGAAGCAGTATGCCAGCATGGTGAGCAGCGCACCGCCGAGCAGCGGCCAGTCGAAGAGGTTGCCGCTGAAGAAAAGCGGCAGCAGCACAAACACGTTTTTCACCCACTGCTTGGGGCGGATGAGTTTATAGAGCGGGTGTTTCATATTCTAAACATTCTTTTAACGGCAAAATCTATGGCATGGTGAAGCAGCCACGCCAGCGGCAAGGTGATGGCCACGGTGAGCAGGAACGTGGGCCAGTAGCCAAGATGGAGCGGCTCGATGTAGCACATCACGAAGTGAAGATGGATGAGATAGGCCTCCAGGCTCAAGGCCCCCACCAGCCGGAAACCACGGTTGAACCACTGCGGCGTGCGGCGGAACACGCGGTTGAGCATCAGGATGGTGGTCACGGTGAACGGTATGTAAATCATCCGTTCCACGTAGAGGGGGAACCGTCCGTGCGTAACCTGCTCCAGCCACAGCGTGGTGCCGAAGGTGGAGAGGAAAAGAAGGATAATCATCCAGATGGAAGCCCCGTCGAGCCGTTCCTTGCGTTGCACGGCACCGCCGAAGTTGACGCCAATCAGGAAGATGGGCACGCGGCTCCAGAATATCTCCAGATGGCCGACGGCATGGTGTATGGGAGCCACCCACTGCACGATGATGCACCACAGGATGCACACCATGGGCAGCCAACGGTAGATGGGATGGCGGATGATGAGCCTCATATAGAAGGGAGCCACGAGATAGAGTGCCATGGTGGCTGGTATATACCAGAAGTTGAGGTCGTCCATACGCCAAAAGCTCCACCCCACGGTGATGTTTGCCACAAGGTCGAACACGTTGCGGCTGTAACCGCCACCATGGTGGTTCACATAAAGGGGTATGTAGAAAGCACACGCTGCCAGGATCCATGCCGGATAGATGCGCACGAAACGGCGGGTGAAGAAATGGCGGAGCGAAGGTTTCTTGGTCCACGAGAACCACAGGCCGACACCGCTCAGGAAGAGAAACATGTCGACACCCACATTGCCGCACCGACGCAGTCCGTAGAAAGGATCTTGGCGGGAAAGTCCCACATGGAACAGAATGATGAAGAGCATGGCGGCTCCCATCAGTTCACCGCGGTAGCGGCTGATATTGGCAAGTTCTATGTCTTTAATCTTCAGCATAGGCTCAGAGCATGGGTGAGGGGATGAGCCGGAGTGCGTGGCGGAACGCCCAGGAGAGCAGTACCGTCACCACCACATAGATGGCTATGCCTGTATAGACATGTCCACGGAACGACAGGGGAATGATAATCTCGCGGGTAATGGGATGCACAACGAACATGGCGGCGGAAATGCCGCCCACCCACTCCACGGGACGAAGCACTGCCGAAGGCAACAGGCGCACGGCTGCCACGGCCCCCATCACCACAAAAGCCGGGCACCAGAGCCAGCCCTGGAAGCTGAACCCGAGGAAGAACACCATCGCCACCGACAGGATGAGCACGCCCAGCCAGGTGGCACGGCTCAAGTCATGGCCGTGGCGGGCATAGAGAATGCCCATGCCGAAGGGCAACACGGCACCGAAGAAGTTGTAGCGCACGCGGTTCATGGAGTCAAAGTCCTGCTCGCAGCACACCTCCAGCAGCCAGCACACTACTACCATCACCGCCACATGGCGCGACGGAGCACGGTAGAAAAGAAGCCGATAGAGGATGTAGAGCTGCATCATCAGCGAGAAATACCAATAGGGACCGGGCTTGATGATATGGTCGGGGTCGGGCAGGAAGTTGATGTACATGAGCAGTTGCGCCACGACACGCCCCACCGTATAGCCATGGTAGCCATGGGGGTGCATGTAGCTCACCACGGCAAAGGCTATGTAGCCGAGGAACATGAGGCGGAGCAACTTGAGGTAGTGGAACCGCACGAACGGCAGGGGCGCCACACGAGGTGCCTGCTCACGTTCGTATTTCATCACGAGTCCGAATCCGCTCACGAAGAGGAACAAGGGCACACCATAGTGGCCGAAGAACGAGAACAGATGGACAAACAGGTCGTGGTTGAGTGTGGCGAGCCTTTCCCAAAGCATCATGGGCTTGGCCGGGTCGAAGGTATACTCGTTCTCCTTGACGGCGAAGCCAAGGAAATGGCAGTAGTTGTGCAGCATGATGCACAGGATGCCTATGCCCTTGAGGGCGGAACTCTCCGCACGGGAAAGCAGTGGTGTTGTCATTTTTCTACTCCTAATTTGTCATAGTCGACCGTGGCCTTGATGACGCGCGGGCGTTTCTCGTGGTAGCGGTCGCTCAGTATGTTGTATTCGGGACGATAGTCCTTGGTGTGGATACCTGCCAGATAGAGCAGCAGGTGGGGCACGGCGTCGGTCATCAGCCGGCGGCGGCGTGCACGCACGATCTCGTCGAAGACTTCCGGATGGTGCACGGCATACTTGTGGGAGCACCATATCCAGAAGGGTATGTCGAACTCCTCGCGTGCCAACCGGGCGTCGATCTGTGCGGAGTGCATGCGGCCGAAGAACTTCACCTTGCCGTCGAAGCACTCCTCGCCATGGTCGGGCATGTAGACGACAATGGCGTCCTGGTCTTCAAAGAGTTTCACTATCTGGTTCACAATGGAATCGTTGTAGTGCACGGCATTGTCGTAGTCGCTAAGGATGCGGCGCTGGCGGGCATTGAGGTCGGGCCGGTCGTAGTCGTCGGGATCAAACTTGCGCTGGTCCTTGGGGCACCGGGTGTTGTAGCTCACGTGCTGTCCGGCCAAGTGGAAGATGATGAGGTTATGCGCCGTGTTGTGGCTCTTCAGACGATCATAGTCGCGGAGCAAGCCTTCGTCGAAGGCGTGCAGACTGGTGTTGCGCGTGTCGAACTGGGCTGCACTAAGCTCGGGATTGTTGAGGAAGAAGCCGCCGCTGAAGTCGTAGACGGCCTCCTTGGCCTTGGGCAGGAATTGGTTGGTGAGGAAGGTCACGTGATAGCCAGCCTTGCGGAACACTTCCGGAAAAAGCGGATAGTCGCACCACTCGCCTTTCTCGCCCACCACATGGAGCGAAAAGACGTTCTTGAAGACATAGCTTGTGAGGTTCCAGGGTGCAATCACATCGGTAAACTTGTTGAGCATACCCGAGCGTTCCATCCTGTCCTGTTCCGGTGTGGTCGGCTTGTCATAGCCGTAGATCTGGGCATGATGGCGGTTGTAGCTCTCGCCGATGATGAAGATAATGTTGGGACTGCGGAAGGTGCAGCTGTCTACCACCACATTGTTCTTGGCCTGGATGAGTTTCTTGATTTGCTGCGAGGCGAGCGAATTGGCATAGACACTGAACGCCAGGCGATAGATAGGCATGTAGAGGTTGGCACAATCGTCGAGGCGCGTCAGTTCATGCTCCACATCGCCGATGGTGGGCAGGGTCATGATTCGTAGCGTGGCCTGCTTGTTCTTGGCACAGGCAAAGAGCGAGCAGACGAACAGCACAAGCGTGGCAAGTCCCAACAGGGGGCTCCACTGGCGATAGCAGTGTTTCGCCTTCATGTTCTGCAACCGCTCGCTGGCGTTGAAGTGTATGCGTCGCCAAGGCTTCAAAGCGACGACAGCGTGCAGCACGGCAAGCAGCAATATCCACCCAAGACCGGAAAAAAGCACATCGGCACTGAGATAGGACTGGAGGAATTCGCCGGCCTCGCGCGAGTTGGTCTCGTCGAGAAGCAGGAGCATGGTGGGATTGAGCGTCGACTCAAACTTGACGAAACAGAACACGTCGGCTATGGCGGTAGCATAGAGCACCACATAGAGCACACGTTTCACCCACACTCTCACCTTACGGGGAATGAGGGAAAGCACAATGCTGCATACATACAAGTCGAGAAACAATTCCACATAGGTCAAATCATAATAGTGGAATCCGCGTGTATGGGGGTCTGTCACCCAAGAGCAGACCACGCCCAACACATACATAAAGACGAAGAACGCGGCATTGAGTTCGATGGGGCGAAACGCCATGCACATGCATCGCTTCAGCAGTAAATAATATTTCACCTAATTATAAAATAATGATTACGGCTGCAAAGTTAGTGCAAATCGAAGACAATACAAAATAAAAAGCAAACTTGTTTTGGTTTTATTTTGATTGTTGAGATGCAGCCTAAATTATCTAAAGTTAGTGCAAATCGAAGACAATACAAAATAAAAAGCAAACTTGTTTTGGTTTTATTTTGATTGTTGAGATGCAGCCTAAATTATCTAAAGTTAGTGCAAATCGAAGACAATACAAAATAAAAAGCAAACTTGTTTGGTTTTATTTTGATTGTTGAGATGCAGCCTAACCGATTTAAAAAGTCTGCGGAAATTCTGGTTAAACGAAGGGAATGAAAAATCCGCCTGCACTCCTGAAGCCCATGAAACGCCCCACCCGAAGGTTCAGGAAAAAATATAGTATACTTGTTACGGATTTTGTTTTGCAGTTTCAATCACAAGCATTACCTTTGCAGAACATAACTATAAAACTGTAAGCAAGTGCAACTCAACAAGGCAAGCCTCACGAAGGAACTCCGTGACTATCTGTTTATTACAGTGGGAATGATTTCTTACTGTATCGGTTGGAAAATCTTTCTTCTCCCCAACAACGTTACCTCAAGCGGTGTACCAGGTATTGCGTCCATCATCTATTGGGCTACCAATATTCCTGCCCAATGGACCTACTTTGCCATCAATGCCGGCCTGCTGGTGCTCGCTCTGTTCATCATCGGCTACAAGTTCTGCATCAAGACCATCTATGCCGTCATGGTGGTAACGGTGTTCACGTCATGCCTCGACGCCTACACTGCCAGCATATCCCTGCTCCACGACCAACCCTTCATGGCGAGTGTACTGGGGGCCGTGTTCTGCGGATGCGGCATCGGACTCGGCTTTGCCTACAACGGCAGCACGGGCGGCACAGACATCATAGCCGCCATTGTGAACAAGTATCGCGACGTGAGCCTGGGCAAGGTCATCATGTTGTGCGACGTGCTCATCGTGAGTTCCAGTTACCTGGTGTTGCACGATTGGGAGAAAGTCATCTACGGCTACGTAGTTCTCTACATATCAGCGTTTTGCATCGACCAAGTGGTCAACACAAAACGCCGTTCGGTTCAGTTTTTCATCATCTCGAAGAAGTATAAGGAAATTGGACAGCGCATCAACCGCGACCCGCACCGCGGATGCACGGTCATCAACGCTTCCGGTTTCTATTCGGGACAGGACGTGAAAATGCTCTTCGTGCTGGCACGCCAAAGTGAATCGAACATCATTTTCCAGCTCATACAGGAAATAGATCCCTCGGCATTCGTGTCACAAAGTGCAGTCATCGGTGTCTATGGCGAAGGTTTTGACCGCATCAAGCAGAAGGCAAGGGAACAGAAGAAAATTCCCACGGAGCAACTCAACAAACTGTAGGCCTTATTCTTTTCTCCGGCAAACATGCCTGTTAGCCGGCAGAAGTCGCCGACTTACGCACCGCTAATGGCAGGTTTACGCCCTGTACATCTGCCTGGGCACTCGATGCCCACGGCGTGGGCATCGAGTGCCCAAAACGAGTTGCGGGAAATGGGCAATCCATCCACCGCCTGCCCATCGGTGGCTTGGTGATAGACAGTGATAGATAAGTGAT
Source organism: uncultured Prevotella sp. (assembly GCA_934191235.1). GTDB lineage: Bacteria > Bacteroidota > Bacteroidia > Bacteroidales > Bacteroidaceae > Prevotella. The sequence continues at coordinate 92,202 of CAKPUA010000001.1, read as the reverse complement.
GGATTTCTGGCATCTATCACTCACCCAACTTTCTCATTTACAATAACTTAACCACAAAAGTGATAGATAGCCTTGTATTTTTGAAAAATTTTACGCGTGTGCGCATGCGCGCGTAAAGAGTGAGTCTTAATCAGACAGGTGTTTACTGTAGGCTTCCACAATGGCATCTTCCACAGATTCTGGCACCAATCCATGAACCGACTTTCCTTCGGATATATACCGGCGAACCTGCGTGCTGCTCACGTGGAGCAGTGGCGTGTGTACCACACGGACCGTAGGTGGCAGACAGGACTCGTCAATGGGGGAATCTTCCCTGGGATAGACGACTACAGGAAAATGAGCCACGATATCGTCGGCATGCCACCACCGGTCAAAACAAGCCCAGTTGTCGGCTCCTATAATAAGATGGAATTGACGGTCGGGGAAATCGGAGGCAAGGTGCTGCAAGGTGTTCCACGTATAGGACGGACGAGACAAGCGGAACTCGTAGTCGGAGGCCACCAGGTGACGTTCGGAGCCGAGAGCCTGGCGCACGAACTGCAGCCGCAAGGAGTCGTCGAGGAGTGCGGAATTTTGTTTCAGCGGATTTTGAGGCGAAACAAGAAACCATATTTCATCCAAGCCGCCGACCTCCAGCATGCGGCGACCCAGTTCTACATGTCCCACATGTATCGGGTTGAAAGACCCGCCATAAATTCCGGTTCTAATCATAAGTAATCTGCCTGTTTGCAAGGCGGTCCTGTCCGCCCCAAAAAGTGAAACATAAAAGCCAAACGCCCAGCACGCCATAGGGTGCGGACATTTGGCTCCATCTCTTCATTTTCTATTGCATCTCTCTACCCCTGAATAAGAAATCACTGTTCAATAAAGCTTTTCACCAACCGATAAGCCTCGGCCTTGGCAGTCTCAAGGTCGTCGTTGACCACCACATGGTCGAACTTTGGCGCAAAGGTGAGCTCATAGGAAGCCCTGGCAAGGCGGTCTTCAATGACTTCAGGCGCATCGGTAGCACGCCCCACCAAGCGTTGGCGAAGTGCTTCAATGGAAGGCGGCTGGATGAAAAGGCTCATGGCCTTATCGCCGTAGAAGCGCTTGATGTTGCATCCGCCCTTCACATCGACGTCGAACACCACGTTTTCGCCCTTGGCCAACTGGCTTTCCACCTGCGACTTGAGCGTGCCGTAGAAGCGGTCTTTATAGACCTCTTCATACTCCAGAAACTCGTCGGCAGCAATGCGCCGGCGAAATTCGTCGGGTGTAAGGAAGAAATATTCCACTCCGTTCTGCTCGGTGCCGCGCGGCGCCCTGCTGGTGCAAGAAATGCTGAACGCCATGTTCAGTTCGGGATGCTGCATCAACCAATTGATGATTGTGCTCTTTCCGCTCCCGCTGGGAGCAGAGAAGATAATGAGTTTTCCGGCCATAGCGTGATTTTAGAGGGCGTTGAGCACCTGTTCCTTGATTTGTTCGAGTTCGTCTTTCATCTTGACCACGATGTTCTGCATCTCGGCCTGGTTGCTTTTTGACCCGGTAGTATTGATTTCCCGTCCCATTTCCTGGGCTATGAAACCGAGTTTCTTGCCTTGGGCATGACCATCCTCCATGGTCTCGCGGAAATATTTCAAGTGGTTGGCAAGACGCTGCTTTTCCTCGCTTATGTCAAGCTTCTCGATGTAGTAGATAAGTTCCTGTTCGAGGCGGTTCTTGTCGTAATCCACCTCCGGAATATTGTTGAGTCCGTCCACAATCTTGGCGCGGATTTTCTCGACCCGTGACTTTTCCCACGGTTCTATGGAAGCGAGCAGAGCGGCAATGTTGTCTATCTTCTCCGTGAACTTCTTCTGGAGGGCTGCACCCTCCTGTTTCCGGAAGTCCACCAGGTGCTGCAAAGCCTCATCAATGGCTCGGGTAGCAGCCTTCCATTCCTCGTCGCTCAGTTCCTCCACGTCTATTTTGGCAGTCACATCGGGCATGCGCAAGAGAGTGGCAAACCAATCTGTAGGTTCGGGAATGCCCGTTTTCTCGGAAATGGCCTTTATCTGACGGTAATAATTCTCCACAAGTGCACCATTGATAGGCGTAGCGTCTACCACGGTATCTTTCTCAATCCAGATACTGAAGTCCACCTTTCCCCGTTCGAGAGCCTTAGCCACCTTCTGGCGTATTTCCATCTCTTTTTCACGGTAGAGGGGGGCTATGCGTGTAGAAAGGTCCAAGGCCTTGCTATTAAGTGATTTAATTTCAACATTAATTTTCTTTTCCTTGTAGGCCACAACAGCTTTGCCGTAGCCCGTCATTGACTGTATCATAGTTTCTTTCACGTTAATTTTCTGCAAAAGTACAGATTTTTTCGGGAAAAAGAGTAAATTTGCACTTTATTTAGAATAATATTTATTTATGTCGTGCATATTGAATATAGACACGAGCACCGACGTGTGCTCGGTAGCCGTTAGTTTTGGGGGCGAGTGCGTGTTCACAAAGGAAGACCACAGCGGCCCCAACCATGCCGTCAAGCTCGGCGTATTTGTTGACGAAGCCCTTTCATATATCGACAGTCGCGAGATGAAGCTCGATGCCGTTGCCGTGAGTTCCGGCCCAGGATCCTACACGGGTCTGCGCATCGGCGTGTCCATGGCAAAAGGCATCTGCTATGGGCGTGGAGCCAAGCTCATCAACGTGCCCACACTCGAACTGCTCACCGTGCCAGTGCTCTTGAACGAGCATGTTGCAGAAGAGAATGCACTGCTCTGCCCAATGCTCGACGCCAGACGCATGGAAGTGTATGCTGCCCTCTACGACCGGTCGTTGCATACCGTGAGGGAAGCACAGGCCGACATCGTGGACGGAGAGACCTACAAGCAGTGGCTCGACGAGCGGCCCGTATACTTCTTCGGCAACGGAGCCGCCAAGTGCATGGAGACCATCAACCACCCTAACGCGCATCTCATCACCGACATTGAACCATTGGCCAAGAACATGTTCCCCCTGGCAGAAAAGCGAATGGCGGAAGAGAAGTTCGAGGACGTGGCATACTTCGTGCCTTTCTATCTGAAAAGTTATGTGGCGAAGATGCCTAAAAAACTTATTTAACACAACATGGACATCAAAGGTTTAGACTACAACACCACAAGAGAGAAACTCGTGCTCCCGGAATACGGACGGGAAGTGCAACGCATGGTTGACCATGCGCTCACGCTGCCCACCAAGGAGGAAAGGCAGAATTGCGCAGAAGCCATCATCAGCATCATGGCCCGTATGATGCAGCAGAACCAGAACGACACCAATTTCCAGCAGAAGCTGTGGGACCATCTGGCCATCATGAGCGGCTTCAAGCTCGACATCGACTATCCCTACGACATCAAGCAGGCCGAAGAATTCTCTGCCAAGCCCGATCCGTTGCCCTACCCCATGCAGCACATTCCCGTGCGCCATTACGGCAAAATGCTCTTCGAGATGTTTGACAAGCTCAAGACGATGGAACCCGGCGAGGAACGTGACGAACTGGTCAGACTCACCGCCAACCAGATGAAGCGCGACCTCATACAATGGGGACACGGCTCAAGCGATGACGAAAAGGTGGCCGACGACCTGGCACGCTTCACTGACGGAGTAATACAATTGGATCTCGACACCTTCGTGTTCGACAAGATTGCACCCTCCAACAACAACACGCAGCCCAACAAGCGAAAGAAAAGATAACAGGATATCACCCCCAACAAACACCGACATACGCTATGGAATCATTCATCATCGAGGGCGGACACCCGCTGAGCGGCACCATCCAGCCACAAGGAGCCAAGAACGAAGCTCTGGAAGTGATTTGCGCCACACTGCTCACAGCCAGCGAGGTACGCATCAAGAACATTCCCGACATTCTCGACGTGAACAACCTCATACAGCTTTTGCGCGACACAGGCGTGAAGGTGAAGCAGCTGACACACCACGAATACAGTTTCCAGGCCGACAACCTCAACCTGGAATACCTTGAAAGTGAAGACTTCATCAAGAAGTGTGCCGCCCTGCGCGGCAGCGTACTGATGATAGGTCCGCTGCTCGGCCGCTTCGGCAAGGCTGTCGTGGCACAGCCCGGAGGCGACAAAATCGGGCGACGCCGACTTGACACTCATTTCCTGGGGTTCAAGAATCTCGGCGCAAAATTCGAGTATGTAGACGACCGCCATGTGTATGAAATCAACGCCAAAAAGTTGAGGGGGTGCTACATGCTGCTCGACGAGGCGTCCATCACGGGCACTGCCAACATCATTATGGCAGCAGTACTGGCCAAAGAAACCACAACCATCTACAATGCAGCATGCGAGCCATACATTCAGCAGCTCTGCCACATGCTTAACAAAATGGGTGCCAACATCAGCGGCATTGGTTCAAACCTGATTACCATCGTGGGTGTGGAAGAGCTTCACGGAGCTCACCACCAGATATTGCCAGACATGATTGAAGTGGGTTCATTCATCGGCATGGCGGCCATGGTGGGCGACGGAGTGCGCATCAAGAACGTGTCGGTACGCGACCTGGGCATCATACCCGAAGCCTTCAGACGACTGGGTGTGAAAATCAAGGTGGAAGGTGACGACCTCGTCATTCCTCGCCAAAATCATTACGAAATAGACTCCTTCCTCGATGGATCGTTCATGACCCTGAGCGACGCACCATGGCCGGGGCTCACTCCCGACCTCATATCGGTGTTGCTCGTGGTGGCCACTCAAGCCCGAGGAAGCGTACTCTTTCACCAAAAGATGTTTGAAAGCCGCCTGTTCTTCGTGGACAAGCTCATCGACATGGGGGCACAGATTATCCTCTGCGACCCACACCGTGCCGTGGTAGTGGGACACGACCACAAGATACGACTCAGGGCAGGCCGCATGACCAGCCCCGACATCCGTGCCGGCATAGCCCTGCTCATCGCAGCCCTCAGTGCCAACGGCACCAGCAGGATAGACAACATAGCCCAGATAGACCGAGGCTACCAGGACATAGAACACAGACTCAACAAGCTGGGCGCAAAAATCAGACGTGTGGAAGCATAACGCAAACGTGACGACATGATCAAGAAAGAAGACGTTTATAGAATAGGTAGACTCGGCAAGCCCCACGGTGTGCAGGGAGAGATATCGTTCATGTTTGACGACGATGTGTTCGACCGCTCCGGCGCCGACTATCTGGTGCTCGACATCGACGGCATTCTCGTGCCTTTCTTCATGGAGGAGTATCGTTTCAAAGGTAGCGAAACCGCCATCATGAAGTTCTGCGATATCGACTCGCAGGAACAGGCAGCCAATCTGACGGGATGCGACGTGTATTTTCCACGCCATATTGCCGACAGCGACCAAGACAATGTGTCGTGGGCAGAAATCATCGGATTCACCCTTGCCGACAAGACTTCGGGCAAGAAGGTGGGATCCATCGTGCATGTGGACGACGCCACACTCAACATCCTCTTCAGCGTGGAAACACCCACAGGAAAAGAAATCCTCATTCCGGCTTCAGACGACCTGATTACAGATGTCGACAAGCAAGAACGCACCATCACCATGAGCATACCGGAAGGTCTGCTCGAACTATAAAAGACACAACATGAAGAAACAAATATGCATATTGGGCTCGACAGGCAGTATAGGCACACAGGCCCTGCAAGTGATTGAAGAGCATGCAGACCTGTATGAAGCCTATTGCCTCACAGCCAACAACCAATGGCAGTTGCTAGCTGAACAAGCCCGCAAGTTTCATCCTGCAGCCGTGGTCATAGCCAACGACGAGCACTACGAAACATTGAAGCAAGCCCTGGCAGACGAACCGGACATCAAGGTGTATGCCGGCCGTGACGCACTCTGCCAAGTGGTGGAAGCCGGACCTATCGACATGGTGCTCACCGCCATGGTGGGTTTTGCCGGACTCGAGCCGACCATCGCCGCCATTAAGGCGCACAAGAAGATTTGTCTTGCCAACAAGGAGACTTTGGTCGTGGCAGGAGAGTTGATCTGCCAACTGGCACAACAATACCATGCCCCGATTCTTCCGGTAGACAGCGAACACTCTGCCATTTTCCAAAGTTTGGTAGGAGAAGACGATAACCCCATAGAAAAAATACTGCTCACAGCATCGGGCGGCCCCTTCCGCAAATTCTCCCACGAACAGTTGGAAACCGTGACAGTGGCAGACGCCTTGAGACACCCCACCTGGGACATGGGTGCCAAAATCACCATAGATTCGGCTTCGATGATGAACAAAGGATTCGAGGTCATTGAGGCTAAATGGCTGTTCGGGGTGCCGGCAGACAAGATTCAGGTGCTGGTTCACCCCCAGTCTATCGTGCATAGCGCTGTACAGTTCCACGACGGTGCCGTCAAGGCACAATTGGGTGTGCCCGACATGCGGTTGCCCATACAGTATGCCTTTTCCTTCCCAAAGCGCATTAGCTTGAGCGAGAACCGGCTCGACCTATTCAAGCAACCGCTTGAGTTCTTCAAGCCCGACATGAAGAAGTTCCGCTGTCTTGCCATGGCATACGAGGCCATCCGACGCGGCGGCAACATGCCATGCATTCTCAATGCAGCCAATGAGGTGGTCAACCTTGCCTTCCGCAAAGGAGAGTGTTCGTTCCTTGCCATGGCAGACATCGTGGAACACACGATGGAAAAGACAACTTTCGATGCCAACCCATCGCTCGACACCTACTTGCATACGGATGCAGAGGCACGGCGCATAGCCCAAGAGATTCTGAAAAGGAAGCAATAACATTTGAAACACATACAAACATAAGCAATGGAAATTTTTCTGATAAGAGTGTTGCAGTTCATGCTGGCAATCTCAATACTGGTTCTTCTGCATGAAGGCGGACACTTCTTTTTCTCAAAGCTTTTCGGTGTAAGAGTCGAGAAGTTCTATCTTTTCTTTGACCCGTGGTTCCACCTGTTCGAGTGGAAGCCCAAGAAAAGCGACACCACATACGGTGTGGGATGGCTGCCGTTGGGAGGATACTGCAAAATAGCCGGCATGATAGACGAATCGTTCGACACGGAACAAATGAAACAGCCTGCACAATCGTGGGAGTTCCGTTCAAAGCCGGCATGGCAACGGTTGCTCATCATGATCGGTGGTGTGCTTGTCAACTTCCTGCTCGCCCTGTTCATCTACTCCATGATTCTGTTTGCCTGGGGCGACTCATACATACAGATGAAAGACATGAGTCTGGGAATGAAGTTCAACACGGAAGCGAAGAAATTGGGATTCAAGGACGGAGATATTTTATTGGGCACCGACACCAAGACCTTCAAATCATTCGACACCGACGTGTTCCGCGACCTTTCCGAGGCACACCGGGCCGACATCATCCGCGACGGGAAACGGATGAGCATTGACATGCCCGGCGACTTGAATCTGCTCGACATGATCAAGGACGATCCCAAATTTGTCTGGCCACTGATGCCTTCACGGGTAGACAGTGTCATGCAAGATTCTCCCGCCGATAAAATAGGACTCAAAGGCGGTGACGTCATTGTGGCGGTAAACGGCAAGGAAATAGACTCCTACAACGATTTCACTTATGAGTTAGGTAAACTCAACGACATGCTTGCTGCGGCTTCCACGAAAACAGACAGTCTGAAAATCAGAAACGTGACCGTGGCTTACGCCCGAAATGTTTCCGGAAAGAAAGACACCATCAGTGCCAAGGCGATACTCACGCCAGACTTGAAACTGGGCTACTACAACAGCAATTATGCCACGATGTACAAGGCAACCAAAGTCAACTATGGTTTCCTTGAAAGTTTCCCAGCCGGATGCAAATACGGTTGGAACGTGCTGAGCGGCTATGTAAGCGACATGAAATACATTTTCACTGCAGACGGAGCCAAGTCACTCGGTGGCTTCGGAGCTATTGGAAGCCTGTTTCCACCGACCTGGGACTGGTATATGTTCTGGAAGATGACTGCTTTCCTGAGCATCATTCTGGCCTTCATGAACATCCTGCCCATTCCGGCCCTCGACGGCGGCCACGTGCTTTTCCTGCTTTATGAAATTATCACGCGCCGCAAGCCTAGCGAAAAATTCATGATCTACGCTGAATATGCCGGCATCGGCATCCTGATGCTCCTCATGATAGTGGCTAACCTCAACGATATTCTGCGTTGGTTAGGCTATATGTAGCCACATGATAACCCCATCCCCTAAGACACCTCACCTTGATATTCCGGCCGCCAAAAGCTTTGATTACAAGCTTTTGGCGGCCTTATTCATACCCCAATAAGCACAGAAAAATCAACAATTCTCCACAAAATGACAATATGTAAGCAACACATGGCGTAAGCATTACACATTGAAACCTACCATGCGATAAATTATTAATAATTGAAATAATCATTGAATTTATAGATAAAACAAAGTAAAAAACAGGCATTAAGATATAGACAGATTGGAAGAAAGTCATTAATTTTGCAGTCACTTTGAAAGGAATTTATGAATTTTATTAATTAAATGCAACTTAATGATGGGAAATGGATTGTATAATGCCGAGTACGAACACGATGCGTGCGGTGTCGGCATGGTGGTGAATATCCACGGGAACAAGAGCCATGAATTGGTCGACAACGCCCTGAAGGTGCTCGAGAACATGCGCCATCGTGGTGCTGAGGGTGCAGACGGAAGAACCGGTGACGGTGCCGGTATCATGCTTCAGATACCTCACGAGTTTATTTTGCTTCAAGGTATCCCTGTACCCGAAAAGGGAAAATATGGTACTGGTCTTGTGTTCTTGCCCAAGGACGAGAAACGCCAACAGGAAATTCTGAGCATCATGATCGAGGAAATCGAACGTGAGGGTTTGCAATTGATGCACCTGCGCAACGTGCCCACCAACAAGGAATGTCTTGGCGAAGCTGCGTTGAGTACAGAACCAGACATCAAACAGGTGTTTGTTACAGGAGTGACTGACGACAAGGTGCCAACCTTTGAACGCACCTTATATATTATAAGAAAGAAAATAGAACGCCGAGTAAACGACAAGGACTTCTATATCTGCTCACTGTCAAGCAAGAGTATTGTATACAAGGGCATGCTCTCAAGCATGCAAGTACGCCAGTACTTCCCCGACCTGACCAATAACTACTTCACCAGTGGTTTGGCCCTGGTACATTCCCGCTTCTCCACCAATACATTCCCCACATGGAGTTTGGCACAGCCATTCCGCCTTTTGGCACACAATGGCGAAATCAACACCATCCGCGGAAACCGCAGTTGGATGAAAGCCCGCGAAAGCGTGCTGAGCAGTGAGGCATTGGGTGACATTCGGGAAATATCACCTATCATCCAGCCCAACATGAGCGACTCAGCCAGTCTTGACAATGTGTTCGAGTTCTTTGTTATGAGTGGTCTTTCGTTGCCCCACGCCATGGCAGTGATGGTGCCTGAGAGTTTCAACGACAAGAATCCTATTCCCGAAGACCTCAAGGCCTTCTACGAGTATCATTCCATCCTCATGGAGCCATGGGACGGACCGGCAGCCCTGCTTTTCAGCGACGGCCGTTTTGCCGGAGGCATGCTCGACAGAAACGGACTGCGCCCGGCACGCTATACCATCACCAAGAACGACATGATGGTGGTGGCTTCCGAAGTGGGCGTGATGGACTTCGACCCGACAGAGATTGCAGAAAAAGGAAGACTGCAGCCCGGAAAGATTCTGCTCATCGACACACAGGAGGGAAAGATATACTACGACGGAGAAATCAAAGACCAGCTTGCCAAGGCTCACCCCTATCGCCAGTGGCTCTCCACGAACCGCATACAATTGGAAAAACTGAAAAGCGGACGCAAGGTGGACAATGGAATAGACAATTTGCTCCGCCACGAAATAGAATTCGGATTCGGTGAGGAAGATGTTGACGGCACCATCGTTCCCATGAGCACAAAAGGACAAGAGCCGACTGCTTCCATGGGTAACGACACACCATTGGCTGTATTGTCCGACAAGCCTCAGATCTTCTTCAACTATTTCCGCCAGCAATTCGCACAAGTGACGAACCCTGCCATCGACTCTATCCGTGAGAACCTAGTTATGTCACTCAGTGAATACATCGGACGCGTGGGAACAGGTATTCTGACTCCGGACGAAACAAACTGCAAGATGGTGCGCTTGCCTCACCCTATTTTGACCAACACACAGCTTGACATTCTCTGCAACATCCGATATAAGGGTTTCAATACCGTGAAACTGCCTATCGTCTTTGAATGTAGCAAAGGAGAAGAAGGACTCCGTGAAGCACTTGACGATTTATGCAAGCAAGCAGAGAAGAGTGTAGACGATGGATATAACTACATCATTCTCACCGACCGTGACATAGACAAGAAACATGCGGCAATTCCTTCACTGCTCGCAGTCAGTGCCGTTCACCACTACCTTATTTCCGTAGGTAAGCGAGTTCAAACCGCACTCATTGTAGAAAGCGGTGAAATCAGAGAGGTTATGCACGCAGCTCTGCTGCTCGGCTATGGAGCTTCAGCACTTTGTCCTTATCTCACCTACGCTATACTTGACGACTTGGTGAAGAAGGGCAAGATTCAAGAAAACTATGAAACAGCTGAAGCAAACTATATCAAGGCCGTCAAGAAAGGACTTTTCAAGATTATGGCCAAGATGGGAATCTCCACAATCCGCTCCTACCGTGGCGCCAAGATATTCGAAAGCATCGGACTCTCCGAGAGTTTGCTGAAGACTTATTTTGGAACTGAGGTGTCCACTGTAGGAGGCATCGGACTTGAGACTATTGCCCGTGACGCCATTGCTCTTCACGACAAAGCATTTGCCAAGGATATCAAGACAGACTTCCTGCCCAACCGTGGTCAGTTCCACTGGCGCAAGGATGGCATCAAGCATGCCTGGAATCCAGAGACCATCGCTACCCTGCAACTTGCAACCCGTACGGGCAATTACGAAAAATACAAGGAATTCACCCGGTTGGTAGACGAGAAGGATGAGCCTATATTCCTCCGTGACTTCTTCGATTTCAAGCGTAAACCAATATCTATCGACAAGGTGGAACCCGTCGAGTCGATCGTGAAGCACTTCGTCACTGGAGCCATGAGTTTCGGAGCGCTTTCCAAGGAAGCCCACGAGGCCCTTGCACTTGCCATGAACAAGCTCGGAGCAAGAAGCAACACTGGTGAAGGCGGTGAAGACAGCGAACGTTTTCACTCCACAGTGGACGGAATCTCACTGTCGAGCAAGACCAAGCAGGTGGCCTCCGGACGTTTCGGCGTAACGACAGAATATCTGGTCAATGCCGAAGAAATACAAATCAAGGTGGCACAAGGTGCCAAGCCTGGTGAGGGTGGACAGTTGCCTGGATTCAAGGTGAACGAAATCATCGCCAAGACTCGTCACTCTATCCCTGGCATTTCGCTCATTTCGCCACCACCTCATCACGACATTTACTCCATCGAAGACTTGGCACAGCTCATATTCGACTTGAAGAACGTGAACCCCAAGGCAGCCATCAGCGTGAAGCTCGTAGCTGAAAGCGGCGTAGGAACCATTGCTGCAGGTGTTGCCAAGGCAAAAGGCGACCTCATCGTCATTTCAGGAGCAGAAGGTGGAACAGGAGCATCGCCTGCATCCAGCATGCGATTTGCCGGTATCTCACCCGAAATTGGACTCTCTGAGACACAACAGACACTTGTAAAGAATGGGCTTCGTGGACAAGTTCGCGTTCAAGTGGACGGACAATTGAAAGACGGCCGAGATGTTATCATGATGGCTCTACTCGGTGCCGAAGAGTTCTCGTTCGGAACATTACCACTTATCGTATTGGGCTGCGTAATGATGCGCAAATGCAATCTGAACACCTGTCCTATGGGTGTTGCCACGCAAGACCCGAAACTTCGTGCACATTTCCGCGGTCACTATCAATATGTGGTCAACTATTTCACTTTCCTCGCGCAAGAGGTTCGAGAATATCTGGCTGAAATGGGCTATACAAGTCTCAACGACATTGTAGGACACACAGAACTCATTGTTCCCAAAGACACAGAAAAAGGCTCCAAGGGCTCTATGCTTGACTTCCACAGACTGCTCCACAAGGAAGAGGGCAACTGCACACTCTACCACACAAAGCAGCAGAACCACGACTTGAGCAATGTCCTTGACCAGCAACTCATTCGTGGTGCACAGGCTGCCATCACTAATGGTGACGAAGTAAATCTTGATTTTGCCATCAAGAATACAGACCGCGCATGCGGAACTATGCTCAGCGGCATGGTGGCCAGCAAGTATGGCGAAGAAGGTCTTCCCGACAAGACCATCAACGTGAAATTCAAAGGCTCAGCAGGACAGAGTTTCGGAGCATTCCTTGTCAAAGGCATCGACTTCAAACTTGAAGGCGAGACCAACGACTACTTTGCCAAGGGACTGAGCGGTGGACGCATATCCATCTTGCCACCTATCCGATCCAACTTCAGTGCTGAGGACAACATCATTGCCGGCAACACCGGTCTATATGGTGCTACAAGCGGGGAATTGTATGTAAACGGCAAAGTCGGAGAACGTTTCGGTGTGCGCAACTCAGGTGCTGTCGCTGTTATCGAGGGCGCAGGAGACCACTGCTGCGAATACATGACCGGAGGTCGAGTAGTCGTACTGGGAGAGACAGGACGCAATTTCGCTGCCGGTATGAGCGGTGGCGTAGCATATGTGTGGGACAAGAATCATAACTTCGACTACTTCTGTAATATGGACATGGTGGAAATCAATCTTGTGGAAGACAGCAACTACCGCAAGGAACTGCACGAACTTATCCGCCAACACTATCTCTATACAGGTTCCAAACTGGCGCGCACCATGCTCGACGATTGGAATCACTACGTGGAAGACTTCATCCAAGTGGTACCTATTGAATACAAGCGGGTTCTACAAGAAGAACAAGTCAAGAAGCTGCAACAGAAAATAGCTGATATGCAGAGAGATTATTAATGTTCAACATTTAAGAAACAGAAGAAATGGGAAATCCAAAAGCTTTTTTGACCATACCCCGCAAGGATGCGGGCTACCGTCCTATCCACGACCGTATAAGAGATTTCGGAGAAGTGGAACAGACGCTCAACAGTAATGACCGTCGCCAACAGGCTTCCAGATGTATGGACTGTGGTGTTCCATTCTGCCATTGGGCATGTCCGTTGGGCAACAAACCGCCAGAGTGGAACGACGCCCTATACAAGGGTGACTGGGAGTTGGCTTACCGCTTGCTCAATGCCACCAACGACTTTCCCGAATTTACGGGCCGCATCTGTCCCGCACTCTGCGAGAAAGCATGCGTGCTCAACCTTATGGAACATGAGCCGACCACTAACCGCGAAGACGAGGCTGCTATCACAGAGCATGCATTCCAAGAGGATTTCGTTCATGTGGAAATTCCCGAGCGCAACGGGAAAAAGGTTGCCGTTATCGGTGCTGGACCTGCCGGACTTGCCACGGCAAACCAGCTCAACCACAAAGGATACAAGGTCACTGTGTACGACAAAAACGAGAACGCTGGAGGTCTGCTCCGTTACGGCATTCCCAACTTCAAGCTCAACAAGGCTGTCATAGATCGCCGTTTGAAAGTACTGGAAGCCGAAGGCATCGAATTCCGTTATGGTGAGACCATTGACGAAACGAAACTACCTGAAGGATTTGACGCTTATGTCATCGCCACGGGAACGCCACAAGCCCGTGACCTCAAGATTCCCGGGAGAGAACTGAAAGGCGTATATTTTGCCCTTGAAATGCTCTCACAGCAGAACCGCGTACTAGCCGGAATGGAATTCAAAAAGGACGAGCTGGTGAATGCCAAAGGCAAAGATGTGCTTGTCATCGGTGGCGGTGACACAGGTTCTGACTGTATCGGCACAGCCCACCGTCAAGGTTGCAAGAGCGTGACACAGATTGAAATCATGCCAAAACCCATAGAAGGACCTGATGATCCCCAAAACCCTTGGCCCAATTGGCCCCGCACACTCAAGACCACCTCATCGCATGAAGAGGGATGCACACGCCGTTGGAACATCAATTCATTGGAATTCCTCGGCAAGGACGGGAAACTCACGGGAGTAAAGGTGCAGGAAATCACCTGGAAGCCAAATCCTGAAGGAGGCCGTCCTTTGATGGAACCAATAGGCAAACCAGAAATCATCAAGGCAGAAATGGTATTGCTCGCCATGGGATTTCTTCGTCCTGAACACGCTGAACTTCCAAACAACGTGTTCCTTGCCGGAGATGCCGCCAGCGGTGCATCCTTGGTCGTTCGCGCCATGGCAAGTGGCCATGCAGCAGCAGAAAAAGTCGACAAGTTCCTGAATAAATAAATTCATAAAGTTCCTTGTAAATGTGAGGGCAGGTTCCTGTGTTAGGAATTTGCCCTCTAATCTTAAAATTATGGTAACCAAATTTGAACTGACATTCATCACGAACTAATAATACTCATCTTTAACGACTTTGTAATATTGGCATTTACGTATCGCCTATTTATACCAAATTGAAATAATATCAGCAAATTCTTTGAAGATTCGTTTTTTTCTCATACCTTTGCCTTGCTAAACACAAAGAACATAAAGATGAAAAGCCTCTTTGTTTATTCCCTATTACTTGGTGTACTCACTTTTGCATCCCCGATTCAAGTATGTGCTCAAAGCAATGCCACGACTTATTCCACTGAGAAATACCAAGATTATGACGGGATTGTGCAGGTCTATTCTTCGACACGTGATGATTGGTATCGGGTAACTTTATTTTTTTCCGGAAATGAAGTCACCTATATAATTGAAGGTCGAAGTCCGTCGGTCGGTGGAGATTATTATCATGGAACGGCTAATTGTGATGAATGGATAGCTGCACTAAAGCAATATCTGGATATTGTCTATGGTGGAAATTACCAATTGTATTTTGGTCCCAACAGATTAAAAAACAACTGAAAATGAAAAAGATATTATTTCTCATCTTATTGTGTTTTTTCGTCACCGATTCTTTTTCCCAGGAAAAATCAATTCTGTCTGTCTCCTATGACTGTTTGTACAGAATAACAGAAGAACAAGCCCAACCGTTCCATGGCGTCTGGATTTTAACCCGCAGTGAGAACACCTCGCTGTTTTACTGTGAGCCGGAAGTTATCAGAGGTATTTATAATGATCACTCTGGAATGTATCGGGTCTATAAAAATCTTCCCGTAAAGGATCAGCTTACTTTTCGTGAAGGGTATCTGCATAAATATTATTATACAGAGCAAGTCCCCGACTTCAAATGGGAAATGCTTGATGGGGACACGACCATCTGCAATTATTCTTGTCAAAAGGCAGTTACACATTTTAGGGGAAGGACATGGTACGTTTGGTACACTACCGATTTGCCCTATAATGATGGTCCTTGGAAACTGTGCGGATTACCAGGACTTATCATAAAGGCAGAAGACTCCAAGGGAGACTATTCTTTTGTGGCATTCAAAATAGGAAAAGGAGGTGATGATATATCATTGGATATCCAGAGATACAAGAGCATCAAGCCTTTAGATTTGGAAAAGGAGAAGAAAGAAAAAACCGCTCATCCTGTCAGTGCGGATATGAAAAAGAGATTATTTAATGTTCCTGAGTACTTGATGCCCAAACCTGCCACAGCATGCCTTATGGAATATTTTGAAAAGGAATAGTAGGAGCCACATAAGAGGTCCATCCGAAATTTGAAGTGATACTTGTGGCTCACAGTTTGGATAGATAAAAAAGTGAATTGTAAAGTCTGCCATTACTTGGATCTTTTTCCTGCTTTGTTTTTAATAGTCATACCCTCACGTGTACGCGCGCATGAAAAAGTTTTTCGTTTTTCGGCACCACCTATCAATTTTCTTGATATCCGACAATATTCTGCAGACTGTAAGCGAGATAAGCAGAGTGATAGATAAGTGATAGATGGTTAAACATCCATCACTTCCATCACCGAGTCCACGTTTGTCAAGTTCAAGTGAAGTGACCTCAATTAGTCCCCACGTTTGGACTATCTATGTCCACGGCATGGGCAATGGGGGCCAAAGCGGTGGAGCCAAGCACAAGTCAGTCTCTAACATATCGTTAGTCTGCCATTAACACGCCATTAGTTTGCCATTAATCAAAAGCAGCAACAGGCTTGTTTAATGACCGCATCCATCGCAGGAGTGATTTACATTTATTCATATACAGTGACATCAGACGTCACTTCCAAATTCCGGAAGAGCATGAAAACAGAAGAGCCATATCCTCCTTTTCTACAGAATATGACTCATCTATTTTCAAACCCAGCATTACTTTATGTATTTCTTTCCATCTATAATATACACACCATTAGGGAGGTTTTTAAGAGGTCCTCGTCCCATGTATCGCCCGTCGAGCGTAAAGATTCGGCCTGTTTTTCTTTCATCTTGAAACAAGATCTGTTTTATCCCCGTCACCTTATCCTTTGGCATCTGTCCAAAGAAGAACAAACGGAAATTGTCAAAGATGCACCAATATCCAGATGTTGCGGATACAACACTCAGTCCTACTTTCAACGAGGATTCATTCTCGGTTAAAGTAGTAGTCACTTTATTGTCGTACAATCCCTTGGCAAAATATTTGCTTGCAGCTTCCATATTGTCAGGAACGTACAGACCTGTGGACACTTCCACTTCACGACCGCCCAATTTCTGGGCTTGAGCATCCTTACAGATGTTACAAAGCCTCACCTTGTCAGATCCGGCATACAAGTTGGCTGTCTTTTTATCTGTTCCAGCCACATAGGCCGCATAAGCTGTTGAGTAGCTTCCTGGTCGAAGGAATGCATTGGCACAAAACTGGTAGGTGCCAGCAGGAAGGTTCGAAACGACTTGATCGAAATATGCATTCTTTTCATAAAACTCGCCACAAGAATAGCCAAGTGCTGGCGAAGTAGACCAACCGGAAGCAACATCCATACCAGGATTTGCCAGCATAAAGGTAAGGTCAAAAGGATGAGCCATATCGGAAGGTGTGGCACTTTCCAAGAAGTCCATAGTGCTTTCCTTTATGTCTTCAATAAGCTGCTGGGCTTCTTGAGGTGTTTTAAGTTCGGTAGAAGCTTGGGCAATTTGGGAAATTCTCAAATTCACTTTATCATCCGTTCCCTCTACATCTTCAACATGGGGAGTTGCAACAAGTGAACGGAGGCGTGCAAGCTCATCATCCACTTTATCCCTTATTCCTTGAAGAGCATTTTGCTCCATATTGGACACTTCGTCTTGAGTAAGAATAACCCATCGCTGATTACTTGAGCTATTGGCTATGCTAAACGTGGCGGCTTCGGTTTCCCCGTTGTCACTCAACTGCAAGCACTGTGGTGACCAATTGTATGTGGGATGTACGAACCAATAGCCCCGTTGCCGGGTATTCGTATTGCCCATTACCACATCAACACGTCCCTTCATAAGCTGAAAATCTTCATCACTTGTAAGCGCCGTTACTGAAACCGTCCTAATGCCATTGACTCCACTTTTGGAATAGCTAAGATATTCTCCTGTCGCCACATTCCTCAATTGATAATACTGGTTCTGAGGCGTAAAGTCAATATACCAAGCTGCACTATCATTCTGCACCACATCGGCAGCATTTATTGTACGCCACATAAGGTTTCCTTTCTTGTCGGGTACAAGATACTGTCCATATTGCCCCCCATTGTCGGACTCACTCATGAAATAATATTTCCGGTCCCCTTGATGAGGGAAGGAATAATAGGGGCGTGCGAAACTCTTTGAGGTATGCTGAAGTCCATCTTCGCCTAAAGCTTGACATATCAGTCCATTACCAACATAAAGAGATTCCGTCCCCTTATCTTCAAACGCGCCATTAATGCCATAAGGCCACATGTGTTGATAATCACCATTCAGCCGCTCTGTATCACTATTGTCCCAAAAGCGCAACACCTCGGTTACACGGTCGCCCAGCCAATAACCTGTTCCCTTGCCATCGCTTCTGACAGATGAACGGAGATTGTGACGACTCCATTCCGTATCCGCCCAAGGAATAACCCCCACAGCATGGAGCATCTCATGCAAGATGGTGCCTGTAGCTTGATAGGACGCATCCGGTCCAACACTCATATAACCGCCATAAGAACATTCCGCCGTCTTGACACCACTATCATAACCTACATTCAATGACAGGTCTGGAATGGAAGTCAGATTATTCCAGTAGTCCACAGCCGTATCCACAGCCTTGGTAATACGCTCAACTGCATCGGTGTCTCCACCATCTCGAATTTTATAGGATATAGAACCTTTGGGAATGGTACAGAACTTGACAATGTCCCCATACGCCACATGGCCGTCTTGTCCAATGGCATAGGCCCTCATATAGTATACCGTAGCCGGAGATAACGGCTCCAACTTATAGATTTTCCCATTGTTTTCCAGATAATTCGTTGTATGGTTGTCGTCAATCGTCGGTATGCTATTTTCCGACCAACAGACGCCCTGTTCCTTAACATCGCCCTTCACTGTTATGCGGGCAAAAGCCATTGTAGCACCACGGGCATAACGCGTATCTGTATTGACGGTCAGTGCTCCATCAACGCCTGCATCACCTTCAGATGCGACCATACAATCCTTCACACACTCTCTTTCTCTCGAAACATTGCCGAACGTACAATTTTTCCCGTCGGCAAGAACAGGCAAGGCCAAGCAACATGGCAGCAAATACCTGAATAATACATACGTCTTCATACTGTAAATAACCTTTGATTATCCTGATTATTATATCATCATTTTTTCTTCTTATCAAATATTTCCATTCTACAAGGAGTCTTCGGTTTAGGAGCTAATTCTGGAGCATTAGAGAAATCTATTTTTGCCCGACCGCCAGTAATCTTCTCTAACGGATTTCGCATATAATCAGCAACTTCTTGTTCTATTTCTTGAGGCTTTACTTTGATGGCCTTATCCAAGCTAAGCGCAACATCTTGCTGTGTTCCCTTTTCTATTTTGCATGCAGTAAAAGAGAAGTCTCCACGGGTATCTTCCGCCTTTAAAATTAGTCCAGGCAATCCACATAACTTCCAAGGACCGTCACTGTAAGGCAAATCCATGGCGTACCATACCGTCCACGTACGTCCTCGAAACGTTGTCACAGCCTTTTGGCATGGATAATCACAAACAACAGTGTCTCCATCTTGTATTTCCCATTGATACTGAGGAGTTTTCTCCGTGTAATAATAGAGTGAATACGCCACGCCTTCCCTGTACGTCAACAGATTGTCTTGCGCATTTTTATATACTCTAAAGCCCTTTGTATTCTCCACAGGCTTGTCATTAATTATTGTTGTTGATTGAGGAAAGAATACAGAATTTCCATCCTCTCCAAAAGACAAATAGCAAATACTATTCAATGGCACGCTTTGCTCTTTAGCATCTCGATGCAAGAACGTATAAGAGACCCGCATTTTCTCAATACTTTGAGAAAATGCCATAGAGAACACAAACCATCCTATAATTAGCAATACTGTCCTTTTCATTTCTGCGAACTTGATTTTTTATGGCGATATATCGAATATGAGCCATACCGTCCATAATAAGAATCTATTGTTTTAAGAAACACCTCATTGAATTCTTCCTTAGGACACTTGCCTGAATAATGAGTAATCGGACAACTTTTAGTTTGTGCTGAAACTTCGAAATTAGTATTGCTTGCATCATAAAGAACCGAAAGTTCATACCAATCATCTATTTTCGCAATAACATTGCCTTTGCCGTCTTTCCTTGTTGCTATTATTTGAACATACTCGTCAAAATCGGTATACTGCACTTCGGATGAATACACTGCACTTCCCTTATTTTCGTTTTGCGCTGTCACAAAAACCGGACATAAGAATGCGAACATTCCTGTCAGCCCTAACGTAATAAATATTTTTTTCATACGCAAAATATTAATGTTTCAATAATGCAAAGGTAGTAGTTACAAAACATTTATCAAAGAAAACAAGCAAAAAAGTTTCTTTTTAAAATAAAAGCCATTAATTTTGCAGCATACTCACTCTGATAAACATAAAAACAAGATAATATGTCATACATTAAAAAAAGTGTTTTCCTATTGTTCACACTATTCTTTGTTCTTACGACATGGGCACAAGAACAGGTTTATAGCGGTCATGTGACGGACGCTTCGGGAAAGGCGTTGGTCAATGTTTCTGTTGTATTGATGAACGAAAAAGGCAATAATGTGACGTTTACCCGTACAGACAAATCCGGGAACTTTTCCATTTCAACGCCTGAGGGGAAAACTGCGAACAAGATAGGTTTCGTCTGCTTGGGATATGCACGACAGAACATTCCCCTTACGACCTTTGCCAAAGGAGACAAAACCATCAAGATGCAGGAAAGGGTGCAGGAGATACGAGAAGTGGAAGTACGTCCAGACTTGTTTCGCATCAAAGGAGACACCATCGCCTACTCGGTAAGCGGCCTTCGCGAGAAACAAGACCGCAGCATTGAAGATGTCATATCACGCATTCCCGGCATCAAGGTAAGCACCAACGGATCGATTATGTATCGCGATACACCCATCAACAAATTCTACGTAGACGGCAAAGACATGGCTGGCAGCAGCTACGCTATAGTAAGCAAGAACCTTTCTGCCGACAAGGTGGACAGTGTGGAAGTACTGCAAAATCACCAACCTGTCAATGCGCTCCGGGGCAAAACTTTCAGTGCCGCAGCCGCACTGAACCTTGTAATAAAGCCCGGTGTGAAATTCCGATGGACAGGAACAGCCGAAGTTGGAAGCGGTCTCGCCCTGCAAACACCGTGGGGATGGGACCGCAAAGCCAGACTCGTCGAGATGTATCTCGGCAACAAACTGCAGAGTATCAACATATACAAGCACAACAACATCGGTGAAGACATCATCCAGGAGTTAGGGCCTATGGGCTATGACTTTGGAGAACCGGGAAAAATCCAGAATCTTTCGGGCATCGGTACTGGAAGATATGGGTTCAACAACACCCATCTGTTCGCCACCAACTGGCACACGACATTCAAAAAGCATACTGATCTCCGTCTCCAACTGTCATGGATATTTGACAGATCCACTACACACAATTATTGTGAGCAGACTTATCTCGACATAGACAACGGAGGAAAAATCACAGAAGACCGCAGGTCAAAAAACTATACCAACGAATGGAAAGCCGAGTTGACCTATAATTACAATGGACCACACTATTTCATATTGAACCAACTGAGAGGAACACTGAACTATGATCACAGTCATTCCACAACCTCGCTCAATGGGAGAGAGACTAACGAACGGGTGTTGCCTCGCAAAAGGAAAATCTATGACAAACTGGACATCACCCTCTCAGGCAACAGAAGAACGTCACAGTTCATCGTTTCCGAGTTCCAGCACAGTTATATGCCTGGACAATTGAGACTATATAACGGCAAAGACGAGCAGTTGAACCTGAAGTCGACAACGTGGAACAGTTACTATTCTTACCGATACAACATATCCAAAAGATTCAGCGTTTCATCCTCTATCAACTATGCGTTGGAACGGAAAACGGAATTCGTATCGTATAACGACACCATCGGGACGACACAATACAAGAAAGACCAAATCACCCTTGACCCAAGTATCAATTATTATCACAACAACTTCAATGCCTCAATCATTTACGAACTGTCATGGTTGTCTCGAACACTGACCACCGACAAAGACCGCCGATGGATTTCACAACCCACCGCAAGAATCAGTTTGATAAAAAGTGCCTGGACTATTTTTGCCGACTACCAGCACACTTTTACCCCGAGCGGCTTTGAAGAAACAGACCCATTACGTGTCTATACGTCCTACAACTACGCCACTTCCGGCACAGGAAAGAACAACCACACTTCTGGCGACAACGCCAACATCAGAATAAACTATCAGCAGCCTGGCTACGGATGGAACGGAGGTTTGAGTTACAACTACTCATTGAGAAAGTTCAGCACCCTCTACGAGAGCACCTTGAACGGCGGCATATATATCCGTGAAAGCATGAACGAAGAAAACAAGAGCAAGAGCAACAACGTTACTGTGTCTGCCGGCCATCGGTTCCGCCGTATGCACACAGACATTGGTCTTACAGGCAACTACAGTTGGCGTGACTATCAGATTTT
Source organism: uncultured Prevotella sp. (assembly GCA_934191235.1). Lineage (GTDB taxonomy): Bacteria > Bacteroidota > Bacteroidia > Bacteroidales > Bacteroidaceae > Prevotella. The sequence continues at coordinate 70,039 of CAKPUA010000001.1, read as the reverse complement.
ATACAACAAGATGAAAAGCGACAGTAAAGGACAGAATTTCTCGCTGATGTTTCATCTCAACATGCGCCCCTCGCGCATGCTAAACTTCGAAGAGAATTCATCTTTCAACCTGAGTCGGCAGGTCTCAACAGCACGCACCACCCTCTATCGCAACTTCAGCCACAGGCTTAACATTTTCCTCACCCCCGGAAACTTCGTATTCTCCATGAAAAACGAATGCCGACACTCCGCTGACGGATCGGAGAAGTTCAGTCTCTTCTCCGATCTCTCCGCATCCTACAAAACGCAGAAATACGAGTTCAAAATCATTTGCAACAACCTGTGGGGCACCAACAAGCGAGAATACAAATCCATCACCGACCTTGGCACCAGCTATGCTGTTTCGGAGATGCGACCCAGAGAGATTATGGCATGCGTGACATTTGATGTATAGAAAATAAAAACACTTTTTATTTCCTATTCCATTCAATTGCACTACCTTTGCACAGGAACACTCCGACTATAGAAAGAAAAGAGGGTGGCAAAAGATGAGCAAGAGAGAGCACAACAAACATATCTTTGAACAGGCATACACCGATCATTATGTTCGGTTGTATTATTATGCCCTGCACTTTGTAGATGACGAAGATGTGTGCAAAGACTTGCTCAATGACGTGTTCACATCCCTATGGAACCATATAGACAAAATCTCTCCAGACACTCTTTATGCCTATCTTGCCACTTCTTTGCGCAATGAAATTTTCGACTACATGCGACACAACAAACAACAAGTACGCTATACGGAAGAATATATGCATGTAGCAGAACAGTTCTATACTCATTATTCTTCCGACGACGAACTGATAGTAGAGCAAATGCTCGCCCAACTGACGCCGCCAACCGACCAGATTCTTGACATGTGCTACCTTCAACATATGAAATATGCAGAGGTGGCAGAAGCCCTTCACATCAGTACGAGCACAGTAAAAAAGCATATCACAAAAGCCTTAAAAACATTAAGAGAACTTTATAAAGACAAAAAGCATACCCGATTTGCGTAGTTCTACGTATCTATAGTAAAAGAAAAACAATGAATACTGAATCTAACCATACAGAAGAGTATACATTCGAAGAAGTGGCACTACGCGACCACTTGCTCCGCAAGACGCACCCTGCACCGGACGTCCGGCAACAACTGTCCTTGTTTATGGAAAGCAAGAAACAAGGACAGATACCTTACACAAGGTGGATAGTGGCCCTCTTGTCTGCAGCCGCCGTTCTGATACTTGTATTCCTGCTCTTCCGTGGCAAAAGCCAGCATATTATAGTGCCTGAAGGTGCTGTTGTGGCGTACGAGGCTCAAAAAGAGACCACGCCCCATGAAATACTGCTGAAACATGGCAATGAAGAGAGCCACGCTGTTAGTGGGAAAGTGAGCACTCCTACCGGAAGAACCATTAACGGCATACTTAACACTCTTACCACCCCATCGGGCACAACGGCAGAGGTGACACTTGCCGATGGCACCACTGTATGGTTAAATGCCAATAGCCGCCTGACCTACCCCGATCGTTTTGTCGGCAACACGCGCGAAGCAACCCTTGAGGGCGAAGCCTATTTCAAGGTGACACATGATGCCCGGCATCCATTCATCGTAAAGACAGCACATACGGCAACCCGTGTTTTGGGCACTGAGTTCAACGTAAGAGCCTATGCACCTTCCGACACCCATATCACCCTCGTGGAAGGTAGCGTACAGGTAAGCACTCCCCAAACCATCCGCTGCATTGTGCCTGGTGAAGATGCCCATTTCACAGGCAACACGCTTCATATAGCCCATGTGGACACAGAGCGGTACACGGCCTGGCATAACGACGAATTCTATTTCGACAACGAATCGTTCCTCACCATTGCTCAGGAAATCGGCAAATGGTATAACGTAAATGTTGTGTTCAACAACCCTGACAAAGTAGACACACGGCTGTTCTTTGCCGCCCCCAAGAACGGCGGAATCAACGAGGTAATAGACATTCTCAACAGTCTTGGGAAAGCCAAGATTACCTACCACGACAATCAAATCAGCATTGACTAATGTAGATCTGAACTTCACTTCAGACCAAACAAAGGAACACCAAAATCCAAGCAATTATGGTTCATCTATGATTTGGAGTGACACTTGTGGTACATAGTTTGGATTGAGAGAAAAGCGGGCTGAAAGTCTTGCCATTTACTTGACTTTCTCTTGCCACCTTGTCGGATAATCACTTCTTACACGCACACGCGCGCATGAAAAGTTTTTCGTTTTTTCGCCACTATCCATCACTTTTCTCAACACACGACATTATTTAGCTGAATATAAGCGAGATAAATGGAGTGATAGATGAGTGATGGATAGGTAAACATCCCTCACATCTATCACCTATTCACCACTTGGCAATTCTTAGCAGAAGGACCAAAATCAGTCCGGCTGTTTGGGCAATCGATGCCCACAGCTTAGGCTGTGAGAGTCCTGGCAGTGGGAACAAGCAAAAGTCTGCCATTAATCAGAAAGCAGAAACAGACCTGTTTTAGTGAACATGTCCGGTTCGGAAGTTATTTACTTCCATTCGAATACTGCAACTTAAGTCCTAATTCAGAAAATCCCAAGTCTTTCCAACGAGAATGGACGATGCTGTTTGGCACCGTCCATTCTCGTAAATTGTCATTATGTCATTTCACATGTTCTTCCAAATACCTGTGAGCCACAGCGGGATCATTGGTATAGACCTGGATATGCCCTTCCGGATCGATGACCATCAGCGTGGGCACAAACCGAAGCATATAGGCTTCTTTCAGTTGCTTTGCCCCTTCTGTAGTCGTTATATACTGTCGCCAGGGCATATTCTCTTCCTTGAGAGCTTGCTGCCAGTCAGCGTTTTTCTTGTCTACAGAAATGCTGATCACGTTCACCTTGTCACCCAAACGCTTGTACATTTCTTTTACACTGGGGATAGCGGCACGACATGGTCCACACCACGATGCCCAACAGTCTATGAAATTATACTTGCCTTTCACGATACAATCAGCGAGCTGCACATTCTTTCCGTCCGACGTCTGCAAAGAAGCATCTCTATATTGAGCCTCACGGGGATACCTCTTTAAGTCATTCACGGTCTTGGTGAACTCTGCCAGACGCGCCTTGTCATAGTTGCCGGCAAAAGTATTGAGCAGGCCGTCAAGTTCTTCCACGGAATAAGCAAAAGGCGTTTCGGTCTTTTCTTGCTGCAAGAGCAAAGACACGGCGTAGTTTGGATGAGCCGCAATGAAGTTCACATTTGCCTTGTCCAAGTCGGCACGGGCTGCATTGAGCACTCTCTCCAGACTATTCACTTTAGCTGTGTCAATCTCACTGCGTTTCTTTCCCGAGAACAAGAGTTCATGGCGATAAGCCGCATTGGCAAGGTCTTCAGCCAATTGCAGCCTATATGTGGTGTCAAACCACTCCATATACTGTCGCTGTGCCTCACCTCCACGGATTGTCATGTAGGGAGTCTTGGACATCAAACCTCCCTCCATGGAATAGGTATAGGGGACACTGTCTATGCAAGCAGCTTCTACTGTATAGTCCGTATTCTCCAGCATAAAAAGGATACCTCTTGTTTCGGGATATTCATCTTTTTTATACTCGCTCTCCGGTTTGTCACTTATTTCTATCCTCACCTGCACAGGCGACTTCACACAGCCTTTAACCACGAACGAACTGCCTTGGGTAAGTGCAGAGAACTTCACAGGCTGCCCGTTATCCTTTCCTCGCAGTGTTACTTTCGTACCATTCTTGATGCCCTTGATTGTTCCTGTTACCGTGAACGACTGGGCAAAAGCACCTGTAGCCATCACCATGGCTACAAGTGCAAAAGAAAATTTATTAAAGAGAGAGAATATCATTTCAGTTTGTCGTTAATTAAAGATGGATCATTTGTTACACACACTATCTTGCCTTCAGCGTCAATCAGCACAAGACAAGGAATGGTGCTCAAGGCATAATAGGGGCCCAGCACCTTTGCCATGGTTTCCTTCGAGGCGAGCAACTGGGGCCAAGGCATCTTTTCTTCGGCCTCAGCCTTGCGCCAAGCAGCTTCTTTCTCGTCCACGGAGCAGGAGATAACCTGCAGCTTGGAGCCATACATTTCGTACATGGCTTTCACCTTGGGAATGGCTGCACGACATGGGCCACACCACGAAGCCCACAAATCTATCAGCGTCATCTTGCCTTTCTGCATCAGCGCAGATACCTTCACAATCTGGTTGTCTATGGTCTTGCCATCAAAGTCCTTATACATCGTGCCGAGCCCAAAACGATGGACGAGTTCGAGATTGCGCTTCAGGAAATTCATGTGCAGCGTGTCGGTATTGTTCTGCAGGGCAACATAGAGCCTGTCGAAATCCGAGTTGGCATAGCTGAATGCCTGATAAGGTTTCTGCGCCAGCAAAGCTGCCGACACCATATAGCCAGGATGTTCCGCGATAAACCGGTCACTCAGTTTGGCCACTTCCGCCTTGGCCTGAGCTGCAGCGTCCTTCAACTCCTTGATGGAATCATCAATGCCGCCCTTGTCGAACCATGCCATAGCCTCAGCATAGCCCAGGCTGTCGGCAAGCATCTCACTGGCGTGCATATAGTCAAGATACTCCTTGAACTGTTTCTGTGCCTTACCGCCAGAAACGACCTCACGTTCAAACCTCTTGCTGTTTTTGTTTCCTTCGAATTGCTCCCTGGTCACCTTCACGCTGAGGGGAGCATCGTCGAGCATCACGCGGATAGAGGCATTCTTGTTCCACTCTATTCTGCCCCAAAGAGAATTGTCCGTTCCCTTATTCTTGTTCTTGGTGAAGATGTTGACACATGCCATGCGGGGCATACGCGCCTTGACATTGAGCTGGAACTTGCCATTTGGAAACTTCTGTTTGCCGTAGACTTCCTTCTGGTAGCCCTCATTCTCTGTCACCGTGACCATGATGCTATCTGCATAGCCAGCCACTTCGCCCGACACGCTCACTGTCTGCTGAGCCATGGCTGCATGACCCGAAAAGAGTGACAGTACGAGAATCAGATTTTTTGTATTCATTTTTGTGTTATATTGGTTTTATCATTTGGCATCGCGTACGTAACGCACACTGAGGAAATGCTGTTCATGCAACACTTGGATTCTGTTCACGGCATTTCTGCTTGGCGTGATGGAACGGGCATAAGAGGCTGGCTCGCCATTGACATCTGTCTTGGTGCTTGTCCAATAATAGCCGTAATCATAATCATGATAAACAGTTATGTTCCAACTGAAATAGCAAATTTGTCCTCCATACAGGAAGCCAAGACCAGTACCTTCCGTTCCTTGAGTCATCAGCCACGAAGCTCCACTGCGCCAGTTTTCCTTGTCAGCATCAGCCTTGCTCATGCCGAGTACCTGTTCCAGGTTTTTCCAGTCATCATCTGTTGGCAACCGCCATCCTTCCGGAGCATAGTCCATGGCCTCTTGCCATGAATAGTAGTTCCCGAAGCGGGAAAAATGTTCCTCAGCCTCTTCCCGGGTTCCATTCCACGAGAATTTTCTGTCGCCCCACTTTTCATTATATATGTCTTCATAGAAAGGAATACCGCAATGCAGATTCTGTGCCATCCAATCCAAGTTACCTATTCTCACCCAATGATATTCATTTCCGTCCATATCAGTCATGGTACCCGTTGCCACAGGATTCACAACCGGCAATTTGTCATCGTCACTGCACGAAACCAAAACCGTTGCAGTGGCAACAAGACAAAATATTAATAGAATGTATCTTTTCATCTTCGTCGTCTTTAAAATTATTCTTGTTAATTGTCCAGTACCACTCCTTCTGAGAGAAGATACGTTCTCAAAGCCTTAAAGCGCTGAATGCAAATAGGATATGCGGCATATTCCTCTTCAAACGAAGCTTCACTCTGCGTGCATACGGCATGAACATAATCACTCAAGTCATTCTCCTTTTGGGTACAAAAGAAATAACGGTTCCAGTCGTACAGAAAGCCCACTTGGCGAGCCAACTCATCATCATAGCCCAAGTCATAACCCAAGTCGTCCTTATACTGGCCAATCATGTTCTCTACCGGAGCCCAATAATCCTTCAACGGTGCGCTCTTGCTTTGCAATACAGAGTTGAGTATGGCTTCCATGACATCCATGAAATAGGAGTTCTCTTCAAAGGCGTCATCACCGTTCAAACTGATGGCGTAACATCTTGTGCCGATTAGGATGTGGGGGTGAGGGTTCTTCCTGTACAGTTCATAAACCAGATCATCATTCTGCACCCATTGCGATATGGAATCCACCAGCATGATGGAATAAGGCGACAGGGTGCCCAACCTTGCGCCCAACTTTTCAGCAACCCACGCCGCTGCTTTCTTTTTACGGGCACTGTCCGTAATGAATTTATAGGTACATCTGTGTGTATTGCTGTTGTATCCCGTCATAACATACGCGACGTCTACCAACTCCACGTCGTATACAGGTTTACCAAACGCGTCAACAGAGACCTGCTTTTTGCTCAGCGTATCCGTAAACAACAGATAGGATCCGGTCTTGTCCTTAAAATCCCTTCTCAGTTGAGCGTCCTCGCTATTATCATCGGCAGACGGGGCAAAGCCATTGGCATCGGCAAAACTCGGAGTGGTGTCCTCGCTGTCAGAGCAGGACACCATGCCGCAAGCCACCGCCAGCATCAATATACTTATTATCTTTTTCATATTCTCAACAATTACTATTCGTACAATGTAGTTTCAAATGCCTGCCGTGCAGGTCGTGGGTTCGAGCCCAATGAGGGTTGGAAGTCCTTCTCCAGCTTGGGTATATCCAGCACATAGGCATCGTCATTCTTCTCCAGTCTGAAGTACTTGGTATATTCCCTGAGATACATATAGTCATCTGAGGAATACGACAACAGCGTGAAGGTATGCACGATTTCCTTGCTGTAGGGATACTTCTCGTCTACACTATATCGGCGCAGGTCAAACCAACGATGTCCCTCAAAACACAGTTCCCTGGCTCTCTCGTCTCGGATGAAGTTAACCAGTTCTTCGCCCGACAGATTTACGGGAGTATTGTCCTCAATGCGTTTGCCACGCAGTTTGTCAATCCATCGGCAAGCCTCAACGTCCTGCCCCAACTCAGCCTCAGCCTCAGCCATGTTAAGGTAAGCCTCAGCTGTGCGGATGCTGAACACGTCACTCACCGTCTTGTACACATTATAGGATGCACGGCTATTGTCAATCTTGTGATAGGTGGGCTGATGGTCATACAAATCATCTTCCGTTGTGATATAGGTAGACTTGCGGCTATCCTTCTCTCCATACAGGGCATATAAATCATCTGATACTATCCACACAGGGCGATAGTCGTTGTATCCCGTCGTGCTGGCCTTGGGACGGGCAAATATCATATTCCCGAAACAAGATGCTCCGTTGGAATAGACCACTTCTTTGTTCTCCTTGCTGATTGGATACACGTCTTCAGACATACCGATGGTTGACTGCAGGTAATCGTTAGTGTCGAGAGCCTTTTGGGCATAGTCGGCTGCGGTCTGCCATTCCTGCATGTAAAGCGCCACGCGGCTGCGAAGTATATAGATGGCCTCCATACTGGCATGATAGATGCTCAGCGTCTCCGTATCGCCCTCCATCATCCGTTCCGCCTCTTCCAGGTCTGCCACGATTTGTCCATACATTTCCGCTGCCGTGGCACGGATGAACTCCCTGTTTTCCACATTGCCAGAAGTTTTCAACGGCACAGTAAGTGTGGTCTGTGCCGTGGCAGGCGAATAGGGTTTGCCATAAAGGTTGGCAAGCGTCAGGTAGTAGAACGCACGAAGAAACAGGGCCTCACCCTGGATGCGGCGCAGTTTCATCTTGTCCTCGGCCGACACCACCGTCAGGTCGCTGGCAGCCTCAAGCACCATGTTGCAATTATTTATTTTGGTATAGGCAAGTGTCCAATACTGGTCCTCGTTACTGGTAAGAGTTGTCTTGCCCTTGATGTCGGAATAAACATTTTGCTGCCAAGTGTAATAAGGGTACATGGTTTGTCGCAAGGAATTGATGTCGTTGTCGTCTTCCATCAAGAGGTTCTCCTGCAACTCGTCTCCCAGGAAATGGAGCACTGCATAGTTGGGATTCTCCAACGTGGATGTGCCATACAGACCTTTGGGCATATAGCAATCGCCCACAAGCAGTTCGTTCAGGTCGTCCGTGGTTTGCACCCTGCTCAGGTCTTGTGAATATTCCTTCAGGAATCCGTCTGTGCATGAGGACAACTGACAGGCGGCAAGCACCGCCACTATATATGTTGATATTCTGTTTCTCATTTTCATATAGCCTTTGAATGATTAGAAGATTACATTGAGTCCCAAGGCAAAACTGGGCCGGTCACTCAACTGGACGGAAGAGAATCCACCCTGGGTTGGAGTCTGTCCCCTAAGCTGGGAGTCGCAGATGCAGAACAGGTTGTAGCCCGACAGGGTGAGTGCCACCCGCTGCAGTCCGATGGTGTGGAGCAATGGAGCCGGCATTTCATATGTGATGCTGGCACTCTGCAGCTTCAGGTAGTCAGCGCTGACCACGCGTATGTTTGAATAGTCATACATGTCCCAGTAGTTGTCTGCGATAGACGGAAGGTCTCCATAGGCGCGTTCGTTGCTTTTCGACCAGTGGGTTGTATATTTCCAATAGGCGTCTGTGCCATAGGAAATCAGGGCCGGAATAGTCGTGTAGTTCTCGTCACCGGGATTTTTCCAGCGCTTCATGTAGTCACGGCTGTAGTTCTTTTCCGGATACATGTCCGTGCCGTATGCCTCTCCCGAGGCGGCACTGCCGTACATGGCGAACAGACGGGTCTTGGCACCCAGGCTGTAGCCCAACGACACGGAGGCGCGCCAGTTCTTGTATCTGAAGGTATTGGTCAGACTTCCCTGGATGTCTGCGTCACGCTTGCCCGATGCCTCCAGCACCGTGGTATACACGTCATACTTGCTCAAGCCGCGGAGAGCAGCCTGGTTGTCGCCATAGTCGTCGAAGAGCGGTCCGCCGTCTTTGGGGCTCAAGCCAATGAACTTGTAGCTGTAGAACGTGTTGACCGGCTTTCCTTCCACCACGGCAGTACCGTTGAGGAAGTCGCTCAAATCATAGGTCTGCGAGTCTGGACGTGACTTGACAGAGTTGATTACCTTCGAGATGGAGGTGGACAGCGTCCAGCGGAAGTCCTTGTTTCGAATGGCGTTGTAGGTAATGTCGAAACTGTAACCCTTGTTCATCACGTTGCCACCATTGATGACATAAGAGGAAACGCCGTTGACAGTAGACACCTTCTTGGTCATGAAAGCATCCTTCGTCTTCTTGTAATAAGCCTCAACGTCAACTTCAAGTGCATGGTCAAAGAGACTGAAATCAAATCCAATATTATAAGAAGTGGTCTTTTCCCACTTCAAGTCGGGATTGGGATGCTTGTAGATTGTAGAGACAAACTCATCGTAATAGGTATCCTTGGTGCCCTTTTGTATGGTCATCAAGGGCGACTCCGTGTCGAGCATGTTGCCCTGGAAACCGAACGAAGCCTTCAGTGAGGCATAGTCTATCCACTTGACCTTGACAAGATCACTGAGGTCGTAACTGCCCGAGAGCGACCAGATGGGCAGAAACTTGTCGTTGGAGCGGTCGCCAAACTTGTTGGAGCCGTCAATACGCCCGTTCAGATTCACTCGCCACAGCCGCTTGTAGGCATAGGTGAGCGACAGATAAGTGGAAAAGGTGTTGGTGATGTTGTCCGTAATGGAAGGAACATTGCTTGCCAGCCATGAGGCATAGCCCGTGTAGATGGTGGGATCTATGTCGGTCACGAAACTTTCGCCGCGGTCTGGATAATAGCCGCGGGCCACGGTGCTGAATCCCTTGTATTTGTCCGAGTTGATTTCAATACCCAGCGTGGCATAGATATTGTGCTTGTCGTCCTCTCCAAAGTATTTGTTGGCGTCCAACTGGAAACGGGCAGTATAGCTCATGTCGCGCACGTTGTTCTTGGTCAGTTCACCGCCTTGCGGCATCAGCGAGGAATCGGGATACTTGATGGCCTCACCGTACTCTCCAAGGCGTAGCACTGCCGCATGGGATGTCTTTTCACCCCAGTAGCCTTCCATGTCGGTGTTCTGATTGGTCATGGAGAAGATGGCATTTCCCGTCAGCCATGACGTGAAGTTGAACTTCAGGTTGGCGGTCATGGTAAACGAATTGGTCACCTGCTTCTTGTAGCTGTTGTCCAGTTCGTTCAGCAGGTTGTAGTTATACTCGTCATATTTGGTTCCGTTGCCTATAGTTCTTTTCTTGTAGTAAGCGTATGTGCCGTCGGCATTGAACGGATTGATTACGCGCGAAGCCTCGTAAGCGTAGTTCAGGGGCTGAAGGCTTTCCTGATAATAGTCGCGTTCCGTGTGGTAGCCATTGAATGTGAACGAAGCGGTAAGCCATTTGCTGAAGGTGTTGTCAATGTTCATCGAGGCGGTGTAGCGCTTGTTGCTGTTCACCTTAATGACATCGTTGTCCTTGTTGTAGCCCAAAGAGGCGTAATACCTGGAACTTTTTGAACCACCGCTCACGCTTGCCGTGTGCTGCTGCGACCAGCTGTCACGGCACAAGAGGTCAAACCAGTCTGTGTTCTGACCCTCCATGGCAGAAACTTGGTTGACGAACTCCGAATAGTCAATGTCCTTGTTATACAGGTCGGTCAGGGCTTTTTCATATCCCACCAGTGTCACATCGTCATCCCAGTGATAGTGTGACTGTGCCAATTCTCTCGACAACTGTATGCGCTCCTTGGAGGTCATCACGTTGATAGACCGGTCGGAATATCTCGGACGGCGCTTGTAGGTGACATTGGCCGAATAGCTAACCTGGGGTTTACCCTCAAAACCGCGCTTGGTGGTCACCACAATCACGCCGTTGGCGGCCTTGGTGCCGTAAATGGCAGTGGCGGCAGCGTCCTTGAGCACGTCTATGCGCTCTATGTCCTGGGGATTGATACCGGCAATGGCGTTACCGATGCGGTTCACGTAGTCAGGGTCGTTAAGTTCTTCGGGTGCCACCTCAACAGGGTCCTGCACCACGATGCCGTCGACCACCCACAGTGGTTCACGGTTGCCCACCAAGGTGGAAGTTCCACGGATGCGGATTTTCGGTGCCACGCCCACCTCGGCAGAATTGTTGCTCACCAGTAGGTCGGGCACCTTGCCCTCAAGCATCTGGTCGAGACTGCTCATGTCGGCACGCGCCAAGTCGTCCATTTTCACCGAGGTCACGGCAGAGGTAAGACTGCGCTTGTCGAGCACCTGATAGCCTGTCACCACCACTTCGCCAAGGGTTCCGGCATTCTCGTGCATCACCACGCGGATCTGCTTGTTTCTCGATTTCGACATCTTCACCTTTTCCTGATTCATTCCTATATAGTAAAAGGTGAGCACATCGTCGTAGTCTTCAGGCACAGCAATCTCGAATCGGCCGTCAAGGTCGGTCATGGTGCCTCCACGCTTGCCGCGCATGGCCACCACAGCGCCTGTGACGGGATTGCCGGCCTCGTCCATTACCAGTCCCTTCACCTGCATCAGTCTTTGCTGAGTCAGAGGATGACGTTCTTTCTCTGTCTTGGCCTTCGACTGCGTCTTGCTGACTATGATAAACTTGCCGCCAGCCACCTTGTATGTAAGTGGATAGCCGTTGATGACGGTTTTCACAGCGCTCTCGGCATTGACAGCCTTGAGGTTGGCATTTACCTTGTAGGCGCTCACGTCTTCGTAAGCAAACTCAACTCTCACGCCCGTCTTCTTGCCGATGGTTTTCAGCACTTCCGAAAGGGGCGTGTTCTTGAATGCGGCACTCATCTTCCGGGTCAGGTCTTGTGCCTGCACGTTGACGGCAAGCAGCATTCCCAAAAGCAGTGCGAACATGCTTCTTTTGTGTTCTCTCTTCATAAATTTACAGTTTCTCGTTTCTGTCTCTTTTCTATCAATGTTTTCTTTAGATACGTACGAGAATAAAAATCGGGCACGCTTATTGCGGAAAAGTGAAGAAAAAGTTTCATTTTTAACAATTACAGCTTTAAAGCGTGTACATTCTGTCATTCAGTTTTCAACCATACATTGCCTTCCATCCTTCCTCGTCATTTATCTAATTCATCAGTATAAACATAGTGAGTTCATATAGGATGTACCCCATTCTATAAGGCAGGAACTTTTCACTTGCCATTTTTGGTCATTTTCCACGACACAGGTATGCCTGTTGCGCACCGTTAATGGCAGAGTTACGGTTCACAACTCTGCTACTTCTGCCCCGTTAGTGGCACACTAACGGGTTGCTATAGGCAGTACTACAAGAACAAAGCCACCATAGCTGACATTCCACGGAGAAGTATCTCGGTGAAAGAACAGCATCCCTTAAAACAGAGACACATTTGAGTCTGCGTTTGTTGCCTTCCACCGAAAGACTATTGCAGGCACAATATTCTTGATTGAAAATTCAGGTAATGGATGCCCCGCACAATATGTGCTCCACAAAGACTACCCTTAGAGAGAGAATGATACTGAGGCAAGAAACTCGCGCGGTCGCAATTCTGTAACAGAATAGGTTTTACCAAGGACTGACACCGATTTGTATTCACGTTTGTTAGTTCCCCAAAGATTGTTCAAGTCAAGGCGTAACTCATATTTCTTCGTCTTGTAAGAGACATAGGCAGAAGAATAGAGAGAGAATTTTTCCGAGTTGTCAGCCGAATGACGGCAGTCGTTCTTCATACCCGCCACGAAATGCCCGGGAGTGAGGAAAAGATTGAGCGTATGGAAGAAATTGCGGTAGAGCGTAGTGTGGCAGACCGTGTTTTGGCGGCTGAGATAAAAAGTGGATGATGTCGTAAAATTGAATATTTTCCAGGGACGCATACTCAACATGAATTGCGAAGAGACGTTCTTCATTCCACTGCGACAGATTTCCTTGTTGAACAGATAGTCATAGGCCGACCATTCATAGTTGCTGTTTAAGGACACACGCGTGTGCATTGAATCAAATGATTTCGAAATCAGAACACCTACCTTTTGGTTCTCACTCACATTGTTGCCACTCACAATCTCACGGACATATACACCAGCATTGAGTGCACTCTCATAGAGGGTGGAAAATCTACTACTTCCATAGGAATAGTTCGCCGAGACATTCCACCCCGTCCCCATATTATTATATTTCAGCCCCACACTCACATTGTCGCCAGTGGAATGACTGTTGATACCAGAGCCTCTGGACGCATAATTATAGGAGGTGTATGTGCGCAAAGCATTCATTTCGAATCCACTCGGAGAGAAAGAATGGGAATAGTCGGCAGATAGCGACAAAAGCCGGGTTGGATTCCATTCTATGTTCACGTCAGGCATCGCATGCAAGCGTTTATCCACATCCATATCCAATCTGCGCGAAAGCCAAGTCAAATTACAGGAAATTCTCATATTTACTTTCTTGATAGCCCAGCATTGAATAAAAGGCAGAAATGTAACTTTGTCTTCCTGATACCGGACGTTGCCAATCGTGTCGTTGTAGGCGACAAACTCATTATTGCGCTTCATATCCCAAGATGTTGTGATGCTGAATGACCACTTCAGCCCTTTCATATAGTTTGCCCTATGTTCAAAATGCCAGTCCACAGCCTTCAGATTCAGCGTTTCGTCCGACCCATTATAAAGGCGCAAACAACCAGGATAGTAGGCGTAGCTTATCGTAGAAGAAAATGTGTTTCTGACTTCCCCTGTAGGAACAGTCATCGTGAAATAGTCGGTCACACTTCTTTTGCGGGGCAGCACACGCTCTCGGCATACAGTTCCATTAAGACGGGTTTCAGCTGATGAATGGTCAAAATTCAAGTTACCTTGAAATGTATTGGAGAGATGGAAATGATTACCATTGACGTTATAATATAATTCCAGATTCCAATCACTGACATAGGCATTGGCACTGCGCTGTTGCGACACCACCTTAGCATCGCCAACATCCAAATAGGTTTGTTCCGAATAACTGTATTTCGTGGATTTGTCCCATAGTCCAGTTATCTGCAGACGCCATTCACTGTTTCCTTTCCCATTCAAATGCCAATTAGTAGCCAACAGATGACTGTTGTTGAATCCATAGCGGGTTCTTCCGATAGGTACAAGATTTGCCAAAGGATTGGCTGACGATGACTGTAAGGAGTAGTACCCCACCTCTGCCGCTACATCTTCTGCAGTATTATTGTGTTTATACATGCTGACAGTCTGCAGGCGAGATCCAAAAAACATCTCAGCCAAGCGGATTTTACGATTCCAACCCCATGGATATTGTAAGGCATAGCCCAATTCCACATCCAGCGTTCCATTCCACAATCCACGAGCATCGGGTTTCAGCACAAGATTGAGGGCAGCAGCATCGTTAAACGTTTTTCCGCGCAAGACATTGACAGGTTGGTGATTTTGCAGCACCTCCACGCTGTCCACCTTGTCTGCGGAAAGGTTTTTGCTGATCATGACGTATCGTTCACCCGTCACATCCTTACCATCAACATAAAACTTTGAAATTGCTGCACCTTTATACGATATTTCCCCATTTGTGTTTACTTTAATATCTGGAATTCGGGCTATCACATCCTCTATGGTACGGTCTTGCTTCTCTCGCAACCCTGACACTGAATAAATGATGGTGTCTCCCTTAATGCGAAACAATACGGGGGTCACCTCTACTTCTCTTAGTGACTGCACAGCCTCCGTCATCTTCATCACTCTGTTACCTTTTAGAAAGTGGGCAAGAGTGAGTGTCTGTTTGTTATAGCCCACACTATTGAAGGATATTTTCGACGCAGTAACACCGTTTGGCAAAGAAAAAGAGAAATTGCCCTTACTGTCTGTCTTGGCAAACTTTACATGCCCTCCTTTTTCATCAAGCAGCAACACGGAAACAGACATCAATGGTTTACCTTCGGCATCCACCGTTTTTCCACTGATTTTCTGTCTCTGTGCTGTCATGGTCACTGTCGCCAACAACAGCAATAAAGTCAACATCTCTCTTCTCATAATTCTAAAATAATCAACAACTATATTACTAATTCCGCGCTCTTCAAATTATTTGAATTGAACGTGCGAATCTATGATTCCATCATGTCCTTCCAATCCCTGGAATAATGCCATGAAATCTTTAACCGGATCCATACTATCCCTTCCTTTAATAAAAGTTCCTTCCAATTTTGAAGTATGCAAAAAAATAGAATCTGTAGCTTTAACCAAATGATATTTTACCCCATATACCTCTCCATAATTTTCGGTATAAAGAAATACCACATCATAAAAAGCCTTTTGCATAGAGCCGTCAGAATAGACAAGAGTAACTGTTGTTTGGGGATATTCCCTTGAACAATCACCAACCGCACGAGTTATCAGATTTTGTCCCTTGTCTTTTTGAGCATACAACGGAGATACCGATACGGGCATAATCAGTGCAAGAAAAAAAACAAGTTTTGTTTTCATAATTGTTATATTTAAGTGATTAATAACTTTCTATCAAGCAAGCCGTTTGAGATGGATATATATTAATGGGACGTCCTATTGCGTCCGTAAACGAGGCTTTATCCTCACTACCCGTCATCTCTTTTTCGAACCCATTGTGATCTTTTCTATAGAACATGAGATTTTTGACATATTGTTTTGCAGTAGTCTTCTTTCTTCCCTCAACGAATTCTTTAAGCGGGTCCATTTGCCCTTTTCTTATTTTATAGGCGGTAAAAGAGAAGTCGCCTTTGGCATCTGTTGCCTGAAGAATAAGACCAGGCAAACCACAAAGTTTCCATGGTCCATCACTACAAGGAATGTCATACGTATACCACACAGTCCAAGTCCTTCCATGAAAAGTAGTTTGTGCCATCTTACACGGATAATCGCAGACCACCGAGTCCCGGTCTATCATTTTCCAATCAAACGAAGGGATAGATTCCCTGTAATAGAACCCGTAATTTCCAATTAATCCGGAGAAGGTCAGTTGTCCCTTTTGTGAAACATTCTTCCAAACTACCATCGGATCTGTGTATTCATTTTCGTAGGATGAATGATTCGTGTAATCATGATGAAAATAAGACCTGTCACCGGAAATCTGCAACATTTTATAGGAAGATTTGGGAAGAGCATCCTCCTCAACATCCCGCATCAAGCAATAATACGAAACATCTATAGTGACAACCGCATTGGCTTTCACTTTAAAGACAAATGCCACCGATAAAACAAAAATTAATCTTAAGACTTGCATACTCTCGTTTCCAATAGATACGTACGAGAATGAAAATCGGGCACGATTTTAAAGAAAAACATTCAATAAAATATGAGTTTCTCTACATAAGCAACAAAAAAGCGACAATTAGGGCTGTATCTACTGCCATCAAGACCGGAAAAAAGAGTCTGCCTTCAACCGACCAACAGTTGAACGCAGACTCTTTCAAAAAGGACACTGGCTTACACTACTCTGTGGCAGCCTTCTTGATTCTAAGTTCATACAGGTCGTTGCGGCGATCTCGTAGGTTGCGCACGGCACCATAGGTATGAAGCTCGTTGAGCAGGTTGAGGTCAACGTCGGACACAAGAATCATTTCCGTGTTAGGTGTTGCCTCAGAGCGCTTGCCATCGTTGGGGAAGGCGAAGTCGCAAGGAGTGAACACTGCCGACTGGGCATACTGTATGTCCATGTTGTGCACACGTGGCAGGTTGCCCACACTACCGGCTATCGCCACATAACATTCATTCTCGATGGCACGTGCCTGGGCGCAGACACGCACACGGGAATAGGCATTCTGAGTATCTGTCATGAATGGCACAAAGAGTATCTGCATGCCGTCGGCAGCCATCAGGCGTGACAGTTCGGGGAACTCCACGTCATAGCAGATGACAATGCCTATCTTGCCGCAGTCGGTGTCGAAAGTCTGCACGCGACTGCCGCCACTCAGTCCCCAGCATTTCTGCTCGTCGGGAGTGACGTGTATCTTCTCATACATGTCGATAGAACCGTCACGTCGACAGAGGAATCCCACATTGTAGAGTGCACCGTCTGTCTTCACATAAGGCATGCTGCCGGTGATGATGTTGATGTTGTAGCTGATGGCAAGCTCACGGAAGCGGTCGCGTATTTCCTCTGTATACTGTGCCATGGCACGGATAGACTGTGCCTCACCCATATCGTTGAACTTGGCCATCAACGGGGCATTGAAGTATTCGGGGAAAAGGATAAAGTCACTCTTGTAGTCTGACACGGAGTCAACGAAGAACTCCACCTGCTCAAACAGGTCGTCTACAGAATGATAGGGGCGCATCTGCCACTGCACCAGCCCGATGCGCACAGTGGGTTTCTTGTCCACATAAGAGTTCGTGGGCGGCTGATAGTAGATGTTGTCCCACTGCAGGAGTGTGGCGCAGTGCTTCGACTCCTCGTCGTTGGGCAGATAATTGCGGATAACACGACGCACGTGGAAATCGTTGGAGAGTTGGAAGGTGAGCACCGGGTCGTAGATTTCGCGCGAGCGCACCTTGTCGATATATTCCTTGGGGCGCATGGTGTCGGCATACTTATGGTAGTTAGGTATACGTCCGCCAAACATGATGGCCTTGAGGTTGAGCTTTTCGCAAAGTTCCTTGCGGTATTCATACATACGGCGCGCCAGTCGCAGTCCGCGATAGTCGGGATGAATGAACACCTCAATGCCATAGAGTATGTTGCCGTTGGGATTGTGGGTGTTGAAGGTCTCGTTGCCGGTCACCTGGGCATAAGTGTGGTCGCCCTTGACCATGTCGTAGTCCACAATGATAGAGAGGGCGCAGCCCACAATCACGTCGTCAACGATGATGACCACTTGACCTTCCGGGAAAATAGTGATGAGTTTCTTGATCTGTGCCCGTGTCCAGAACACGTCGGAGTCAGCATAGATGCGTTTGAACGATTTGGCAAGCTGGTCATAGTCCTCCATGTGGAGGTTGCGCAAGCTTACCTTGTTAATTTTGTGTGTAGGTTCCATAACTGTTTATCCTTGTTTCTACATTCGGATGCAAAGGTAGTGCAAACGAGTGAAATACAAAATAAATTCGTTTATTTTTATTTCCGAGTATGGCCTTGCCTATTAGAATAAACAAAAAAGGACAGCGGCAACACTGGAGCGCTCTCCAACTTGCCGCTGTCTCAGGTTAAACCAATTACCTAATTTTAAAACTTTCGCTATATAAAACTTTATGCACTAATTGTCCATTTCTTCTTCCTCGAAAAACCATTCGTTGCTGAGTGTCGGTGTGCTACTGCTTGCCGGTGTATCAGGGTCTGTCTTGTCACCCGTGAGACTGGCAGCCATCAAAGGTTCCTGACTGCAAATGACCACTTGAATGGAGGGTTTCTCGTATATTGTCTTTTTCATTGTTCTTGCGTTTTTATTTGATGATATATTTCTTTCCGTTCTTGATATAGAGGCCTGGCTGACTCATGTTTGCCACACGCATACCGGCTGCATTATAGATTACGTCTGTTTCTCCTTTGCTGACGACATTCACTTGACTGATGCCTGTTTCCGTTCCGAAATCTATCGTTAGCTTGTTGGCAGCCACCGCATTGGATGGCAAGGTGAGATACGCCTGACGGGCCTTGAGATTGATGTCGTCCGACTTTACCGGATAGAAAGCCACTATACCGTTTTGCATCTGCAACACGTAGTTGTTCTGCGACACAGCTTCAGCTTTCCACACACCCGTGAGCAATCCACTTTGGGGCACTATGTCCATTGCCGCCATTTCCGTACTTGCAAAGGTATATTCACCCTTGGCTGCATTGACCAGCACTGGAGTGTTGGCTGGCACTTTCCCTGTCAGTTCCTCCGTCGTTATCTTGTTGCCGTTCACGGCTGTCAACTTGTAAGCCTTCAGTCCGTCAGGCATATCGGCTTCAAAAGGAAGCACCAATGTGGCCGCTCCTGCATCCGAAACGGAGAGCGTATATGTTTCGGCCGTTTCGTCAATCACGCCTTGAATTTCAATAGCATCGTAGGCCACTTGGGCACATTTCTTCACACAGAACAAGATGGGTGCACCTGCCTGATGGTTGGTGAATGTAGCAGTGATGTCCTGCTTCGATTCTATCTTTCCATCGTTTGATATTACGGCTTTTTCATCGCCCGACTTGATATAGTCCCACTCGGAATCTATGTTATCCGTATCGCTATTTTTCTTGTAATAATTCTCACAGCAGTTTTTAAACACCAGTTTATTCACCTTCACATTGGATGGCACAATGACAGCATACTCCTTTCCTGTACTGATCTTAAACCGGCTATCAGAATATACCTTGTCAGTGCCGAGCAACTTGAACAACGGATTGGATGTTGCCACTCTTCTATAAGTGTACTTGCTGCCGTCACTGTATTTTTGCTCATTAGCATCTGTTGTTCCTTCCCCCGTGCTCCAAGTGAATTTGCAGATAAGAGAACTTTGTATCTGCATCTGGTACAGGTTTCCGCAATATCCGTCTCCACTCCATACTATTCTCAGATAGTTCAACCCTTTCGACAAGGGTACATCGAATGAAAGATTGTAATCAGATGGACTTCCAAATCCTCCTGTATTGGGCATTGTCCCGTCACAAACGTGTGTGTATTTCACGTCTTTGTCCGTGGTGGATATAGAGGTGGTTGAAGCCTGATACACACTCATCGCATTTCCGTCGTTGTCCGCTGCCATGAAACTTATCGTATAAGTTCCAGCCGTTTCCACATCCAACGCCCAGGTGTAATAGTGTCCTTCCTTCAACGAACCTATTTGCAGATTCTCGTCCGTGCTGGCTATATCCGTTTTTCCGTCAAACAGCTTACTACAGTTATAACTCACCACATTGCCCTTTACCACTTGGCTCACTGCCTTTGTACTCACCTTGCACGGCTCCGTATATAAAGAGTTATGCGTTTGGGCATTCATCTGCGTGCCCCAAACTAGTGCTAAGGCAAGCACCGTTGCTTTCTGTACGTTTTTTTTACTTCCATTTCTGATTATTATGGTTTTAGTTTACAGTCGCAAAGTTACTGCTTACGTATACATGGCATGGGTGAATAATTTTGTCAAAAGGGGTAAATACGGTCTATTACACCATATTTACCCCTTTTCTGAAAGATTTATACCCAATTGTAGACGTTGAACATTTCTCTTTTACCAAGCCAAGAAAAAGCGGACCATACATCACTGTACAGCCCGCCACACGATATCGTATCTTATGAATATGATTTATAAAAGAAAAGTATCTAACATCTATTTCAGTTTCTTGTAACCATAGACAGCCTGTGCGCCCAATTCCTCCTCAATACGGATGAGTTGGTTGTACTTCGCCATGCGGTCTGTTCGGCTCATGGAACCTGTCTTGATTTGTCCCGAATTGGTAGCCACGGCAATGTCGGCGATAGTTGTGTCTTCGGTTTCGCCGGAGCGGTGACTGGTCACCGTGTTATAGCCATGACGGTGTGCCATTTCGATGGCGTCAAGAGTTTCACTAAGAGAGCCAATCTGGTTCACCTTGATAAGGATGGCATTGCCTGCACCCATCTTGATGCCCTTTTCAAGGAACTTGGTGTTGGTCACAAAGAGGTCGTCACCCACCAGCTGGCAGCGGTCGCCAATGGCTTCGGTCAGTTTCACCCAATTGTCCCAGTCGTTCTCATCGAGGCCGTCCTCTATAGAGTCAATGGGATATTTGGTGATAAGTTCTTCGAGATACTTGATCTGCTCGGCGGCTGTGAGTTTCTTTCCGTTGGGATCTTTAGGCATGCCGCTCTTCAACTGGCGGTAGTCGTAATACCACTCGCCATTCTCACAGGTAGCAAACTCGCTGGCCGCACAGTCCATGGCAATCTTCACGTCCTTGCCGGGTTCGTAGCCGGCGTCCTTGATGGCTTGACAAATGCTGTCGAGCGCATCCTCTATGCCGTTGAGTGCCGGTGCGAAACCACCCTCGTCACCCACTGCCGTACTCAGTCCACGCTTCTTCAGCAATTTGGCGAGTGCATGGAACACTTCAGCACCCATACGGATGGCTTCCTTCTCCGATGGAGCGCCGACAGGACGAATCATAAACTCCTGGAAAGCAATGGGAGCATCGCTGTGTGCGCCGCCGTTGATGATGTTCATCATTGGCACGGGAAGCACATAGGTGTTTGTGCCGCCAATATATCTGTAAAGAGGTATGCCGAGACAATCGGCTGCCGTGTGGGCGGCAGCAAGCGACACACCGAGGATAGCGTTGGCGCCAAGCTTTGACTTCGTGGGAGTGCCGTCGAGTTCCAGCATCTTGGCATCGATGCCGCGTTGGTCGAGCACCGACATTCCCACCAGTGCAGGTGCGATAACCTCGTTCACGTTGTTCACGGCCTTGAGCACGCCCTTGCCGCCATAACGGTTCTTGTCACCGTCGCGCAGTTCAAGTGCCTCGTTCTCGCCCGTAGATGCGCCCGACGGAACGGAAGCGCGTCCCACCACACCATCGATGGTTGTAATTTCAACTTCTACTGTTGGATTGCCTCTTGAATCCAAGATTTCTCTTGCATGTACCTTTTCTATTACCATAATTGATTGAATGTTTTAAACGTGTTGAATATACCTCAACTTCCGGATGCAAAGATAGCGGTAAATAGCATAACTGCCAATTTACCGCTATCACCAAAAGTTGGTATTTTCTGTTTTCCCTATAACATCCAACCACCAATTACTTGATTTTCACCTCTATGGCTTGCAAGTCTTGTGCCCGGCTCGACGAGCCTACCATCAGTTGGTACTTTCCGGGCACCACCCGCATGGTGTTTGTCTGGGCATCCCACGTTTCGAAGTCGTCACGGCTCATGCGGATAGTCACGTCCTTTGACTCGCCCTGGTTAAGCGCCACACGCTGATAACCGCGAAGACTCTTGATGGGACCTTCCGTATCGGCCACACGTTTCAGGTAGAGTTGCACTACTTCCGTGCCGTCCATCTTTCCCGTGTTCTTCACGTTGACGGTCACGGAGAATTGCTTTTGGTTGAACTTGGGCTTGCCATAGCCAAAAGTCGTATAGCTCAGGCCATAGCCGAAGGCATAGAGAGGCTCTCCCCGGAAGTAGCGGTAGGTACGTCCCTCCATACTGTAATCCTCATAGTCGGGCAATTGCTCCACATTCTTGTAAAACGTAAGAGGCAACTTGCCACTGGGGTTCACATCGCCGAAAAGGATTTCAGCCACAGCCTGTCCACCACGTTCTCCTCCATACCAAGCCTGCAGAATGGCGTCAGAGTTGGCGTCCTCCGGCACCAGTCCCATGGCACTGCCCGAACAGTTCACATACACTATCTTCTTGCCGGCGGCACGAAGAGCTGCAATGGCACGGCGCTGGGCTTCAGGCAATTCAATGTTCTCGCGGTCGCCACCACGAAAACCGGGTTCCTTGACACTCATCTCCTCGCCCTCAAGACGGGGAGAAATGCCACCCACGAACACCACCACGTCGGCATCGCCCACCTGCTTGGCCAGCTCGTCAACGGGCATATTGTCCAACTTGCCGAGGTCGAACTGCAGCACTGCCATGGCGTCCTGCTGCACATAGTCTATCTGGATGCGGTATTCCTTGCCGGCTTCCACCTTCAGTTCCTTGTCGAAGATGCTCACCTTCTCACGCCACTTCCAACTGTTCACAATCGTATCGCCATTGACTATGAGACGGGCCAGGTCGTCGTTGGCGAGTCGCAAGCGGAGCGATTCGGTGCGTGAGGGACGGAAAGTGCCTTTCAGTTGTGCGGAGAAATGTTCCAGGTTCACACCAGGAGCAAACACCGTAGCACCGCCATTGCTCAGGTTCACAGGCTCTGTGAGACGCTGCACAGTGACAGGCGCGCCTTTCATCTTCTCGTTGTTCCAATAGGTGACCGTGAGTCCCGGTTGTCCGTCGGCAGCCATAAGTTCGTTAAACCGACTGTTAAATTCCTCGTTGCGTGTCAGTCCACAACCGCCCACATAACGCACACCGGCAGCCTTTGCCTTTATACCTTTTAATATAGTAACCGTCTCCGTAGGATAACCATTATAGTTTCCCCACATCATGGTGGAATCGGCCGCATTGGGGCCCACCACCACTATTTTCTGTCCCTGTTTGGCAAGAGGCAGTATGCCATTGTTTTTCAGCAGCACCATCGACTCGCGCGCCATGTCGAGTGCCAGTTGCTTGTGAGGTTGCGAGGCAATGACGCTCGCCGGTATCTGCGCCCACTTGTTGAGCGCCTCGTCATCGAAGTCGCCCAATTCAAAGCGGGCTTTCAGCAGGCGCTTCACGCTGGTGTTGATCTGTTCCTCTGTAATCTTTCCTTCTTTCACCGCACGGGGCAGCGAGGCATAGTTGCCGCCACACTCCACATCGGTGCCGGCAATGACAGCCTTGGCGGAAGACTCCGCAGCATCCTTGGCAAAGCCGTGCCTGCCGGGACGGAAGAAGTCGCCGATGGCACCGCAATCACTCACCACCATGCCTTTGAATCCCCATTCGTTGCGGAGAATCTGCTGCAGGTATCGGGTGTTGGCACAACAGGGTTCACTGTCTATACGCTGATAGGCACACATCACCTCTGCCACATGGCCTTGCTGCACGAGCGACTTGAAAGCGGGAAGGTAGGTTTCCCACAGGTCACGCGGACGGATGTTCTCGAGATTAAAGCTGTGGCGGTTCCATTCCGGACCGCTATGCACGGCAAAGTGCTTGGCACATGCCAACAGTTTGCGATACTTGTAGTCGTCGGGGCCTTGCAGTCCGCGCACCACCGCCAGTCCCATGCGGGTGGTCAGATAGGGGTCCTCGCCATAGGTTTCCTGTCCTCTGCCCCACCGGGGGTCACGGAAGATGTTGATGTTGGGGGTCCAGATGGACAGTCCCTGATACTTCTTGATCTCACCGGCATGACGGGCCAGGTTATTCTTGGCGCGTGCCTCGTCGCTTACCGCCGTATAGATGCGTTGCAAGAGGGAATCGTCAAACGAAGATGCCATGCCTGTGGTATTGGGGAAAACGGTGGCAAAGCCGTTGCGCGCCACGCCGTGCAACGCCTCGCTCCACCACTCAAACTGCGGAATGCCCAGCCTTTGTATGGCCGGCGACCCATTGCGCATGATGTCGGCTTTCTCCTTTAGCGTAAGTCGGGAACACAAATCGGCAGCCCTTTCCACTGCCGACAGTTTCGGATTCTGGTAGGGCAACTGTTGGGCAGCACATCCCAAAGCCATTGCCATAGACACAAAAAGTGTGACAATTCGTTTGTTCATACTTTATTTGTTGTTATTGGTTTTCTAATTGCAAAGTTACAGCAAAAGAGGTGTATTTAAGTGGATTTATTAGTCAAAACAGCCCCTATAGGCACTTTTTACTCTTTTTCCGCAATATTTTCCCCCTAAATACTCTGCTTATTGCCTATCTTTGCCCTCACAATATGCTTACCGATACCATAAGACCGAGACTTTAAAGATATGACAGAAACCAACCATCAAGTCATCCAAGATTTCTACATAAGTTACCGCACCACCATCATGGGATGGGCAAAGAGAAGAGGCATGTCCACCGTCGAGGCGGAAGACATGGTGCACGATGTATTCATGCGCTTGCTCCGCACCGACAAGATGATATCCCAAGTCACCCTGCCGGCTCTTGCCTATCAGATATTCAGCCGTCTGTGGCTCGACACTTGGCGCCACCGCAAGTGCGTGGAACAACATGAGCACTACCTGACGGGACAGCCCTACAGCACCGACGGTCTGTCCGTCATCTCTGCCCATGAGACCGCCCTGTTGCTCGAGCGTGGACTGGCCCGCCTTGAGGAAAATGCTTGCCGCATTCTCAGAATGAACATCGAAGAGGACAAAAAGGTGAGCGAGATTGCCAAGACACTGGACATGAAATACAAAACCGTGGAAAACAAACTCTACTTTGCCCGCAAGGACATCCGGCAATATATGCGCAAAGCCTTGTCATAAGCCGGTCACGCCATACACATTATTATAACAGGCACATTCAACACTTGACGGGTTGAATGTGCCTGTTTGATTATTTCACCGTATGCAGACCTGCCACGCCCCCATTGTCCATGCTGCCTGCAGGTTGAATCCGCCGGTAACGGCGTTCATGCCAAGCACCTCACCGGCCCAAACAGGTGGGGCACACCTTGCTCTCAAGGGTATTCATGATTCGTCTTTATTTCCGAGTGAAGCCTTAATTTTAAGGCAAAAAGCCCACGAGATTCACATCCCATGGGCACAGTCAAATGCAATATAAATATAAAGAATCTACAGAGAGATCAGTCAAACTTGTTGGGTGTCAGGCATCCTGCCATCGTCCCTGTGGTGAGCGAAGCCTGATTGACGGTGTTGATGTGAAGTGTGCCGGTCGCCTTGCGCGAACAATACTTGAAGGTGGCGGTCTTCTCTCCGCCAAAGGCGTTCCACTTCAAGGTCAAGTCCACCGTCTTCCCGTCAGTATCGGGCAGCGATGCCAAGCTGAAAGCCACCAGTCCGTCGGCGGCATAGTTCTGTGCATCACCGTTGTTGCTATGGTAGAGTGTCAGTTCATAGGGCTTGTCGGGATTGGTAGCCACCAGGTTGATGGTGTGCACCTTTTGGCCGCCCCAATTGGTGCGGAAGCGCAGGGTCAGGTAGCCGTCTTCGGCTATGGTCAGCCAGTCCTTCATGATTTCCACGGGGTCCGTGCCGTAGGTCTTGGCATTGTCAGCCCCGAGGTCGGCAGACATGCCCTTGGTGCGGATGCTGTCCAACCGGTAGACGAGCGCCGTGCGGTCATAGCCTTCTGTCTTGTCGTTTGTGGTCTTGATGACGGCAAGGGCGCGCACTTCCTTGGTGCCGAATGGCGACTTGCCCAAGTTGGAGGGGAACACCGTGGTCTGGTCGTCCAACTGCAGGTATACAGATGTGTTGTCGGCATTGGGCTTCACCGTCACCAGGGCGTTGTAGGGTTCCTCAACAGGGCAAATCACATAGTTCTGTCCGTCATTGTCATCATCACACGAGGTCAAGCTCAAGGCTGCAAACAGGCCGAGCATTAGCAAACAAATATTTTTCCTTTTCATTTTGTCTTGATGTTATTTTTGTTATCTATAGACAAAATGAAAACCCGCACAAAGTATTGCACGGGTTTAGATTCTTTAACGTAAAGTGTGGATTACACTTTTATACAAAGCACATCACCAGCACTTGGGCTATGACCACGCGAATGAACATGCCCAAGGGATAGACCGAGGCGTAGCTCACCGAGGCGTGCTCGCTCTTCAGTGTGTCGTTGGCATAGCCCAACGCCATGGGGTTGGCCATCGAGCCGCAAAGGATGCCGCAGATAGAGCCGAAGTCGTACTTCTTGGTCTTCAGCATGACCACGCCCACGATGAGCACCGGCACCACCGTAAGTACAAAGCCCAGGCCTACCCACAGCAGGCCTTCCGGACGCACCACCGTCTCGAAGAACTGCCCGCCGGCATCGAGTCCGAGACAGGCCAGATAAAGTGCCAGTCCCAACTTGCGGAGCATCAGCGATGCACTGCGGGTGGTATAGGAGATGAAGTGTGTGCGGGGACCGAGCGCTCCCACCAGTATGCCCACGATAATGGGGCCTCCAGCCATTCCCAACCGCACGGGAGCACTCATGCCGGGCAGGTTAATGGGGATGGTGCCCAGTGCCAGACCGAGCATCACGCCGAAGAAGATGGCGCCGAGGTTGGGCTCGTTCAGTGTCTGCACGGCATTGCCCATGAAGGTTTCCACATGGTTGATGGCTTCGGGAGAACCCACTACCGTCACCCGGTCGCCATACTGCAGGCGCAGGTCGTCGGTGGCAAGGAGCTTCACGTCACCACGTATCACGCGGCTCACGTTCACTCCATAGGTGTCGCGGAGGCGCAGGCTGCCCAGCACCTTGCCGTTGAGCACCGCACGGGTAATCACGATGACCCGGCTCTCCACGTGCGAGTCGATGGCGTTCCAGTCTATCTTCTCCTTGTTCCAGTCCTTGTGCACGCGCTCTCCGAAAAATATCTCCATGGCTCCCACCTCGTCGCGGGTCATAACCACGAGCACATTGTCGTTGATGTGGAGTTGGGTGGAGGCAAGCGGCACTATCACTTCGTCGCCGCGCCAAATGCGCGACACAATGAACTTGAGGTGGGTCATCTCGGACAGTTGCTGCAGCGTCTTGCCGGCAAGGGCGGGATTGATCACGGCAAACTGTGCCACATAGGTATTGTCGTCGTCGGCTGTCGACTTGGGAACCATGTCGGCTGCCGTCACGAAGAGCTTGCGGATGAGCATCATGGCGAGAATCACGCCCACCACGCCGAGCGGATAGGTCACGGCGCATCCCAGGGCGGCACCGCCGCTGGGCAGTCCAGCCTGTTGCAGGGCTTGTTGGGCAGCACCGAGCGCCGGTGTGTTGGTGGTGGCGCCACAGAGCACACCCACCATGTCGGGCAGCGACACGGGGGTGACGAAGCACAGCCCCACGGCCATCAGCGTGCCCAACAGGATGACGGCGAAGCTCCACACGTTGAGTGCCACGCCCTCGTGGCGCATCAGTCCGAAGAAGTTGGGGCCCACGTAGAGTCCCAGGGTATAGACAAAGAGTGTGAGACCAAAGGTCTCGGCAAAGTCGAGCATACTGTGGTCTATGCAGAACCCGAAGTGTCCGGCAATGATGCCGAAGAAGAACACGAAGGCAATGCCCAGGGAAATGCCCTTGACATGTATCTTGCCCAACACGAGTCCACAGGTAATGATGAGCGACAGCACCACAGTGGCCTGCAGTGCCGAATGGATATCGAATAAATTGCTGAACCAGTCCATTGTTTTCAGTTACGGTTTCCGTTTTCGGGTGCAAAAGTACAAAAACAATCCGCAACAGACGAATGAATATGCAGTTTTTATTTAGTTCTCGGGCGCGCACACATGAATCTGTTTTTTCCAAAACATCTATCACCTATCACTATTTCGCCGTCTTACAGAGCGTAAACACCTGTAAATGAGATATGTATTCCATTGCATACATACCAATATCTATCACGAATCCCTCACTTATCCATCACTCATCCATCACTTTTTGGTTCATCCGTGATTTGGAGTGACACCTGTTATCTTTGTATTAGGATTTTATGACAAGCGGGCTGAAAGCCCAGCCTGTACACAGCCCAGGGCAAGCGTAGCAACGCCCTGGGTAACAATGGGGGCACCCATACGCCCTGCAAGGACAAAAGTAACTGAAACACAGAAGGTTGACCCATCTTTATCCTTACAGGAGTGATATCGTAATTTCTGCTGCTAATTCAATACGAACAGTATGCCCAAATCTTGTTGCATTGTTTGGGCATACTGTACCCATGGCGGTAAACGCATCATTACTATGCCACTTACGCATCACAACTCTGCCACTTACGCACCATTACTATGCCACTTACGCATCGCAACTATGCCACTTACGCACCATTACTATGCCACTTACGTTCATAAAGCTGCTATTCGCCGAGTGATAGATAGTGATAGATGAAAACCTATCTATCACTCATCTATCACTCGACGCAACATTCTCGTTTTCAACACAAATCTGTAATGATTATGGTAAAAAGTGATAGATGATAGATAATTTGCGAAAATGAATTCCTGCGCGCGTGTACGCGCGTAAGAAGTTCCTCTATTGAAAGATTAAGGTTCTTCCGAAATTTGGAGCGTTGATTGCCTATCATCGTTAAGCCCAAACAAACAAGCGGGCTGAAAACCCAACCTCTTCTCAGCCCAAGGCAGTCAATGCAACACCCCGAACATAACAGAGGCTTGTGTGCGCACCCATTGTCACGAAACGTTAAACTTTGTTACCCCCCCCCGAAGGTTTTCACATTATATTACATATACAATCTTCTATTTAGTATATCTTTGCGGTATCGTTAAATTTTTACAAACAACCTAAAATAGATTATCTGCATGAATGTTTACATGAAACGGATGAGGATGTTGCTGCTTTTGTCACTCTTGCTACTTTGCGGCAAGCAGGCAAAAGCAGGCGACTACAAGCCTCTACCTACCACAGACCACATCACCATTGAGGGTGCAGAGCTGGTGCCGGGCAACAACGGTACGTATGATTTGCTTATCAAACTTGTCGGCTCGCAAATTTACACAGCCTTTGAAATGGACGTTAAGTTCCCTCCAGGACTTGACGTAGTGATGACCTCTAAAGACAAGCCCTACGTTCTCTTCTACAAGGGCGACGGCACCATCTATCCCAAAGACGAGATTGAAGACACGTGGGAGCACCAGCTCGTAGCTTCCTATGGCAAGGTAGGCACCCAGGTGCTGCGCCTGTCGTGCTTCAGCTCGACCAATGCCGAGCTGACCGCCACCAGCGGCACCTTGCTCACCATGCGTGTCAAAGCCTCGCCCTGGCTGAAACCGGGCGACGTGACGCTTAGCGTGTCGAAACTGCACCTCATCACCAAGCAGGATGCACAGCAGTATAACTGCGACGACCAGACGCTCACGCTCCATGCCGCCAGCACCAGCACCGCCAGTTTGACGGTCAGCGGCGATAACCATTTCAGCACTTGTGTGCTGCCGTTCGACGTGCCCACATTGCCCCAAAGCTTGAAGGCCTACTCCGCCAAGCGGCTGGACGAGAGTCAAACAGCCATCGTGCTCGATGAGGTAAAGGCGCTCAAAGCCTACACGCCTTATATCCTGTATGCAGAGAACGGCTATTCGGGCACGCTGAGCGGCGAGGTGGACGCCTCACGCTATGTGGAAGTGGCTCACGACGGCTTCCTCTATGGTGCCGTGGCGGCGCAGAAGCAGTCCACAGGCTACGTGCTGCAAAACCAGGGCGACGGCACCCGCTTCTATGCCATGAACGGTGTGGAGTATGCCATTCCCGAGGGCAAATGCTGGCTGGCAGTAGACGCTGCGCAAGCCGCCGCTGCATCCTACGGCATTGTCTGGGACGACACGCCCACGGGAATAGCCCATACAGTCAACGGCCAACAAGCATCCAGCACCATCTACACGCTCGGCGGAAAACGGGTCAACAAGATGCTGCCGGGCGGCATCTACGTGGTGAACGGACAAAAGATATTGAAACCAAAACAATAAAAACATAGCCTATGAAAAAGTTATTTTTACTTTCGGTTTTCATTCTCGCCAGTGTCATTCAGGCATTTGCCAATGACTATACGGACGAGAATGGCGTGACGTGGACATTCTACACGGGTGTCTCCGTCGGCAATGAATACCACTCAGACTGGGTATACATCTCTTCGGCAGCCAACTATGGCGATGAAGTGGTGGTGCCGGAGTATGTGTATAGCGGTGAAACGAAATACACGGTGGTGAGATTGAGTGACGTGTTCAGTGGCAACAAGACCTTGAAAAAGGTCACGCTGCCGGTGACGGTCAAACTGTTGTACAATACTTTCAATGGCTGTAGTAGCCTTACGGAAGTTGAGAACACGGCACAGATTACAAGCGTTGGCTATGGCACATTTTGGGGGACCTCAATTGAAACTGCAGATTTGAGTTCCTGCACTACCATTGATACCTCTGCTTTTTATGAGTGCCATAATCTGAAATCCGCCAAGCTGTCATCATTGTGCAAATCTATTGGAAGTTGCGCCTTTCAATCATGCGACAATCTCACCTCTGTCGGCGACTTGTCGGGATGCGAGAAAATAGGTGGCTCTGCATTTCAGAGTACGAAGATAACATCCGTTGACTTGTCTTCCTGCAAGACTATTGACAACTCTGCATTCGCTTATTGCTCTGCTCTCGAGTCAGTAGGCAACACCGCCAATCTGCAATCAGTGGGTTCCTCAGCGTTCAACGGATGCTCCAGTCTGAAAGCCATCAATCTGTCGAATTGCCAATATGCAGGAGAATATGCCTTTTCTTCATGCGCATCTCTTGAGGAAGTGGACTTGACAGCATGCAAGATGCTCACAGAAGGTCTCTTTTCCGGATGCGTCAAGCTCAAAAAGATTGTAGGCTTGGAGAAATACACAGCAGTTCCAAATGCTGCTTTCAGAGATTGCACAAGCATTACATCCGTTGACTTGCCACTGTGCACAAGCATCGGCGACCAAGCTTTCTACAGTTGCACAAACCTTGCATCAGTTGACTTGCCACTGTGCACAAGCATTGGAGCTTCTGCTTTCAGAAATTGCACAAACCTTGCACCAGTTGACTTGCCACTGTGCACAAGCATTGGCGACCAAGCTTTCTACAGTTGCACAAACCTTGCATCTGTTAACTTGCCACAATGCACAAGCATCGGCGACCAAGCTTTCTACGGTTGCACAAGTCTTGCTTCTGCAACCATTCCATTAATTACGCAAATTCCAGACGGCGCTTTCTATGGTTGCGAAAACTTGCAACCATTGGACATGACAAAGTTTACAAGCATCGGCTCACAGGCATTCGCCAATTGTTCGTTTACGAAGGTAGACCTTCCCGTCATTGAGTCTTTGGGTTACAGGGCTTTCGAGGGCTGCGACATAGCCACTGCATCCTTCCCCGAAACGCTGAAGAGTCTTGGCTACAACTGTTTCGACAAGGCTACCGTGTTGCTTTTCAACGGCACCACACCACCAGCAATAACAGTAGACAATGCCCATAATCCCGCTCCTACCTTCAGCACCCTCACCATGTTCAAGGTGCCCGAGGCTGCCCTTGACGCTTACAAGACGGCAGACGTGTGGAGCGACTATGCCGCAAGGATATTCTCTCTGAGCGACAACTTCGACTACACCGACGTCACGACAACGGCACAGGACAAGACATCGGGTCTGCAAAATGCTATCGGACAGGACGACCTCAACAAAGTGGTGACACTGAAAGCCAAGGGCACCATCAACAGCTACGACCTGATGGTGATCCGCAACAAGATGCCCAACCTGCACTATCTCGACCTGGCGGACGTGGACATCGTGGCAAACGACTATGAGTACTACACAGGTTGCCACACCACTGACAGCGTTGTGGGAAGCTCGGCCTTCCACAACTTATCCAAGTTGGTAACCGTGAAGCTGCCGAACAGCGCCAAGAGCATAGAATCCTCCGCATTGTCTAATTGTAGCAATCTCAAGGAAGTTACCTTCCCAGCCCATTTGAAGACGATTGGCAACAGCGCATTTTCTTCAGACGGATCTTTGACAAGAATAGAACTGCCCGTTGGAGTAACGACAATCGGTTCATCTGCTTTCCAGAATTGTTTCGGCTTGAAGGAAGCGATTCTGCCGTCAGGATTGGAAAGGATTGAATATGAAGCATTTTACTATTGTTCGTATTTAAGTCATGTGGAGTTTCCACCGACCTTGAAGTATATCGGTAGCCGTGCCTTTTGTGGTTGTAGTTCTTTGAAGAACATAGAGCTGCCCGGTTTGGAACAGATTGCTGAAAATGCTTTCAATTATTGTTCAGGCCTTGAGGAAGTTCGTGTGCCCAGCACATTGAACAGCATAGGCGACCAAGCCTTCTCCGGCTGTAGCAAGCTCCAAAAGGTGTACACCTACACGGTGGAGCCGGTAAGCATTGACCAGAACACCTTCTCCACTTACAGCACTGCCACGCTCTACATTCCTACCCAGAGCCGCGACAACTACTATTGGAACACACAGTGGAGCCAGTTCAGCAAGTTGGTTGACTTCGACGAGCCTTACAAATACTTCTATCTGAACAAGGAATACACCCTCAACGACCGCTTCGACGGCACACCCGACATCGACGTGAACCCCGGCGGCGGCCTCATCCTGCCCGACGACAAGGACAAGGGCGACCAGGAGGCAGACACCGTGCACGTGAAAGCAGACGGCTCCAACTGGGCATCCATCATTGCCAACGGCAACCTCAACGCCAAGGGCCTCTACATAGACATCACCATCAAAGCCAACAAGTGGTACTTCTTCAGCTTCCCCTTCCCCGTAAAGAAAGACAACATCTTCTGCGGCAAAAACACCAAGTACGTATTCCGCTACTACGACGGTTCAGTGCGTGCCGACAAGGGTAAGGGCGGATGGACCGACGTGCCGGCCAGCGAGACATGGCTCAAGGCGGGCAAGGGCTACATCTTCCAGGCTTCGCTCGACTGCACCCTCTCCATCAAGATTGAGAAGGGCGACTTCGGCAAACTGCCCAACATCGACGTGGACACCAAACTCGACATTCATCCGTCTGACAACGAGCAGAACGCCAGTTGGAACTTCATCGGCAACCCCTTCACCAGCTTCTTCAACGTCAACGACATGGGCTACGACAGTCCTGTGACACGCTGGAACAGCGACAGCAACACCTACGAGGCTTTGCGTCCAGGCGACGATGACTACACCTTCCACCCGTTCGAGGCATTCTTCGTGCAGCGCCCCAACAACCAGAGCGAAATCACCTTTGCCGGTGACAGCCGCATGACCCAGACCGGCAGCGAGAAGCGTGCCGAGGCTGCCGCTCAGGCACTGCGCTCCAACGGTCTGTTCCATGTAGACCGCCAGCTGGTGAACCTCACCCTCACAGACGGCACCACAACCGACAAGACCCGCGTGGTGTTCAACCAGGCCAAGAGCCAGAAGTATGAAATGGACTGCGACGCCGCCAAGTTCGAGAGTGCCGGTGCCACCGAGCTCTACAGCGTGGAGGCACAGAGCGGCAAGCTCGCCATCAACGAGCGCCCCGAGGGTAGCGTGCAGTTAGGCTACCGCGCCGCCAAGGCAGGCAACTACACCCTGTCTGCTGCCCGCATGGACAAGCCCGTGCTGCTCCGCGACAACGCTCTGAACATCACCTACGACCTGACCAACGGCGACTACCAGTTCAGCTCTGAGGCAGGCACCTTCGACAACCGCTTCATGCTCCTCGTGGACAAGAGTGCCACCGGCATTGCCGACATCGTGACCGCCACAGGTGTGAACATCAAGCCTTGCGACACAGGCATCAACATCACCGGCACCAACGGCAAGACCGTCAGCGTGTATGGCGCCAATGGCGCTCTCTTCGCCAAGCGCAGTGTGGACGGATTCCTCACGCTCGGCAAGGGCGTGTATGTGGTTGAAGTGGAAGGCATGAAGACCAAGGTAATGGTGAAATAACCCAATAGCCCATGATTTCAAGACAACAGATAAGCCAATGGCTGACGACCTGGTTGCTGCTCCTCGTGGGCGGCGCCATGGTCGCCACATCGGCACAAACCGACTATAACCCGGTCAATCCGCCGGAGCCGAACGCCAACTTCAAGGTGACGGTCACCTCCAGCCACGGCTATGCGTCGGGCAGCGGTACCTACAAGAGCGGTGACGCGGCATGGATAAGCACTTCGTCGTACAACGAGAACTACACCTTTGCCTACTGGACACTCAACGGCGAGAAGTACTCGGAAGAACAGTCGTTCAGCTACGCCGTAACAGACAGGAAGGCCGACTTCGTGGCAGTCTATGCGTTTACGCCTGTAGACCCGGCTGAGCCTGTCACCCCCGACACCTACCGCCTGTATCTACAGACCGACCAGGAAGGCAGTTGCTCGTTCAACCGCACCAGCGGCGCCAAGGCGAAAGCAGGCACCTACATACAGGTGAGCGCCACGCCCAGTCCGGGTTACCAGTTCAAGGGTTGGTTCGTGAACGGCGTGAAGCAGAGCGAAAGCCTCACGTTCAGCTACTATATGCCCTCCGCCAACACCACCCTCGAAGCCCGTTTCGTCTACGCTCCCACCAGTCCTGACGAGCCAAGCAGCGACAGCAGCCAAAGCGGAAACATATCGAAAGGCAACACGGGCGACGCCAACGGCGACGGAGAGGTGAACACCGCAGACGCCGTGCTGATTATCAACCATTACGTCAACGGCACCGTTGACACGCTCAACAAAGCCGTCACCGACATAAACGGAGACGGGGAAGTGAACACTACCGATGCCGTAAAACTGATCAACAACTATGTCAACAACGAATAAACGCATGAAACGACCATACGACAAACCCGAGATTTTCCTGACGGAAGCAGAAACAGACTATCATCTGCTGGAGGGAAGCTCCACCCTTGAGGTGAGCAACGAACCAGCCAACAAGAATTACGAAGTGCTGTCCAACCATTCCATGTGGGAGGAAACAGAAGAATAACCGCACACAGATTTTAAGAAGAGAGGCAAGCGCCAACCGGGCGTTTGCCTCTCTTTTGATAAATAAGGAACATGAAGGGCGTATGCGGACAAAGCCCACCTTTCATTTTCCATCCATCTAATACTTTTGTCCAAGATAAGCATCCATAGCCTCCAACGTCACATTCCCATTGACCAAAATCGCTTATAATCCAAATCGTGC
This sequence comes from uncultured Prevotella sp., assembly GCA_934191235.1. Classification (GTDB taxonomy): domain Bacteria; phylum Bacteroidota; class Bacteroidia; order Bacteroidales; family Bacteroidaceae; genus Prevotella. The sequence goes on along the minus strand of CAKPUA010000001.1, from coordinate 34,606 downwards.
CCAAGTAGGACAAGGAGCGTTCTGTCATAGTCGATTTTCCATGTCAAGAGCCCCTGGCGTATCTTCCTTCTCATGAAGCGCTTATTTGAAGCCAATGCGTTGCAATGCTACATATTCTCGAGGACAAGAAGATGAATGGACGCACGAAAAAGCCGCCTTGCAGAGTGATTGCAAGGCGGCTTTCCGTGTTATTGGGAAGGGATGAATCACCAACCTGGGTTCTGCTGTTCCTGCTTTTCCTCGGCTGTAAGGGCATGACCGTTCTTCTGGATACCGTCGAGATAAGCCTGGGGGATGGGGCGGAGCACCATGTAGTCCTTGATGTTGGCGGCAGCTATTGAGTTGAAAGCCTTGGCACGAGCCACGAGTGTCTTGGTGCGCGCCAGGTCTTGCCAACGCTGGAACTCGCCGCAAAGCTCACGGGTGCGCTCGTTGAGCACCAGGCAGAGCATGCGGTCGTAGTCGCTGGTGTAGCCGAGCTTGCTGATGATGGCCTCGTCCTCGGCTGGCAGGCGATGGATGTCGGTAATCTTCAGGCTGGTGGGAGCTGTGGTCTCCTCAATGCCGTTCGACTCATAGTAGGAACATTCCGCCATATAGGTGTTCTCGCCATTGTCCTGGTATCCGGGAGCGCCCGCCTTGTAAGCGGCACCGCCGTCAACATGGTGTTCGCGGTCTTCACCCTCCTTGTAGGCGGCACGGTCGCGCAGGTCGTTGATGTAGCCCAGGGCTTCCTGATACTTGCCTTGGCGCACCAGAGCTTCTGCGGCAATGAGATAGGTTTCACCCACACGGGCAAGGATGCCGTCGCGGGTTCCCACACGGTCGGTGACACTCTCGCGGTAGCCGTCGACAAACTTGCTCAGCGAGGGATAGAACTGAGTGAAGGTGAGCAGGGCGTCGTCGCCACGCTGGTTCTGGTCGGCAGGATAAGCCACAAACACGGTCGGTATGGTCTTGCCTGTCTTGCCGTAGACCACCTCGTCGTTCATGCGCACACTGGAATAGCGGGTGTCGCCCGGCTTGTTGACGATATACATCACGCCGAGATCGCCATTCTTATAATAGGTGCTGTTTTTCGGGTTGTTGACCGCCTGCTTGGTTCTGAAGCTCTTCCAGAAGCGTGAGTCGTTCACCTTGTCAAACACGTCGTAGGTGTAGTAGGAGGTGCGCAGACGCTGGTATTCGCGTTCGCCGGGGATGTCGCGTTTCATCATGGGAAGGTCCTTATAGACGGAGATGAAATAGAGGTGGGTCTGGTTGTAGCTGTTGCCCGTGTTGCCCGACTTGTCGGCGTTGAACTGGGCAGCGAGGATTATCTCGTCGAGCTTCTCGTTGGCACCGTCCGGACCCGTGTAGTTCCAAAGGTCGGAATAGTCGGGCGCCAGGGCATGGTGGCTGATAACCTCCTGAGCAAAGGTGAGGCAGTCCTTGAGGTCCTGCTCCTTGTAGGAAGCGTTCCACTCGTCGTTGCGCTCGCTGCACCGTGAGAGCAATGTCTTGGCGAGGAAGTGGGCTGCAGCGTCCTTGGTGATTTGTCCCGTCTTCGAAGCCTTGGTGGGCAGCAGGGCATACGCCTGCTTCAGGTCGGCGACAATCTGCTTGTAGCAGTCTTCTGCCGAGGAGCGTGTGAACTCGCGCTCCGGACTGGTGCTCGGCGTGAGCTTGATGGGCACGCCGCCGAACTGCGACACGAGCGTGTAGTAGTTGAAGCCGCGCAGGAAGTATGCCTCGCCGAGGTATTCCTGTATGGCGGCACTGTTGAATCCGCCGGCAGCCACATTGTGAATCAGGGTGTTGGCATTGCTGATGCCCACATACATCTCGTCCCAAAGGTCTTCCTGCTTGGTGGAGTTGCCTGTGACGGCAGGTCCGTAGTTGCCGTCGTAGCTGTTCCACGAGGCATTGGAGCCATCGCCGCCCACGGTGAATTCATCGACGCCGTTCTCGGTGAACGCCACGGAGTGCTCACGCGAGAAGTGGAAGCGCAGGTTCTCGTAGAGAGCCACCGACAGGTCGGCAATGCCCTCCTCGGTCTGCAAGTATTCCGTATTGCGCTTGGTGGTGAGTTCCTCCTTGAGGAAGTCGCTGCACGACACCGTGGTCATGGAGAGAGAACCCAGCAGCAAGGCACTGATAATATAGTTCTGTTTCATTGTCTGTTTCCTTTCTTTTTGGTGTTTTTAGAAGTCGAGGTTCAAGCCGATGGTCCAGCCGCGGTTCCAGTTGGAGGTGTAGGCTTGTGTGGCATCGAGTTCGAGGAACTTCACTGCCGAATAGATTCTGAACGGGTTCTTGGCCTGCACATACACGCGGAGGTTGCTCACGCCAATCTGGCTGAGCATCTTCTTGGGGAAGGTGTAGCCGAGTGAGATGTTGCGCACCTTGATGAATCCGCCGTTCTTGTAGCCCGCAATCTTGTAGTAGCTGTCGCCGCCGCCGATGTTGTAGATGGGCTTCTGGTATTCGGAGTTATGGTTGTTCTCGTTGTAGTAGTTGATGGCGCGCTGCATGTAGCGTCCGCCCTGCCATTCGCCGCCGGTGCTCACCTTGTAGCCGAAGCGTCCGTAGAGCATGAAGCTCAGGTCGAAGCCCTTGTAGGTGAAGGTGTTGGTCATGCCTACAATCCAGTGGGGATTGGTGTTGCCGATGACCACGCGGTCGTTGTTGGGGTCTATGCGGTAGTCTCCGTTCTGGTCAACGGGGCGCACCATGCCGGCAGAGAACTTGTTGCCGTTGGCGTTGAACTTCGCCATGGTCTCTGCGTCCTCGGGCTGCCAGATGCCTCCGAACTGATAGTCGTAGAGCGAGTTGATGGCCTGGCCGATGAAGAGGTTGTTGTTGATGTCGTCTTCCTTGCCGTTGGCGAGCTTGTCGATCTTGTCTTTCTGGTAGGACATGTTGAGCGAGGTGTTCCACTTGAAGTCCTTGTTGTCAATATTCACCGTGTTGAGGGTGAGGTCGATACCCTTGTTGGAGGTCTCGCCGATGTTGGCCCAGGTGTTCTTGTAGCCGTTGATAGACGGGATGCTCATCTGCATGAGCAGGTCCTTGGTCTTGGAGCGGTAGATGTCGATCACACCGCCGATGCGGCCACGGAGGAAGCTGAAGTCGATACCGAAGTTCCACTGGGTGGTCTTCTCCCATCCCAGTTCGGTGTTGGCCATGGGCAGGTTGCCGTCCGACACAATGGGTTCAGACGGAGCATAGCCCGGTTGCAGACTGCTGCCGAAGGGATAGAACATGGATGCCACGCCGCCCTTGGTCTGATAGGGGTCGATGGCGGAGTTGCCGGTCACGCCGACTCCGATGCGCAACTTCAGTTGGTTGACCCACTTCACGTCTTTCATGAAGTCTTCCTGTGCCATGTTCCAGCCCAGGGCTGCACTGGGGAAGAACGCCCACTTGTGGCCTTCGGCAAGCTGCGACGCACCGTCCCAGCGTCCGCTCAGGGTGAGCAGGTATTTGTCGGCAAAGCCATAGTTCACGCGCACCATGTACGACAGCAACTGACGCTCCACGAGGTCGGTGCTCCAGTCGGCAAGCTGCGATATTTGCGACTTCTCGATGGCGTTCCACATGGAAGGCTCATAGGGTATGCCGTCGGCCGCCAGACTGGAGGCTTCCTTGCGATACTTGGTGGCACTCTCGAGGAGTGTCACGCCGAGGGCATGCTGTCCGAAGTCGCGGTTGTAGTAGATGAGGTTGTCCATGGTCCACGACACGTTAGAGTTGTTGCCGTTGGAGGCATGGTTCTGTCCCTGGCTGCTGGTCGACTCCTTGTCGCGGAAGGTGCCGGCACGGCGGTAGCGGAAGTCGGGACCGAAGTTGAAACGGTAGCGCAAGCCGTTGAGTGGTGCCCACATCTCGCCCAAGTCGAGCTGGGCATAGAGGCTGGCAATGACGCGGAACATGCGGCGCTCGTTGGTGCTGTGGTTCCATTCGTCGGCGATGTTTTTCACCATGTCGTCGCCACCGGGGTTGGTGATGCGGTTGCCGTCCTCATCGTAGGGCTGGGCATAAGGGAACTGGCTGGTGGCTGCATAGTAGAGGTTGGCAGGCAAGCCCTTGAGCAGCGAGCCTTGCGAACTGGCGGTAGAGCCATACTGCTGCAAGCCGAACGACCCGTTGACGTTGGCACCGAGGTTAAACCACTTGGTGGGCTTGGCGTCTACACTGATCTTGGAGGAATAGCGGCGGTAGCTCTGTCCGCGGATGGTACCCTTGTTGTCGAGGTAGCCAAAGGAGAGATAGCTCTTCACCTTGTCGTTGCCTCCGCTCACGCTGAGGGTGTGCTCATGGGTGATGCCGGTCTGGGTGACCAGTCCCTGCCAGTCGAAGGTGGGCACCTTGGAGCCGTCCCACGTGCCTCCTTCCCATCCGCGCATAATGTTGTTCCACGCTGTGGGGTCGGCCTCGGCCTTGAAGATCTCGCGGTCGTTCTCGATGGTGGGTTGGTCGGCACGCGGATAGCGGTCGGGGTTCATATAGTAGTATGCCCAGCGGCGCCAGTCGATGTACTCGGCAGAGTTCATCTGGCGCGAGTAGTCTTCAAGCGTCTCGAAGGTCACGGTGCCGTTGTAGCTCACCTTGGTCTTGCCAGCCTGTCCCTGCTTGGTGGTGACGAGCACCACGCCGTTGGCACCGCGGCTACCATAAATGGCTGTGGCCGAGGCATCCTTGAGAATGTCGATGCTCTCGATGTCGCGCGGATTGAGAGTCTCGATGCCGCTTTCCGACATGAGGGGTATACCGTCGACCACGTAGAGCGGTGAGTTCTGGGCATTGATGGAGCGCACACCGCGCACGGTGATGTTGCCTATTTCGCCCGGACGCTCGTTGCTGGTGATGTCCACACCGGCAGCCCGGCCCTGCATGGCCTCAAGGGCATTGCTCACCGGGCGTTCGTTCATTTCCTTTTCGCCCACGCGAATCAAGGCTCCCGTGACGTCGCTCTTGCGCTGCACACCGTAGCCCACCACGACCACTTCGTTCAGATGGAGTTCGTCGGGCTTCATCTGGGCGGTGCCGCCTGCACTGACCACGAGGTCCTTGTAGCCTGTGTACGACAGTTTCAGTTGGGTGCCGCGCGGCACACGGAGCGAGTAGTTGCCGTCGATGTCGGTCACGGTGCCCACGTTGCCCTTGAGGGCACGCACGGTAACGCCGATGAGTGGTTCGCCGTTTTCATCGACAATGTGGCCCGTGGTCACATTGTCCTGTTGCATACTTTGATTAGATAACTGTGTTACGCCTGCCTGAGCGACAGGAAGGGGTAGAAGCAGTCCTGTGGCAAGAGCCAATACAGGCACGACACGCGATATGCCGCCGTCGCGTCTTTTTCTCTGTTTACACTTCATGCTGAATGTTTAAGGTTTTAAATTTGGTTTATTGCTATATAACGCTTTATGGTTATTGGTGGGAGCAAAGATAGTCAAAAATATTGTATGTGTCAAACTTTTTGCCGGATAATTTCTTTTTACCGATTGTTTTGCCGATTCCCCGGAAGGGGATAGACATTCATGTTCTTACCCATATGCGAATGTTCCGGCATATTTACAATACGGAGAGAAAGACAGCCTTTGGACAACACGCACAAATAAATATGCGGAAAACGGCACACTAACACAATGCTAACGGCACACTAACACAACGCTAACGGCAGAGTAACACAACGCTAACGGCAGAGTAACAGACTGTTTACAACAGCGCTATGGCTTGCAAGCGACTCTCTTGCCCCGATTCAACACCTCTGACGACCTCACAAAAAAACGATATACATTTGCACAGTTGCCACATTTTTCATACTTTTGCCATCAAATAAGCAGTATTCGAACTATGGTTTACAACAATTGGGGATTTTGCCTCCTTCTGCATGGACTACCTTTCAAAAAGGGTTGGAAAATCCTTCAAGGAAAACCGACACACGCCATGAAATTGCACAGCCTCACCTACAGCCTCATCCTGTTGCTCTGCCATGCCACAGGCGCATGGGCACAACAGGAAACGGACTCGCTGACACATAGTGCCGAAGGCAAACTCCGCCAGGCATGGGTGCACCGCATTGAAGCCGAATTCATGCAGGGTGCCATTCTGCACACCAACTCCTATCTGCAAGGACAGAACTTCGAACTGCGCACCATGAACCATGCCGCCAGCGCCAAACTGAAGTATGCCTTCATGCCACCGCCCGAGAGCGAAACGGCACATATATATAAAGGTGTGTACCAAGGCATTGGTGTGGCACGCCACGACTTCAACCCGCAACTGGGCAACCCCTTCTCGACATTCATCTTCCAAGGAGCGCAGATAGCCAGACTCTCACGACAACTGACCTTTAACTACGAGTGGAACCTCGGACTCACCTTCGGATGGCACCCCTACGACCGCGAGACTAATCCCGACAACCTGGTCATAGGATCGCACGTGACGGCTTATATCAACCTCGATGCCTATCTGGCATGGCGACTTTCACGGCAAGTGGACGTGAACATAGGGTGGTCGGTGTCGCACTTTTCCAACGGCAACACCAAGTTTCCCAACTGCGGCCTCAACACCACCGGACCACGACTCTCCGTGGCATACTATCCCAACAGGCAGGCACTCACGTCCACCGGACATAGCCACACAGCCTTCCAGCGCCACGTGAGCTACGACCTCACCCTCTTCGGCTCGTGGCGACGGCGCGGCTACTACACTGACGGGAACGTGCCACTGGTCATCCCCGGCAGCTTTGCCGTGTTCGGCTTCAACTTCAACCCGATGTACAACCTCAACCACTGGTTCAACCTCGGTGTCTCGCTCGACGGAGTCTACGACCGCAGCGCCAACATTGAGGTGGACGACATATACGATGTGCAGCACGTCAGCCGCCCCTCCACGGGCAAGCAGATGGCACTCGGACTCTCTGGCAGGGCAGAGTTCGTCATGCCCTACTTCACCATCAATATCGGTATCGGGCAGAACTTTGTCAACAACAAGGGCGATTTCAAGGGCGTCTACGAGACGGTCAATCTCAAACTCGGCATCACCCGTGCTCTCTTTGCCAACATCGGCTACTGTCTGAACGACTTCAAGCATCCCAACTACCTGATGCTCGGACTCGGCCAGCGCTTCAACCACCGGCGCACCACACGCTGAGAGCAAACAAATGTTAACGGAAGTACCGGTAAATAGAGGAATGGGGAAATTCGTCTATTAACTTCCTCTGAACTTATATTATATTTTTGCAGAAAAGAAGAAAACCATAACTTTGCAACCGAAATCAACAAGACGGACATGAAGAAATCTGTAATCATAGGAGCTGCACTGATGCTCACCATCTCGGGAAACCTCTTTGCCCAAAGTGCCAAGCAATGGACACTGAAGGACTGTGTAGACTATGCACTGCAAAACAACATACAGCTGCAAAAGTCTATCATCACCAAAAAGAGTGCACAGGAAGACGTGCTCCAATCGAAATCGGCACTGCTCCCCTCACTCGACTTCTCGACCAGTCAGAACGTGACCTACCGTCCCTGGCCTGAGTCAGGCTCGAGCACCGTTTCCAACGGATATGTCCACTCCAGCGTGGACAAGGTGTACTATAACGGAAGCTACACCGTGGGCGCCAACTGGACCGTATGGGACGGCAACCAGAAGCGCAACCAAATGAAACTGAACCAGGTGACCGCCCGGCAAGCTGAACTCGACTCGGCATACACCGCCAACTCCATACAAGAGCAGATAGCACAGATTTACGTGCAGATACTCTACACCGACGAGGCCATCAAGGTGAACAAACAGAGTCTGGAAACAAGCCGAAAAAACGAGGAACGGGGCAAGGAAATGCTCAAGGTGGGCAAGATGTCGAAAGCCGACCTGGCACAACTCACCGCACAAGTGGCCAAGGACCAATACAACATCGTGGAGGCTGAAAGCAACCTGCGCCGCTATAAACTGCAACTGAAACAGCTGCTCGAAATCACCGATGACCAGACCTTCGACGTGGCCATACCCGCCACCACCGACCAACAGGCACTGGCAGAGATTCCGGCACTCAACAGCGTGTATGAGGCAGCACTCACCTACCGCCCCGAAATAGAGAGCAGCAAGCTCGGCATAGAATCGAGCGACCTCAACATGGCCATCGCCAAGGCTGGACGCATGCCACAAATTAACCTGCAGGCAAGCGCCGGCACCAACACCACCACCATGAGCAAGGACGGATGGGGCAGCCAGTTGAAGACCAACTTCGACCTCGGCGCAGGCGTGAGCATCACCGTGCCGCTCTTCGACCAGCGCAAGACCAAGACCGCCGTGCGCAAGGCACAACTGCAGCGCGAGAGCAGTCTGCTCGAACTCAAGGACAAGCAAAAGCAGCTCTACACCACCATTGAAGGCTACTGGATTGATGCCGTGACAAACCAGAACAAGTTCCGCTCAGCCCAAACCAACGTGGAAAGCCAACAGGCCAGCTACGACCTGCTCAGCGAGCAGTTCCGTCTCGGACTGAAGAACATAGTGGAACTGATGACCGGCAAGACCAACCTGCTCAACGCACAACAAGACGAACTACAGAGTAAATATATGGCTATTCTCAATCAGCAAATGCTGAAGTTTTATAAAGGTGAAGGATTGTCAATGTAAGGATAACATTTTTAACTGACACAAAGAAAACAACAATATGAAGAAGATCAGCAAAGTATGGATTGCCGTAGTGGTGATAGTCATCGTGGCTATAGCCTTCTGGCTCCTCTCGGGCAAGAAAGACAAGGCAACCCTCCAGTTCGACACAGCCAAGGTAGAAACTGGCACCATCACCAAGAGCATCACCGCCACAGGTACCATCGAGCCGGTGACATCGGTAACGGTCGGTACCCAGGTGTCGGGTATCGTGAGCAAGCTCTATGTGGACTACAACAGCGTGGTCAAGAAGGGGCAGGTTATCGCCGAACTCGACAAGACCAACCTCATCAGCGAACTGAACACCGCCAAGGCCAACCTGGCAAGTGCAGAGAGCACCATGAGGTATGAACAAGCCAATTTCAACCGCTACAAGACCCTCTACAAGAAGGGACTCGTGAGCGCCGACGACTACGACAACGCACTGCTCAACTACAATAAGGCCAAAGAGAGCGTGGCTTCATCCAGGGAAATGGTGGCCAAAGCACAGACCAACCTCGGCTATGCCACCATTACCTCGCCCATCGACGGCGTGGTACTCTCAAAGTCGGTGGAGGAAGGACAGACCGTGGCAGCCAGCTTCAACACGCCAGAACTCTTCACCATAGCCAAGGACCTGACCAACATGCAGGTAGTGGCAGACGTTGACGAGGCCGACATAGGCGACGTGAAAGCCGGCGAGCGCGTGACCTTCACTGTGGACGCCTATCCAGACGACACCTTTGAGGGCACCGTGACACAGGTGCGCCAGGAAGCCACGACTACCAACAACGTGGTGACCTACGAAGTAGTGATCAGCGCTCCCAATGCCGACCTCAAGTTGAAGCCGGGACTTACTGCCAACGTAACCATCTTCACACTCGAGAAGACAGGCGTGACCAACGTGCTGAGCAAGGCCCTGCGCTTCACGCCAACCAAGGAAACCGTGAACGGAGCCAAGATTATAGACTGCAAGGGCAAGAACAAGGTGTGGACCAAAGAGGGCAACGTGTTCCGTGCACATGCCGTGACATTGGGCATCACCGACGGCACACGCACTGAGATACTGAGCGGCGTGAGCAAGGGCACCGTAGTGGTGACCGACGTCAAGGCACAGGCTGCCGACCCTGACGGCGACGACGCCACTGCCGACAGCGGAGAGAAAAGCCCCTTCGCACCGGGCCCTCCAGGAAAGAACAAGAAAAAGTAAACTATTATGCCAAACGATAAGAAGGTAGTCATCGAACTCGACAACGTGAAGCGCGAGTTCACCGTGGGCGACGAAATCGTGCATGCCCTGCGAGGTGTCTCGTTCAAAATCTACGAGGGCGAGTTCGTGACCATCATGGGTAAATCGGGTTCGGGCAAGTCAACGCTGCTCAACCAGCTGGGATGTCTCGACACGCCATCAAGCGGAGAGTACTATCTCGACGGGGTATCGGTGAGAAAGATGAGCAAGTCGCAGCGCGCCATACTGCGCAACCGCAAGATAGGCTTCATCTTCCAGAACTACAACCTGCTGCCGAAGACCACCAGCGTGGAAAACGTGGAACTGCCGCTGATGTACAACTCCGAAGTAACCGCCAAGGAACGGCACGAACGCGCCGTGGAAGCCCTGAAGGCCGTGGGACTGGGCAACCGCCTCTACCACAAGAGCAACCAGATGTCGGGTGGACAGATGCAGCGCGTGGCAATAGCCCGGGCACTGGTGAACAATCCCGCCGTCATACTTGCCGACGAGGCAACGGGTAACCTCGACACACGCACATCGTTCGAGATACTCGTACTCTTCCAGAAATTGTATGCCCAGGGCCGCACCATCATCTTCGTGACCCACAATCCCGACATTGCCAACTACTCAAGCCGCAACATCATGCTGCGCGACGGCAAGGTGATCAGCGACGAATACAACAAGAACATACTGTCGGCAGCCGAGGGACTGGCAGCCCTGCCACCCAACACCGACGAATAACAAAGAAGCGACATGAACTATACGAATCTTTTCAAGATAGCCATCCGGGCGATAGGAGCCAACAAGCTTCGCTCCTTCCTCACCGCACTCGGCATCATCATCGGTGTCGCCTCGGTCATCACCATGCTCGCCATCGGACAAGGTTCCAAGAAGAGCATACAGGCCAACATAGCCGAGATGGGATCAAACATGATCATGATTCATCCGGGTGCCGACATGCGCGGCGGTGTCAGACAGGATGCCTCGTCGATGGAAACGCTCAAGATGAACGACTATCAGTCACTGAAAGACGAGTGTAACTACATCTCCGCCATCAGTCCTGTGGTGAACAGCTCCGGACAGTTCATATACGGAAGCAACAACACACCATCAAGCATCTACGGCGTAAACCAGGACTATCTCACCATCCGGCAGCTCTCTGTCGACGAAGGCGAGATGTTCACCGACGCAGATATCAAGGCAAGCGCCAAGGTGTGCGTGCTCGGACAGACCGTGGTGGACAACCTCTTCCCTGACGGCAGCGACCCAGTGGGCAAGGTGGTGAGATTCAATTCCATTCCCTTCCGCGTTATCGGCGTACTGAAGAAGAAGGGCTACAACACCATGGGCATGGACCAGGACGACCTGGTACTCGCACCCTACACCTCTGTCATGAAGCGTATTCTGGCTCAGACCTATCTGGGTAGCATCGTGTGCTCTGCCCTCACCGAGGACCTCACCGACAATGCAACCACCGAGATAACAACCATCCTGCGACGCAACCACAAGCTCAAGGAAGCCACCGAAGACACGGAAGGCGACTCTGACGACTTCAACATCCGCTCACAGGAAGAGTTGGCATCGATGATGAACTCCACCACCGACATGCTGACCATCCTGCTCGGTTGTGTGGCAGGCATCTCACTGATAGTGGGCGGCATCGGCATCATGAACATCATGTACGTGAGTGTCACCGAACGTACCCGAGAGATTGGTCTCCGCATGAGTGTGGGCGCCCGTGGCGTAGACATCCTCAACCAGTTCCTCATCGAGGCCATCCTGCTGAGCATCACGGGCGGCATCATCGGAGTGCTGCTGGGAGTGGGAGCTTCGTATGCCGTCAAGCTGATAGCCCACTGGCCCATCTACATACAGCCATGGAGCGTGGTGCTGAGTTTCGCCGTGTGCTCATTCACAGGCGTGTTCTTCGGCTGGTACCCTGCCAAGAAGGCAGCACAGCTCGACCCCATCGAGGCTATCCGCTACGAATAGCAAGAACCATAAGAAAGACAACAAGATAAAATTAGAATTAATCCGAGAGAATGTTACCGGCTATGTCAGCGGACTTAAGACACGGTAACATGTAAATTGACGTTTATTGTGTATGACAATATGGAGCCGACGTGATGTCGCCTCCATATTTTTGATTTATCTATCAAAAAAAGGCAAATGATGAAAACCAACAAGGAAACCATACAGCGCATTGCGCTCCACACCATGTTCTGCATGCTAATGCTCCTCACGCCTATCATGTTCGTAGGCAGTGACGACCATCTGTCACTACAGAAATATTGCGTACAGGTGGCCTCACCACTTGCACTGCTACTGGTGTTCTACATGAACTATCTCTTTCTCGCCCCCAAGTTTCTGCTGCACGGCAAGCGCGCCAAGTTCTTCCTCATCAACATTGTGGTGATTTGTGCTTTGGGCATGGGAGTTCACATGTGGATGGAAAGGCAGTTCAAGAAAGAGCAACCCAGGACAGAACAGACCGAACGCCGCAGAGAGAGAAGGAAACGCAAGCACCATCCAGGACCAGGTTTCATGTTCTTCTTCCTTAGAGACATCTTCAACTTCTCGCTCGCCGCCACCACCGCCACCGCCATCATCCTGGCAGGCAAATGGACCGAGGCAGAAAAGGCAAGGCGCGAGGCGGAGGCCGCACGGACCGAAGCAGAACTGAAGAACCTGCGCAGCCAGATAAACCCACACTTCCTGCTCAACACGCTGAACAACATCTATGCCCTCACCGCCTTCGACCAGGACAAGGCACAGGACGCCATTATCGAGCTGAGTAAGCTGCTGCGCCACGTGCTCTACGACAACCAGGCGGCACAAGTACCGCTGAAAGACGAAGTACAGTTCATACACAGCTACGTGAAACTGATGAAGATGCGGCTGCCTACCAGCGTGGAAGTGACCGAAAAGGTAGACATTCCCGAGAAACTGGAAACAAACATCGCACCACTCATCTTCATCTCGCTCATCGAGAACGCCTTCAAGCATGGCATCAGTCCGACGGAGAAGAGCTTCATCCACATAGACATCCATGCGGACCGGCAGGCCATCGTGTGCTGCATAGAAAACAGCAACCACCCCAAGACGCAAGCCGACAGAAGCGGACACGGCATAGGACTGATGCAGGTGGAAAGAAGACTGGAACTGTCTTATCCCGGAAGATACGAATGGGAGAAAGGAATAGACAACAACGTGTATAAATCTCAAATCACCATATATGACACTGACATGCGCAATCATTGACGACGAGCCTCTGGCAGCCGGACTGCTCGAGAGTTATGCCAAGAAGACACCTTTTCTGGAACTGACCGGCACCTACGGCAGTGCCGTCCAGGCCATGAGCGACCTGCGTCAACGCCCCGTTGACCTGTTGTTTCTCGACATTCAGATGCCGGAACTCAGCGGCATGGAGTTTGCCAAACTTCTGCCCAAACAGACAAAGATTATATTCACGACGGCTTTCGGCCAGTATGCCATAGAAGGCTATAAGGTGCAGGCCATCGACTACCTACTCAAGCCCATCTCTTACGAGGAGTTCCTGCGGGCAGCCAACAAGGCTCTCGACATGTGCCAGCCGGCAACCGCCACTGCTGCCGCTACGCCACTGGATGCGGAACGCTACATCTTCGTGAAAAGCGAATACAAACTGGTGAAGGTCAACTTCGACGACATTCTCTTCATTGAGGGCGTGAAAGACTATGTGAAGATTTATCTCGACAACGGACAGAAGCCCATCATGTCGCTGATGAACATGAAGAAGGTTGAGGAGACACTGCCCAGTCCGGAGTTTCTGCGCACCCACCGCTCCTACATTGTACACACCGACAAGGTGACGGTAATAGACCGTGGGCGCATCGTCTTCGGCGACAACTACATACCCGTGTCCGACAGTTACAAGGAAGACGTGCAGAAGTATCTCGACAAGCACTTGCTGGTATAGCAACGATAAAGCGCCGGAACCACGGCCCTACACATGGGTCCGGTTCCGGCGCTTGGCCTTTATGTTTTCTAAATCTTTCGCTTATTGTTGCTCGGCCTGTTCCTCTTCCACGGCATCACAGTGCTCGAGGAGTTTCACGGCATCCACATACTGGGCGATTCCCTGTGCCACTTCCTTGGCTGCTTTCATGGCGAGGACCACAGTCTGGGGATGATGCACAACGTCGCCACCGGCGAACACGCCACGACGGGTGGTCATGCCGTAAGGACGCTCCACAACCTTCACATATCCCTTCTCGTCTACTTCGATGCCATTGGTCGTCGACACGATGCGGTTGGCAGGACGGGAACCGATGGCGAGGAAGATGCGGTCGAACGGCAAAGTCTGCTCGCCGTCGGGAGTATTGAGATGGGCTGCGACCAGGCGGCCCTTGTCGTTGCCGATGAACTCGATGGTGGAAGATTCCCACATGAACTTCACGCCCTCTTTGACAGCCTCTTCGTATTCAGCCTGAATGGCAGGCATGTCGGCTTGTGTACGGCGATAGATAACCGTGACGTCGGCTCCCAGACGGATGGCCGTGCGGGCTGCGTCCATCGCCACGTTTCCGCCGCCAATGACACCCACCTTGTCGCCTTCACGAAGCGGCACCATGTTGCGGCCGATAGCGCCCTCGTTGAAGGCATTCACATTGTGGAGCAGATAGGTTGACTGGCTCACGCCCTTGAGGTCACGGCCCGGCACACTGAGGTCTTGCGGCAAGGCTGTACCCGTGCCCATGAAGATGGCGTCGAATCCGTCGGCAAACAAGCTGTCTACCGTGACGTTGTTGCGTCCCACCAGGCAGTTGAGTACAAAGTTCACACCCAGTTCCTCTATCTTCTTGATTTCCGCTCTTACCACACTCTTGGGCAGGCGGTATTCGGGAATACCATACATGAGCACACCGCCCGGCTCTTCCTGTCCCTCGAAGATGGTTACGCTGAATCCCTGTCGTGCCAGGTCGCCGGCCACGGTCAGACCGGCTGGACCTGAACCGATGACAGCCACCTTGCCGCGGGTTTTCTGCGGCAGCTTCTCACGGATGAGGTTCATGTCGGTATCGAAGTCAGCAATAAAGCTCTCGAGTTTGCCTATCTCAATGCCCTTGCCTTTCTTGGCAAGCACGCAATGGCCCTGGCATTGCTTCTCGTGGGGGCACACGCGGCCACAGATGGCTGGCAAATTACTTTTCTCGTTGATGATGCTCATCGCCTCGCCCATGTTACCCATAGAAAGGGCGTGGATGAAATCTGGAATATTGTTCTCGATGGGGCATCCTTTTTTGCACTGCGGAATCTTACAATGCAGGCATCTCTTGGCTTCATCGATGGCTTCCTTCGGAGTGAAGCCTTTGTTAACTACGTCAAACGGATTTACTTCTTTATTCATTGTTCCTTAGTTTGCTATCTCAAGTTTGCAAAATTACTCATTTATTACTAACCGCACAGAAACGGCACTGTTTTATTAACTTTTCTTAATCATAAGATGCAATAAAACTCAAACTTTTGCCACAATAAAGCCTCTTTTGATAAATATTTGTTACTTTTGCACTCACCTTTCCCGTGTGCAATAACGCATTCGGGACAACCTTTAAACACATATATGGAATATGTATCAACTATCGGAAAGGACAATCGGCCAATGGCTCGAGTATTGGGCCGAGAATGACCCGGACAAGGAATACATCGTTTATTCGGACCGCAACCTGCGGTGGACTTACAGATATTTCAACAGTCGCGTGGACGAACTCGCCAAGGGACTTATGGCCATAGGCGTGAAGCAAGGCACTCATGTGGGCATCTGGGCTGCCAACATTCCCGACTGGACCACCATGCTCATGGCTTGCTCCAAGTTGGGCGCCGTGACCATCACGGTGAACACCAACTTCAAGCAATACGAGGTGGAAGACTTGTGCTTGCGGTCGGACATGGAGGTGCTGTGCATTGGCGACCACAACAAGGACAACAATTTCGTGCAAATGACCTACCAGATGCTGCCTGAACTGAAAACGCAGCCCTTCGGGCAGTTGCGCAGCGACAAGTTGCCGTGCATGCGGCAGGTTATCTATTTCGGTGCCGAACCGCACAGGGGCATGCACACCATCAACGAGGTGATGACCATGGCCATGACTACCGACGACAACGAATATGCCGAGGCAAGGCTGAAGGTGTACTGCCGCGACTTGGTCAACATACAGTATACCAGCGGCACGACGGGGTTCCCCAAGGGCGCCATGCTGAGCCACTACGGCATCTGTAACAACGGGTTCTACACGGGCGAGCATCTGAACTTCAGCGACAAGGCACGCCTGTGTGTATGCGTGCCGTTCTTCCATTGTTTCGGCCTGGTGCTGGGCATCATCAACTGCCTGGTACACCACTGCACGATGGTGGTCACCGAGCGCTTCGACCCGTTGCTCGTGCTGGGCAGCATACACAAAGAGCGGTGCACACACCTTTACGGCGTGCCCACCATGTATCTTGGACTGCTCAACCACCCCATGTTCAACCTGTTCGACTTGCGTTCGCTCCAGGCTGGAATCATGGCTGGAAGCATCTGCCCGGTGAACATTGTGAAGCGCGTGGAGCGCGAGATGTTCATGAAGGTGACCAGCGAATACGGCTTCACCGAGGCGTCTCCAGGCATGACAGCCACCCGGTGGGACGACCCGTTCGACGTGCGCTGCCACACCGTGGGCAAGGCTTTCGAGCACACGGAGGTCAAGGTGCTCGACAAGGAGGGCAAGGAATGTCCTGTCGGCGTGGAAGGCGAGTTGTGCAACCGGGGCTACAACAACATGCTCGGCTACTACAAGGACGAGAAATCAACCCGGGAAATACTCGACGAAAACGGCTTCCTCCACACCGGTGACTTGGGATTTCTTGACGGGAACGGCAACTTCCACATCACGGGCCGAATCAAGGAAATGATTATCCGTGGCGGAGAAAACATCTATCCGAGCGAGATTGAGACCTTCCTCTACAACATGCCGGAAGTGAAGATAGTGCAAGTGGTAGGCGTGCCCTCGGAGAAATACGGCGAATCGGTGGGCGCTTTCATCCAACTGAAAGAAGGATGCCATCTGGAAGAATCTGACGTTCGCGACTTCTGCCACGACAAGATAGCCCGCTACAAGGTGCCCAAATACGTGTTCTTCGTAGACGAATGGCCCTTGACAGGCAGCGGCAAGATTCAGAAATTCAAGCTCAAGGAGATGAGTCTCGAGCTATGCAAGAAGATGGGCATCAAGGTGATTTAAGGTTCATCCGACATAGGGAATAGCACCAAATGTCGCAGTATCCGAACAAATACAAAACCCTTTCCAGTCCCAAGCTACCCAGTTGCAGTTTATTAACAGCAGACTTACGGGTTGTTAACGGCAGACTTACGGGTTGTTAATGGCAGACTTACGGGTTGCTAACGGCAGACTTACGGGTTGTTAACGGCAGACTAACGGGTTGCTAACGGCAGACTAACGGGTTGTTAATGGCAGACTTGCGGGTTGTTAACGGCAGACTTGCGGGGTGTTAACGGCAGACTTGCGGGGTGTTAACGGCAGACTAACGGGTTGCTAACGGCAGACTAACGGGTTGTTAATGGCAGACTTGCGGGGTGTTAACGGCAGACTTGCGGGGTGTTAACGGCAGACTTGCGGGGTGTTAACGGCAGACTTCTACATGATCCCACTACCCGGACAACGAGAGCCTGGATAGTGGGATTATTTTGGGGCATTTCACTTGAACTTAACAAGTGATGAATAAGTGATAGAAGTGAGGGATTTTTAGCCATCTATCACGCATCTATCACTCCATCTATCTCACTTACTCACAAACGAATTATGTCAAACATTAAGAAAAGTGATAGATAGTGGTGAAAAAACGAAAAACTTTTCCTGCGCGCGTGAGCGCGTGAGAAGCAACGCCACACAAGGCGGCAAGAGAACAAAGCCAAGCAAATGCGGTTCTTCCCGAAATATCTGTATTTCAACCCTCTTTGTCCCTTTTAAGAACCGTTACGCTTGGCTGTTAGCCGAAAAAGATGTATCTTTGCAGAGTTTTTTAGATAACCAAAGATTAAAGATGAAGGATATTTGTTGCATCGGGCATATCACGCTTGACAAGATTATCACACCGCGCCGCACCGTTTACATGTCGGGTGGCACGTCGTTCTACTTCTCCTATGCCCTCAACAGCCTGCCCAAGACCGTGGACTACCAATTGGTAACAGCTTTGGGCAAATCGGAAATGAATGCCGTAGCAGAGATGCGTGCGGCAGGCATTGACGTGAAAGCGTTCACGAGCAGTAACACCGTTTACTTTGAAAACAAGTATGAAGAGAACTTCAACAACCGTTCACAACGCGTGCTCGCCAAGGCAGACCCGTTTACCCTCGACGAGGTAAGCAATCTGGACGCCAAGATATATCATCTGGGAACCCTGCTCAACGATGATTTCTCGCCCGAAGTGGTGAAATTTCTGTCGGAGAAAGGCAAGGTAAGCATTGACGTGCAAGGCTACTTGCGCGAGGTGCGCGGCCAGCAGGTCTACCCCATCGACTGGACCGACAAGATGGACGTGCTCCGCTATACCGACATCCTGAAGCTCAACGAGCATGAGATGGAGGTGGTAACTGGCATGACCGACGTGCACGAAGTGGCAAAGCTCATTGCCTCATGGGGCGTGAAGGAAGTGGTGCTCACCCTGGGTAGCGAGGGGTCGGTCATCTATGCGGAAGGCCGGTTCCACGAGATACCAGCCTACCGACCGGCCCAACTCATTGACGCCACCGGTTGTGGAGACACCTATAGCGCCGGCTATCTCTGGTGCCGAAGCCAAGGCGAAAGCTACAAAGAGTCGGGCAAGTTCGCCGCAGCCATGTGCACACTCAAGCTCGAACACAACGGACCGTTCGACCGGCACATAGAAGACGTGGTCAAGATAATAAAAGGTTAACCCTCAAAAATACAGCCTTTAGTGTGCACCCCTGCAACACTAAAGGCTTACTTGTATATCCGCCCAATATATGGCCAGCAATCCCATACAATCCTTACAACAGCAACGGCTACTCCTGCAGATGGAGTATGCGGCAGAGAAAGAAGCCTTCCGCAAGCAGACCGAGACCATCGGCATGCAGCGCAAGGTGAAGCGCGGTGATGCCTGGTATCCCGTCAAGGTGGGAAGCAGCTACTACAACTCGCTCAACCAGTTGGCTGTCGAGGTGACGCGCACAGCCGACCAGGAGATTGAGCACAACTTCGAGTTCGGGCGTCCCGTATGCTTCTTCACCGTCACCAAAGCTAAAGATGGCAAAAGCGAGATACACTATTTCCACGCCACCGGCACCGTGAGCTTTGTCGACGGCGACCGCATGGTGGTCACCCTGCCCGACGGAGCCGACGTTCTCGCCCTGGCTCAAGCCGACCAGGCAGGCATACAACTGTTTTTCGACGAGACCAGCTACCGCCTGATGTTCGAGGCGCTCGACCGCACCATCAGTGCCAAGGGCAACCGCCTGGCCTATCTGCGCGACCTGTTCTACAGCCGGCAACCCGCAGGCAGCTTCACCTTCGACCCGATACGTTTCCCCTGGCTCAACGCCACACAGGAAAAAGCGGTGAACGAAGTGCTGCGCGCCAAGGACGTGATGGTGGTGCACGGGCCTCCAGGAACGGGCAAGACCACCACACTCGTGGAAGCCATCTACGAGACACTGCGCCGGGAAAACCAGGTGCTGGTGTGTGCGCAAAGCAACATGGCGGTGGACTGGATATGCGAGAAACTGGAAGACCGGGGACTGAACGTGCTGCGCATAGGCAACCCCACCAAAGTGACCGACAAGATGCTCGCCTCCACCTACGAAAGGCGCTTCGAGTCGCATCCCGACTACCCGCAACTGTGGAGCATCAGGAAGACCATCCGCGAGATGCGCAAAAACCACAAACGGGGTGACGACCGCTGGCACCAGAAGATGGACCGGCTGAAAGCGCGCGCCGTGGAACTGGAGCTGCGCATCCGCAGTAACCTCTTCGGCGAGGCAAGGGTCATTGCCTCCACCCTCGTGGGGTCTGCCAACCATCTGCTCGACGGCATGAAGTTCGGCACGCTCTTCATCGACGAAGCCGCACAGGCACTCGAGGCAGCCTGCTGGATACCCATCCGGCGCGCCACCAGAGTGGTCCTTGCCGGCGACCACTGCCAGCTTCCGCCCACCGTGAAAAGTTTTGCCGCTCTCAAGGCAGGACTGGGCAAGACCCTGATGGAGCGCATTGTGGAGAACAAGCCCGAGGTGGTGACACTGCTGCAAGTACAGTATCGCATGAACGAACAAATCATGCGCTTCTCGAGCAACTACTTCTACGACGGAAAGGTAGAGAGCGCCCCGCAAATCAAACACCGCGGCATACTCGACTATGACACGCCCATGGTATGGGTGGACACGTCGGAAATGGACTGCAAGGAGGAATTCATCGGCGAGAGTTTCGGCAGAGTGAACAAGACCGAGGCCGAGCTGACACTCGACCAATTGGAGCAATACTTCACCAAGATTGGCAAGCAGCGAATCTTGGAAGAACGCATCGACGTGGGCGTCATCTCGCCCTACAGGGCACAGGTGCAATACCTGCGGCGCCTCATCTACAAGCGCGAGTTCTTCAAACCCTACCGGCAGCTCATCACAGTGAACACGGTCGACGGATTCCAGGGACAGGAACGCGACGTCATACTCATCTCTCTCGTGCGTGCCAACGACGAAGGACAAATTGGTTTCCTGCGCGACCTGCGCCGCATGAATGTGGCCATCACACGGGCCAGAATGAAGCTCATCATCCTGGGAGATGCCAAAACCATGACCCGTCACCCCTTCTACAAACAGCTTTTCAAGTATATACACAAGACTGGACAAATGGACAAATAAAAAGAAAATAGCCGAATTAATTTGCAAAAACAGATTAATTTGGCTATTTTTGCACACGACCTGACGTAATCAAAGCGAAAGAAACACCCCATTACCTATTTAAATCCACATTAGTTACAGTGTTACATGAGATTCAAAGCTATCATAATATGCCTTCTTGCAAGCCTTCTTCATGTCCATGCCAATGGACGTCTGTTCTGCAGCATCAAGGAGTTTGCACCTAATTCCGGATTGGTGCAACGGCATGTATCCAATTCCCTCATTGACAAATCAGGCTTCATGTGGCTTGCCACATGGAACGGACTGGTGCGCTTTGACGGCTACAACTTCTACACCTTCAAGCCTACGGTCTATTCCAAGAACGACATCTACACCAACCGGGTGTACAACATGAAACTCAATGCCAACAACGACCTCTGGTGCGTGTCGCTCGACGAACAGCTTTACCACTTCGACACCAAGCTCAACCTCTTCACCAACGCATCTGCCAACATACCCGGCATCCGCACAAAGAAGGTGACCCACATCTTCACGCTCAACGAGCCGGTGACCTGGGTAGAGTTCAAGGACGGCAGTTGCATGCGCATCAACGACCGCGACCCACTCAAGGAATACGCCCTGTTTACACCCGGAAAGCTATATCCGAAAGGGGCTAAACTGCACAAGGTGCGCAAATTGCCCAACGGAGACGAATGGGTGCTGACCAACAAGGAGGCGATATGCTACAACAGCCAGACTCGCTTGAAGGGCGACTACCAGTTTATCTTTGAGGTGAACGGCTACCAGTACCTGGTGTCGAACAAGGGTGTGGTCACCAAGATGAGGAACCGCAGGGCGGTGCAAACATTCAGGCTTTGGCAGCAGGACTTGAAGCTGAACAACGTCAGCGTGAAGAACGGCATTGCCGCCATTGCCACTTCCCAGGGACTGGCGGTAATGGATGTAAAACGGGGCGTCACGAGAAAATATGCCGAAGGCAAAGTGGTGGAAGACGTGCAGTTTGACTCCAAGCAACGAATCTGGGCCTTTACCGACGACAACCGGATGACACTCGTCAATCCGCAAGCTAACACATCAGCCGTTTTGCTCACCGACGCCTCGTCTACAAGGACCAAGCGCAAGTCACGCCAAATCATCCTGGAAGACAAAGACGGATGCGTCATCGTGAAACCGGTGGCAGGTGTGCTCTCCTATTACAACGAGTCTACCGGCACTTTGCTCCCTGTTGTCCCCGAGAACGGAGACATCAGCGCAATAGTGCCCCGGTCGGAAATCAGTCGCTACATCGTTGACTTCCAGCACAATCTTTGGTGTTTCCACGAAGAACGGAGCATCTTCATCAGTTTCAACCACGAGTATTTCATTCACCGTCAAAACCGCGACAAGGTGGAAACTCGCGCCATGCTTTGCGACGCACAGGGCAGAGAATGGATTTCAGACCGTTCCAATGCCATTGCCGTCTATCAAGGCAACAAGTCGGCATGCGCCTTCCTTCAGCCCAACGGCTGCTTGGGAACCTCACAGAAAGCGTTCACCTCTTCGCCCATCTACAGCATGGCAGAAGACAAACAGCACCGCATCTGGATTGGCACCAAGGGTGAAGGCGTGTATCTGCTCACCCCCAAGAATGCTGCCAGAACCCAATTTGGTGTAGAGCACTTCTCTGCCCGACATCCCCAAGGCGCCAACGGACTCGACTGCGACAGCATCTATGCCCTGGCGGCAGACGTCCAAGGCAACATGTGGATAGGAACCTACGGCAAGGGACTCATCCGTGCCACGACCGACGCAAACGGGTGCACATCATTCAAGCCGCTGAAGCTGGACGAGGAATACAACAAGGTGCGCACCATCAAGTCCTATGGGCGCTATGCGTTGCTTGTGGGAACAACTGCCGGACTCGTGAGTCTAGACCTGCGAACAGGAGGTCGCACGAAGTATTACAACACATATCGCAAGGAAGAATGGGGACTGCAAGCCTCTGACGTCATGGAGATTGTCGTGCAGGGAAGCAAGATTTATCTCTGCGTATACGGCTACGGTATCAGCGAAGTCACGTCGGACGATGTGTTGACCGACAAAATACATTTCAAGAACACGCCGTTCCCCAACTCGGCAGCCGCCGACCAAATAAAGGCAGCCGTCAGTGACGGCACCAACATCTGGGTGGTGGCGGAAACGGCACTCGTGAAATACATGCCCGACAAGAAACGCTACTACATATTCGACCAAGACGACTTCATGAGCGACATTATCTTCTCTGAAGCCATGCCCGTGGTCAACGGGAACAATGTCACGGTGGGCACTTCCGACGGTGTCTTGTGTTTCGACTCCGAGACTCAACCACTTGCCGTGAAGAGCGAAATTGTGTTTACCGGCATCCAGTATCAGAACGACATGGACATCAGGCCCGTCAACGACCTCAACAAACTCATCATCGCTCCCGAACAGCGCAGTTTTTCGCTCTATCTCTCCTCTCTCGACTATGAGGGGCGCAAGAACATCCGCTACCGCTACTTCCTGGAGGGCTACGACAAGAACTGGAACTATGCCGACGACGGGCAGCATGCCGTGAACTACAGCAACTTGCCTGCAGGCCAATACAAGCTGAAGGTGGAAGCCACCGACGCCAACGGAACCTGGGGCGAATGTCGCCGAGAAATCGAGGTAAGCGTAACACCGCTATTCACCGAAACCATCTGGTTCCGACTGTTCTTGGCCCTTCTTGCGGTAGGAACTGTGGTGGGCATGGTCTATGCCATCATCTATCTGAACAAGGTGCGCCACGTGCTGCAAAAGAAATACAGCCTGCTTATGACCGTGGAAGAGGTGGCTCCGAAACTGGACAAGAGTGCGAAGACAAAAAGCATGGACTCAAGTGACAAGATCATACGCGACACCGTGAAGTATGTGAACAGCAACATCTCGCAGAGCAACATCCTCATCGACAACATTGCCCGTCATCTCGGCATGAGCCGCACCGCCTACTACACGCGCATCAAGGAGACCACAGGTCTGTCGCCGTCCGACTTTATCCGCCAACTGCGCATCCGCCATGCCCTGCAGTTGCTCAAGCAAGGCGATCTGCCTATCTCGGAAGTGGCGTTCAAGGTGGGGTTCACCGATCCGAAATACTTCACCAAGTGTTTCAAGGCCGAGATGGAAATGACACCATCGCAGTATGTGCAACAGTGCAAAACGGAAAAAGAATGAAAAACTGTTTTGTTGCATATTTGTGTGATTTTATGTTACCTTTGCGAATATATAACTATTTAAATTCAACCGAAAACGACGGTGACAACGAGTACCCGAACCGTGGAACTGAATGTGGACATTCCACATGACGCTCGGCCAAAGACAAACCGGTGATAGAAGTGAGGGATATTAGGCTATCTATCACGCATCTATAGCTCCATTTATCCCGCTTACAATCAGCAGGACAATGTCAACTATCAGGAAAAAGTGATGGATAGTACAAATAAACGGATTTTTTTTCTGCGCGCGCATGCGTAGACAATGCACTACAAGAGTAAGGAAGCCCGCCACACATCACGTGTAGCGGGCTTCTCACCTATTGATATTGCTTTATGCACATTAGTTTTTAAACAGTTATACGAGTTTTTACGGTTAGGTATTTAATTATATGAAATCTTCTATGAATTGTTCTTTTAACTGTTGCAAAGGTAATAAGAATGTTGTTTGGCGTGGGGATAAGTACCGACAATAGAGGGGGTAAAAACTATCAAATGACTGTTTTTCCCCCATTTACGATAGGTTTTGCAAGGGGAAATGAATGATTGTGGCTTTTTTTTCGTACTTTTGCAACAAAATGATACAGCGTATGAATGTCGCAGAAATATTGAACGATAAAACATCCGGCAAGCACTTTTCGTTTGAAGTGCTTCCGCCACTCAAGGGTGCAGGCACAGAACGTCTGTTTTCCACTATCGACAAGCTCCAGGAGTTGAAGCCCATCTACATCAACATCACCACACACCATAGCGAGTTTGTCTACCGCGAGCGCGAGAGTGGATTGCTGGAGCGTTTCCGGGTGCGCCGCCGTCCTGGCACCATAGCCATAGCGGCAGCCATTCAGAACCGATACGACATTCCCGTCATTCCACATATTATATGTAGCGGTGTGTCCAAATATGACATTGAATATGAACTGCTCGACCTGCAATTCCTGGGCATCAGCAACCTGCTGCTGCTTCGCGGTGACAAGGC
Source organism: uncultured Prevotella sp. (assembly GCA_934191235.1). Taxonomy (GTDB): domain Bacteria; phylum Bacteroidota; class Bacteroidia; order Bacteroidales; family Bacteroidaceae; genus Prevotella. Next base: position 9,593 of record CAKPUA010000001.1, on the reverse strand, counting down.
CAAGGAAGACCGCATGTTTACGCCCTCTGCCGACGGATATGCCCACACCACGGAATTAATCAAACAAGTGACACAGTTCAACAATGGTCAATTTGTAGACGGCACCCCCATCAAGCACCCAGGCAAGCCGTTCGCCTTTGGTGTGGCTGCCTATCCGGAAAAGCACGACGAGGCTCCCAACATAGAGCAAGACATGAAGTATCTCAAGGAGAAGCAAGACTTGGGAGCCCAATACGCCGTGACCCAGCTTTTCTACGACAACAAGAAATATTTCGACTTTGTGAAGCGAGCTCGCGCCATGGGCATCACCATGCCCATCGTGCCAGGCATCAAGCCCTTTGCCAAACTTTCCCAGCTTACGGTTGTGCCCAAGACTTTCCACTGCGACATTCCTGAGGAACTTGCCAAAGAAATACTCAAGTGCAAGACCGATGATGACGCCAAGGCTCTCGGCATAGAATGGGCTACCAACCAATGCCAGGAACTCTACCAGCAAGGCATCAACAATATACACTTCTACACCGTTTCGGCTGTTGACTCGGTGTATGAAGTAACCAAACGACTTTTATAGCCACGAGATGAAGTTCGGCGAAGTAATAGGACAAGAGGATGCCAAGCAAAGGTTCCGACAGATGGTGCGCGAGAAACGCGTACCACAAGGCATTATGCTCTGCGGCAAACAAGGCGTGGGGAAAATGGCCCTTGCCATGGCTTTCGCTGCCTATCTGCTCTGCGAACACCACGACGAACAGGACGATGCCTGCGAGACATGCCGGCAGTGTGCCTTGTTGCGCAAATGGGAGCATCCCGACCTGCACTTCACCTACCCCACCATCAAGCAGCCTTCCTCAAGCAGCGAGCACCAGCCTACAAGCGACGAATACGCACGCGAATGGCACGCTATGATTTGCAAGTCGCCCTATTTCACCCTGGAAGACTGGATGGAACAGATGAACGGAACCAACCAGCAAGCCATCATTACAGGAGCCGAAAGCGACGAACTCGCCAAGAAACTGAGCATGAAGTCGAGCCAAGGCGGCTACAAAGTGTCTATCATCTGGCTTCCCGAGCGCATGAATCCAACCAGCGCCAACAAACTGCTCAAGCTGCTGGAGGAACCGCCACAGCACACCGTGTTCATCATGGTGAGCGAGGCACCCGAGAAACTACTCGACACTATCCGCAGCCGCGTGCAGCGTATAGATATCAAGCAAATAGCCACGGAGGAAATAGAGAAAGCCTTGGTAGAACGGCGCGGACTGGAGCCCGATACGGCCCACAATATAGCCCGGGTGGCAGGAGGCAGCTGGAACAAAGCCGTCAGTGAACTCGACACGGGCAACGAGAACCGTACGTTTCTCGACATGTTCATCATGCTCATGCGCCTGGCCTATATGCGCAACATCCACGATCTCAAGAAATGGAGTGACGCCGTGGGCGAATTCGGCAGGGAAAAGCAAAAGCGAATGCTCGTGTACTTTATGCACATGATTCGCGAGAACTTCATGTTTAATTTCAAGCAGCCCGAACTGTGCTACATGACACAGGAAGAAGCCAACTTCTCCAAGAACTTCGCCCGATATGTCAACGAAGCCAATGTGCTTGGCATCTGCGCTCTGCTGGAACGCGCACTGCGCGACATCTCACAAAATGCCAACGGGAAAATTGTTTTCTTTGACATGGCACTCAAAATGATCATGTTCCTCATACAGAAATAACACCTTATTTTATATATACAATATGGACTATAAAAATCTGAAATACAAGATATGCACCGGTTGCGACCGCGGACTCTGCAAAAGAGGGTGCGGTAGGCAAGACCGTCAGCTCAACACCTATGACTGGCTTGCAGACGTGCCCGGCAACGCACAAAGCACCGATTTGGTGGAGGTACAATTCAAAAATACCCGAAAGGGCTACTACCACAATGTGAACGGACTCGATCTGAAAAAGGGCGACATCGTAGCGGTAGAAGCAAGTCCCGGTCACGACATCGGCGTGGTGACATTGACCGGTGAACTCGTGAAACTGCAAATCAAAAAGGCCAATCTGCGCTCTGCCGACGACATCAAGCGCATCTACCGACTCGCCAAACAAGTGGACATGGACAAATACCACGAAGCAAAGAGCAGGGAACAGGGCACCATGATACAAAGCCGGCAAATTGCCAAAGACCTCGGCCTGCAGATGAAGATAGGCGACGTGGAATACCAAGGCGACGGCAACAAAGCAATCTTCTACTACATAGCCGATGAGCGTGTGGACTTCCGTCAGCTCATCAAGGTGCTCGCTGAGACCTTTCACGTGAGAATAGAGATGAAGCAGATTGGTGCACGTCAGGAGGCAGGACGCATCGGCGGCACTGGTCCCTGCGGACGTGAGCTATGTTGCGCAACATGGATGAAGAACTTTGTGAGCGTTAGCACCAATGCCGCACGATTTCAAGACATCTCGCTCAACCCTCAAAAACTCGCCGGAATGTGCGCCAAGCTGAAGTGCTGCCTCAACTATGAAGTCGACCAATATGTGGAAGCCAGCCGCAAGATGCCCAGCAAGGAGATCGTCCTCCAGACCAAGGACAGCGACTACTATCTATTCAAAACCGACATACTGGCGGGACTCGTCACCTACTCCACCGACAAGAACCTGGCTGCCAACCTCGAGACCATCAGCAACAAGCGTGCCATGGAAATCATCGAGATGAACAAGCAAGGCGAGAAGCCACTCTCACTGGAGGAGGACGGAAAGGTGAAAGAGCCACAGAAACCCGTAGACTTGCTTGCAGGAGAAAGCATCACGCGTTTCGACAAGAAGAAAAAGAAGAAAAAACCGGCCCGACAAGGAAGGCCCGACAACCATGAGCCCAAAGACAACCAACCAGCCAAAGGCCAACAGGAGAACGCCAAGCAACAAGATGGTCAGCAGCAAGGCGACCAGCCCAGACGCGAGAAGAGGCCTCGCGGAGAACGGCCACAGCGCGGTGACGGTAAGCCCCGTAGACCACGCCAGGAAGGAAAACCGCGTGCGCCACGCCCTCCACGCAAGGAAGATGGAGAGCCCAAGGAAAACAAGCCGCAAACAAATGAAAGCAAGTAGAATTTTCATAGCCATCCTACTCGTGTCGCTCATCACGGCATGCGAAAGCAAGGTGGTCTACGACAAATACAACGATACGCCCGTGACAGGTTGGAACAAGGCCGATTTGCTCAACTTCGACATTCCACCTGTATACACTGCGGGCAACTACAACATAGAGGGCGGGCTCCGCATCAACGGAGCCTTCCCCTTCATGAGTCTCACCCTCATCGTCAACACCACCATCGTACCACGCAACATCACCCAAAGCGACACCATTACTTGCCAAACCATCGGCAAGTCGGGCAAACCGGTGGGACAAGGAGTGAACTTCTTCCAAAACCGTTTTCCCATCAAGCAACTTCAGTTGGAAAAGGGCGACTCACTCCACATCACCATCAGACACGACATGCGGCGTGAAGACTTGCCCGGCATTCTCAATGTGGGCATAAGTCTGGAACACGACAACTGACGCATCAAAACAACAATCACCTATATATTACAGTTATGCACATACTGAACAAACGAATCAAAAGTCTGCTGGCGCTTACCATAGCGGCAGTGGTCATCATTGGCTTGTCGGCATTCAAGAAAGACAAGACCATCACCATTTTCACCATCGGCGACTCCACAATGGCCAACAAGCCAATCGCCAACGGCAATATGGAACGCGGTTGGGGCATGATGCTCCAGGACTGCTTCACCGAGGACGTACGTGTGGACAACCACGCACAGAACGGCCGCTCGTCGAAGTCGTTCATCAACGGCGGACTCTGGCAGCCCGTGCTCGACCGCATCAAGCCGGGCGACTACGTGTTCATCCAGTTTGGTCACAACGACGAGAAGCCCAAGGCCGACCGCCACACTGACCCGGGATCTACCTTCGACGATAACCTGCGCAAATTCGTGCGCGAGACGCGTGAACGTGGTGGCATACCCGTGTTGTTCAACGCCGTAGTGCGCCGCATCTTCTACTACGAGTCGGGACAGTATCTCCAGGCCACTTCAGGCAAAGACATCGAGGACGAGGCGCTGCGAAAGAGTACCAATGCCAAGGACGGCGGCAAGATTGTGGAAGGCGACACACTTGTGGACACCCATGGAGCATACCTGCTGTCGCCGCGGAACGTGGCAAAGGAAATGAACGTGCCGTTCATTGATGCCAACAAGATCACCCACGACCTCGAACAAGGTCTCGGTCCCGTGGCATCACGCAAGCTGCACATGTGGTATCTGCCGGGTGAAAACCCAGCCATCCCCAAAGGCCGCAAGGACAACACGCATTACAACGTGTATGGTGCAAGAAAGGTTTCATCACTCTTGGCCGATGCGGTTGCCAAGGAAGTACCTGCACTGAAAAAGTACGTGCGCCACTACGACCTGGTGGTAGCCAAGAACGGATGGGGCGACTTTTTCGACTTGCAGGATGCCGTGAATGCAGCCCCCACAGGCAAGAAGACCACCATTCTCGTGTGTAAGGGAACATGGAAAAAGCCCGTCATCGGCAAGGGAAAGAAAATAAAACTGGTACTCAGAAGTGACGCCAAGCTTGAGAAATAAGCATTCTGTGCATGAATGCTGCTAAGAAAAAAGGAGTTGCCCTCTCGGACAACTCCTTTTCGTTTGTGTGTTTTTATAGTCTTATAAAGTTATAGTCTTTGTCTATCAGTCCCGTGAAGCCATCGCGCGTGGCCTCGAAATAGGGATACTCGTCTCGCAGCGAGATATCGTCGTAAACGAAGTCTGCCACCACCGTATCGTGATAATCGGGAAGGATGAGCCCCATTTTTCCGTTCTTCTGTGCAATGATGGGCATCACACATAAGTCATCCACATAGGTGTATACCGTGCGAAGAAAGTCGTAACGCGGCTGTACGAGCACCCTGCCCGAATGGTCCTTGATGCCAAACTTACCGTTTTCCTCAAACACCGTATGATACTGAATGTATTTACTCTTGATACGGTTCAGGTAGTACACCATTTTCCGCTTGTCGTTCACGAGCGTGAGCAGGTAGTCGAACGTGTCGCAATAGTTGGCCATGGCACGTGTGAGCACTATCTTGAAATCAAGACCGCTGATGGCCTTGCGGTTCAGATCTATATATCTGGCTATGGCATCCTCTTTCTGCGCTATGGTCAGCGAGGAGAGTTGTTCCTCGAACTTGAGCATAATCTGCTTGCTCCCCGACATGCCCTTGATGTAGCGGTGAATCTGCCTGCCCATCTCGTCACACACGAACTTATCGATTTGCTGCTGTTCTATTGAATCTTCATATTCAGCATCGAAATTCTCAACAGTTATCTTTTTCATGATTAAGTCCTCCGATTAACAATTGGTATGCTTTTCCACATCGACAAAGGTAATGCAATTTGAAGACAAAACAAAATAAATCCGGTACTATTTGTACGATATGGCGAATTTTTGTACAGCTATGACCGGGGTCTTAGACAAATCTTGTGTAATTTTGCGAACAGAATAAATCAATACCCAAAACAATGAAGAAATACGCAAAACTACTCCTGTCTGGTGCCCTTCTGGCACTGACGCCCATGGGCAGCTCGGCACAGACGTTCGACTTGACCAAGCAACAACCCACTTATTCCGATGCCACAGGCTATGGTTACGACCTCACCGACATCACGGCAGCCAAAGGCAACAAATCGTTCTTCTACTCGGTCAAGGTTCCCGACGGCAATTACCTGGTCAAAGTGACACTCGGATCGAAGAAGAAAGCAGGCAGCACTGTGGTGCGGGCCGAAGCGCGCCGTCTGTTGTTGGAAGAGACAAAGACTAAGAAGGGAGAACTGAAGACTGTTGAGTTTGTTCTCAACAAACGTTCCCCGGAGATTGACGCCAAGAAATCGGTCAAGCTGAAGCCACGTGAGAAGAACGGACACTTCAGTTGGGACGACCGCCTCACGCTCGAGTTCACAGGTTCAGAACCCATGGTGAGCAAGATTGAGGTGACACCCGACAACCACGCTACCACACTCTTCCTCTGCGGCAACTCCACCGTTGTTGATCAGGCCTTTGAGCCATACGCCAGTTGGGGGCAGATGATTCCCCGGTGGTTCAACACCAATATCGCCATTTCCAACCAAGCCGAAAGCGGTCTCACCGCTGGCTCGTTCATAGCCCAAAACCGTCTCGACAAGGTGCTCTCCATGATGAAAAAGGGCGACTATGTGTTTTGTGAGTTTGGCCACAACGACCAAAAGGAGCACCGCCCAGGCGACGGAGCATGGTACAACTTCGTGCACAATCTGAAGATTTTCATAGACAACGTGCGCAAGAAAGGTGGCAACATCGTGTTCATCACACCTACACAACGCCGCAAGTTCGATAGCACAAACACAAAAATCGAAGAGACCCACGGCGATTATCCCGATGCCATGCGTGCCGTAGCAAAGCGCGAGAAGGTGCCTGTCATCGAATTGCACAACATGACCCGCACTTTCTTTGAAACGCTGGGCTATGAAAACAGCACCAAGGCACTGGTTCACTATCCTGCAAACACTTATCCTGGCCAGACCAAGGCGTTGGCCGACAACACCCACTTCAACCCCTATGGCGCCTACGAGGTGGCCAAGATGGTCGTGATGGGCATGAAGCAACTCAACCTGCCCATCGTGAAAGACCTTCGTCCCGACTGGAAAGACTATTCGCCCGCACAGCCCGACGACTTCACTAAATTCGTGTGGTACACCTCTGTCAAGTCTGACGTCACCAAACCAGACGGCAACTGATAGTGTTCAGACCTTACCTATAACACAACAAAAGAACAGCCGAAATGCACAAACAAAATATTATCTTATTTTCTGCGGCACTCCTCGGATGGTTGCCGCTTACTGCCGCAGTGCGCGACACCATCAGCATCGACCAGGGATGGCAATTCCATCGTGGCGATGTAGGTATAAAACAGTTGGCAACAAGCCAAATGGAAACCGTAAACCTGCCGCACGATTTCCAGATTAGCCAACCATGGGTGGCTCCCGATGCGTCCGAGCGCCCCGACAACAGTGATGCCGGAGCCAACGTGAAAAGTCGGCTCAGTCCACGAGGATTCAAGGAAATGGGCATCGGTTGGTATCGTTATGCCCTAACCCCCAAGACTGAATGGAAGGGCAAGCGCATCATGCTCGACTTCCAAGGCATCATGTTGGTGGGCGACGTCTATCTGAACGGGCAGCGTATAGGCGGTACGGACTACGGATATCTGGGATTTGACATAGACATCACAGACAAGCTTAAGTTCGGCAGAGAGAACGAAATAGCCGTGAAAGCAGATACCCGTAACCCCAACAACTCACGTTGGTATACCGGTGGTGGCCTCTACCGCGACGTGAACCTCATCGTCACAGACAAGGACCTCTATTTTCCACGACACCCCCTTTTCATCCGCACTACCGACAACTGCAAGGTTGACATTCAGGCAGAAATCGTGTGCCGCGGCAAACAGAAGTCGTTCCCTGTGGGTGTGAGAATACTTGACGCAGACGGAAAAGTGGTGGCAGAACAAAAACAAGACGTCAACTTTAACGCAAAATGGAGAGACCGTGAATATGCCCTGCCAACCATCACACTCGAAGACGCTGAATTGTGGTCGTGCGAGACACCTTATTTATATACAGCCGAGGTAACACTCTATCGTGAAGACGGAACCGTGGCAGACTGCATCAAGGAACCTTTCGGCGTGCGCACCGTGCAGTTCACACCCGAACACGGACTGCTGCTCAACGGCAAGAAAGTGCTGCTCAAAGGATGGGCCAACCACCACACCCTCGGAGCACTTGGCGCAGCAGCCTATCCACGCGCCATAGAAAAACGGCTGAAACTGATGAAGGAGTTCGGATTCAACCACGTGCGCACCTCGCACAATCCCTACAGCGAAGATTTCCTACGCTTATGCGACAAATACGGACTGCTTGTGGTCGACGAGCTCTATGACAAGTGGCTCACCCAATATGCTGGCGGCCGTGTGGACTGGGCGGCACTCTGGCAGTATGACGTGCCTGAGTTCGTGAAGCGTGACCGCAACCATCCGTCAGTGGTTCTGTGGAGTCTCGGCAACGAGTTGCAGCAATATTCCACCCTTCCGTTCAACGACTGGGGCGTGACGGCATACAAATTGCAGCGTGAACTTATCCATCGCTACGACGACACTCGCCTCACCACCGTAGCCATGCATCCGCGGTACCGCAGCCTGGAAACCGACTCCATACCTGCTCCGCTCGCCATAGCGACAGACGTCAACTCCTACAACTACCGCTACATGTACTTCCCCGGCGACAGCCGCCGCTATCCCGACAAAATGTTCTACCAAAGCGAAGCAAGCGTGGCAGCCATGGGGCCCAACTATTTCGGAATGAACCTCGACAAGGTAGTGGGCCTTGCCTATTGGGGAGCCATCGACTATCTCGGCGAAAGCCAAGGATGGCCACTCAAGGGATGGAACAACGGCGTGTTCGACCTTTCACTGCAGCCCAAACCCAACGCCTACTTTGTCAAGAGTTTCTTCACCGACGTGCCCACCGTACACATTGGCATCATAGAAAAGGGCAACAAGAAGAACATGTGGAACGGCATCAACGTAGGCACCGGAGACCTCTCGGAGTCGTGGAACCGCGAAGCAGGCAGCAAGGTGTCACTCTACACCTACACCAACGGCGATGAGGTGGAACTGCTGGTCAACGGCAAGAGCTTAGGGAAGAAGCCCAACAGCACTAACCCGGAACAACGCAACCGCATAGAGTGGAAGGACGTGACCTATGAACCTGGCTACATAGAAGCCGTGGCCTACAAGAACGGCAAGATGATAGCCCGACACAAGCTTGAGACTACGGGCAATGCCGTGGCACTCAAAGCCATAGCCGACCAGGAGAAGTGGCATGCCAACGGCAAAGACTTGCTCCATGTGCGTATTCTGGCTGTTGACAAGAAAGGACGCCGGGTATGGGATGCCGGTGACAAACTCCATTTTTCTGTCAGCGGCGATGCCAGCATCGTGGCTGTGGACAACGGATTCATTGCCTCCGACGAACTTACCACCGGCAACGAGCGCAGTCTCTTCCAAGGCTCAGCCCTCGTCATACTGAGAGCCGGAACCAAGCCTGGTAAGGTGACACTCACCGTGGAAAGCGACAAATACAAGACTCAACAACTAAAGGTGAACACCTTATAATACATATTAGGAAAGGATTCGTCTATCAAATAGGGGCGGTGCCATCAAGGTGCCGCCCCTATTGTTTCCCCCACAAGCCTTGGATATTTAACATCACAACAGAAGGAAATTCCAATATCCGTCTAATTTTTCTGACAATATAGGACCATATTCTCACAAAATTGTCATAACTTTGCACTTATGACAGAGTCTTGGCTCGTCATGCTCTCGCAAGACAAGATGAAACGCCAAGGCTTTGTACATGACATCGTTGGTAAAACAAAGCATTCGCTATTATTTCGCGTTCAGCCAAAAGCCTCGGAAACTTATTGGAAATAACGTAACAAGGAATAATTG